>NZ_JBIDAU010000009.1:0-444290 GCF_043202655.1 Streptomyces sp. NPDC048171
TGATGAAGACGACGCGCCCGAGATGCTCGGGATGAGCCGTCCTGGCTCCTGAACTGGCTGCCTGCGGTGTGCGGGACACGTGTACTCCTCGGGCTACCGGCAACGCCGCCGGACGGTATGGGTGAACTCTCGTCTCTGAAGACCGTCTTCACCCGACCGATGTGACACATATGATCCGCTTTGCACGAACGGTATCGGCGCCAGTCTCCCGAAGAACGGACTCAGCTCCAGTAGTCGCTCAGTCGATCGGTACGGGACAGTTCGCGCTGCTCCCGCGGGGTCAACGGGCGCGGAGCGGCGGCGGCTTCGACGGCCTTGGCCGCGCCCTCGCTCAGTACTCCCGCGGCGCGCAGTTCCTCGAGGAGTCGGGACAGGGCGTCGGTGTGCGCCGCGACCTGCTCCAGGGCCCGGTCCAGCCGCGGCCGGGCTGCGAGGTCCAGCGCGGAGGGTGCCGTTTCGGGGTTGCCCTCGTCGCCGACGAGTTCCAGGTGATGACGCCGGCCCCCTTCCTCGGTCCGCTGCCACACACAACGTCCGAAGCGCATGCGCACCGGTGTGCCGCTGATGCCCCTGCGCGTGACGTCGTACCAGGCACCGGGCTCCCTGAGGAGTTCCTCCAGGTGCTCGTCGTCCTCACCGCTCAGCTCCGCGACGACCGTCACCGTGATGGTGTCCTCGTCGGCCCGTTCCCTGTACATGCCCGGGACGATGCGCAGTCCCTCGACCTCGAGAGCTTCGGCATGCAGGATCTCGATCTCCTGGATCTCGATCCGGTAGACGTAGATCTCGGGCCGACGGCCCTGGGAGGACGCGGTCCAGCCCTCCGAGACGCGCCACGCCGCGTCGCTCCCTTGCAGGTGGTCTCCGTCCGGCAGGGCGGCCGCCTTGAGTTCGGCGTCCAGTTCCCTGTGCCGCTCGTCGGGTACGTGCAGTTGCAGGGCGTACCGGCGCAGGGGCCGACCGCTGTGGGCGGAGATGACGGGAGGCAGTTCGGCGGCCGTGATCTCGCGGAACGCGCCGAGCAGCGTCAGGTTGAGGGTCGTCATCAGCAGTTCTCTCTCGTGCCGTTGGTGTCGTCGAGGGTCAGAAGGTGGTATCCGGCGCGGGCCGGCCGGCGAACCATTCCCGGTAGGTGGTTCGCGCGATGAAGGCGTCGGGGCCCGGCAGCAGGTCCCGGGGCCGGAGCCGCGCGCCGTAGAAGGGGCTGAGGGCGTCGGTACGGACCTGCCGGTACTCCGCCTCCGTCAGCAGGGCGGTGCGCACGAACGCGTCCAGCCGGAACTGCTCGGGACCCGCGATCTCACGGACTCCGTTCACAGGCCGCGTCACGGCGGTGTGCGCGAGCAGCGTCGCCACGTCAGTGAGGGAGACCGGGCGCACCTCCGCGGGCGGAACCCACACGATCCAGTCCTCGGTGGCCGCTGTCGCGATGTCCTCCGCCGCGTCGAAGGTCTGTGTGGCGCGAAGGATGGAGTACGGAATCCCGGAGCGCCTGATCATGGCCTCCCGATTCCTCAGCGCCCGGAAGACACCCTCACTGCCGATGCGGTCCACACCGACGACGGAGAGGCACACATGGTGACGGACGCCGGCGGCGGCCCCGGCTCTGAGGAGGGCGCCAGTGGACCCGGCCCAGGATTCCACGAGGGCCGCCTCGTCCACGACCAGACCGTGGTCCTCCGAGAGGGTGCCGATGTCGGCGGAGGGCTGATGGGCGAGGTCGACGAGCACGGAGCAGCCCCGCAGTGCCTCGGCGACCTCGTCGGAGATGGGCGCGTGCGGGTCGCCAGGGGCCTGGACGAGGGCGACCTCATGTCCGTGGTCTCTGACGCAGAGCGCGGTCTCGATGCCCATGAGGCCTCCACTGTCGACCACCACGACCTTCATACGAGTAGCCTCCTGGCCTTGTGCCGCCGACCGGACCGTGCGAGCAGCCACGGGACGGTGCTGGTACGTCCACCGGCGATCGGCTGAGCGTTTGACCGGACGGGTGGCCGATGTGTGACACGGAGAACGCCCCGTCGACGATGGCCCACACTGAGCGGGACGACATCACGATGTGAAGTGAAGGGAACAGTGTCAATGGTGGACTCCACCGGCGCGGCCGGCACGTCGCACGACACGGTGCGGATCCAGGACGGCTTGGCGGCCTTCCCAGCCATGGGGTCCGTGTTCGCCAACTTCCGCCAGTACCTCATGGGATGGGGCGCAGCGGACCGACCGGACCTCGGTGTCGACCTCTTTCGCAGCGGCCTGGCGGCCCCGCAGTTCAACGGCGTGGTGCGCGTACGGTCGGCGACCGGGACGGACGTGGCGGCCGTCCGCAGGGAGCTGGCGGGGGTTCCCTGGTGGTGGTGGGTCGGGCCGGACAGCCCCGAGGGAACCGCGGATGTCCTGAGGCAACACGGTGCACGACAGCTCACGGTCATGCCAGTGATGGTGCGGCCGCTCGACGACTCAGTTGCCGGGCACGGCCGGCCGGGCCATGACGCACGTACCCGGTCCGGCCTTCGCGTGGTTCTGGTGCGGGAGGGCTCACGACTGAGGGAACTCGTACGGACCTACCGGACGTCCATGGGTGTCGGCCCGGGGCCCGAGGCCGGGATGGTGCGCGCCGAGTCCCAGCGCGGGGACAACGCGGACATTGTGCGGCTGGCCGCGGTGCTGGACGGCCGAGTGGTCGGGACGACCGTGTTGATCACCGCGCATTCCGTGGCCGGGATCTTCCTCGTGCACGTCGCGGCGGAGCTGCGCCGACAAGGGGTCGCAACGGCGTTGACGTCCGCCGCGCTCCGCGTGGGGCGAGAGCGCGGGATGCACTTCGCCGCGCTCGTGGCCAGCCCCGCGGGGGAACCGTTGTACCGGCGGTTCGGCTTTGCTTCGGTGTACCGGTACCGCCTCTTCGACTTTCCGGACTGAACCAGGAGGTGGGGCTTATTCGCCCTCGGCCTTGCCCCGGCTCCAGTATCCCGAGAAGTACACGCGTTCCCGGTCCATGCCGCGCTCGTGGACGAGATGCGCGCGGATGTCCCGCGCGACCGACTGTTCCGCGGCGAGCCACACGTATCCCGGTCCGGTCGGAAGACCGGCGCGGCGGATGGCGGAGACGAGCGACGCACCGTGATCGTCGCCGGATCCCCGGCCGCCGTCCCGGGGGAGCCAGGTGACCGTGGTTCCGACGCGGGTGGTCAGGGGCAGCACCGCGGAGGCATCGGTCACGCTGACGTAGGCGTAGGTCGTCGCCGGTGCGGAAGGCGATTCCAGAATGGCCGCGAGCGCGGGCAGGGCGGTGTCGTCGCCGACGACGAGTTGCCACCTGGTGTCGGCGGGCGGGTCGTAGGCGGCGACGGAACCGAAGAAGGCGGCCGGCTGTCCGGGGGCCGCGTCGATCGCCCACCGGGTGGCGGGCCCCACCGGTGTGTGCAGTGCGAAGTCGATCTCCACTTCGCCGACCGACGGGGCATGGCTCCTGATGGTGTACGTCCGCATGACGGGGCGTTCGGCGTCCGGCAGTTCGCGCATCTGTCTCGGGGTCAGGCCGTGCAGTGCGTCGAGGCTTTGAGACGGGTGACGGGGCATGAGGAGCTTGATGCGCTGGTCCGGGCCGTCCCCCACGAATTCGGTGAGGGAGTCGCCGCTCAGCGTCACCCTGATCATGTGCGGGGTGAGTTTCGTGTTGCGCGCGACATGGGCCGAGAAGAGTCGGGCGGGCCGGCCGGTCAGACCAACGGGGCCACGAGTCGGTGCCGGGGGGACCGTCATGTCTTCCCCTCCTTTCGCCGGGTCTGTGAAGCGGTGATGGTGCGGGGCCAGGGGGGCGGACGGCATCTGCGAGCCGCCCGCCCCGCCGTGCGAGGGTGTGTCGTCGGCTCCTGCCGGACGGACTAGCGGACCTCGGCGGTCTGCTTGTTGGCGCCGTTGGCGAAGCGTCCGGCGTGGGCGAGGATGGCCTCCGCGTCGTCGACGGAGGGGTAGATCCAGCGGGCGTTGATGTTCCTCTTGCGCGTCTTGGCCTCCTCTCCGGTCAGGTCGATGGTCCGGTCCCATCCGATGGTCTCGACGGCGTGGTCGGGGCCCAGGTCCAGGCAGGTGGTGTACGGGTCGGGCTCGAACGGGCGGGCATCGCTGCCCAGGATGTCCGCCACAACGTTGTGCCCTGCGAACTTGCCCATGGGCTGCGCGTGCTGGCAGCTCTGCATCGCGAAGTGCTCGTCCTCGGCCTGTGCGGCGGCCGTGTCACCGGCCGCGTAGACGTGCGGAACGTTCTTGACCCGGAGGTGTTCATCGACGGCGAGGCGGCCCAGGCGGTCGCGTTCGCCCGGGATCTGGGCCGTCAGCGGGCTGGCGACGGTACCGCCGGTCCACACGACGGTGGACGTGGGGATGACCTCGCCGTCGGAGAGGACGACTTGGTTGGCGGTGACGGATTTCACGGTGCGGCCCAGCCGCAGCTCGACACCCAGGGCCTCGACGGCCGACTCGATGTAGGGGCGGGGTCCGGCCCCCAGCTCGGGGCCGAGAACGCCGGCCCGGTCGACGAGGACGACGCGGATCTCGTCGTGCGCGTCGTGCGGTCCCGCGATGGCGCGCAGTCGCTCGCCCATGGCCGTGGCGACCTCAAGCCCGGTGAAGCCGGCGCCGACCACGACAACGGTGTGACGGCCGGCGGACGGCGCCCGCTCCGGCAGCCGCCGCAGGTGGTGGTCGAGCACGGTCGCCGCGGGCAGCGTGTCGACGTCGAAGAGGTGCTCCGCGCCCAGGAAGGGCGCTCGCACGAGTCGGCTCCCCGTGGCCAGGACCAGCTTGTCGTAGTCCAGCTCCACCTCCTCGCCGAACCGGGTGACGGCGCGGATGGTACGGGCGTCGGTGTCGATGGCTGTGACCGTCGCGGCGAGCCGGCGCACCCCGATGGGACCGAGGATCCGGTCCAGCGGGACCCGCATCGAGCCCGGATCCTCTTCGTACAGCCGCGGCCGCATCACCAGGTCGTCCCCGGCGCTGATGAGCGTCACGCGGATGTCGTCACCCGCCCGGCCCGCCGCGCGCGCGGCCCTGACGGCTCCGGCGGCGCTCCAGACGCCGGCGAATCCGCCACCGATCACCAGGATGTGTGTCATGTCGTGCGTGTCCTCTCAGGCGTGTCACGGGGGCTTCACCGAAACCCGTAACCTGGACATTAGATATCCTGGATATTAATTGTCAAGAATCACCCTTACATCGGTCTCGGCCGGCCGACCAGGACTTAAACTGTCCACATCATGCGTATGAGCAAGGGCGTCGAGTGGGCCCTCCACACACTGCTGAACCTCCACATGACCGGCGGTGGTCCTGTCGGGAACGCGCAGCTGGCCGCCGTGCACGGCCTGTCGTCCACCTACCTCAACAAGCAGTTGCAGGCTCTGGTGAAAGCCGGACTGCTGACCTCCGTTCCCGGTGCGCGCGGCGGGTTCCAGCTCGCCAGGCCGCTGGACCGGATCACGCTGCTGGACGTGGTCGAGGCGATCGAGGGTGACGCCCGCATCTTTCACTGCGCCGAGATCCGGTGCTGCGGCCGCGTGGGAGAAATCGCCCCCGCGCCCACGGAGCCCTGCCCGGTCAAGACGGCCATGGTCCGCGCCGAGGACGCCTGGCGTCAGGCGCTGGCCGGCCAGACACTGGCCGAGGTGCATGCCGAGCTGGAGCGGCGGCCCGAGGTGACCGGGGCGGTACGCGCGGCGCTGAGCTGACCGGTTCGGAAACTCGCGCGCAGCCGGTCACCGACTCGGCGCGGCCTCCTGCAGCGAAGGACGCGGGTGCAGGCCTCCGAACAAATCGTCGCCCGAAGCAACCAATTACTGGAAGGAGTGCCGTGCCTCACGTCCACATCACCCTCTCGCCGCGGATCACCCGCGTCCTCGACCACACGGACCTGGTCACGGCTCTCAACGCGCTCGTGGTCGACCGGAGCGGCTCCAGCGGTGTGTCCAAGACCTCGGTGGTCCCGGCCGAGACGTACGGCGGCGGAATGGTGATGCACGTCGAGGTCGCCCTCCTGCACGGAAGGACTCCGGCGGTGAAGGCACACCTGTCCGAAGGCGTGCTGGAACTCATCGCCACTCACCTGAGCAAAGCAGGCATGGAAGCGGTTGACCTGTCGGTCGTGGTGCGGGACCTGCCGAACTCCTACCGTCTCTCACAGATCCGGTCACGCGCCGGCACCGCCCAGACCTGAGGGAGACGGCCCCGCCAGCCGACTTTGCCGTACCTCTCGACTGGGCCGCGGTCGAGTCATGGTTGGGGACGGGCCTGCCCGCCGGCTACGAGGCCGTCGCCGCCGCGTTCGGCGCCCGGCTCTGGCTCCACGTCCCCTGCGCCGATCGCGGTCGGTTCGACGTGACCGCCAACGCCTCCGACACGGTCATCTCACCGTCGAGGGCCTCGGCACCCTGAAGAACACCGTCGTTCCCCGCGCCGAACCCGTACCGCCCCGGCAGGCCGGCGGCCGACCGGGGGCGGCCGTGAACGACCCGCGCCCAGGGACTTCGCCGGTCCGCGGCCTCAACCGGCCTCGGCGGGAGCTTCCGCCTGGATGCCCCGCAGCAGGCCGGTCGACTGGCCCACCTCGATGAGGTAGCCGTCGGGGTCGCGCAGGTAGCAGCGCAGTTCGGCACCGCGATCGACGGGTTCGGTGAGGAAGTCCGCGCCCTGAGCGACCGCGTGCGCGTAGAAGGCGGGCAGGTCGGCCACCCGCACGTTGAGGAAGCTGGACACGCGCTCACCGCTTCGGGGCGGCTCCAGCGTGACCCCCGGCTTGTCGGGGGTGGGGCCGCCACCGGGATTCATGATGATCCAGCTGTTGGCGACCTTCACCATCGCCGGGTTCTCCGCCATCACCACCTCTCCGCCGAAGACGTCGGCGTAGAAGCGCCGGGAGACGGCGACGTCGCGCACCGTGAGGAAGTGCGTGAGCAGGAGGCCGTCTTGCGGTGCGGGCAGCTTTCCTGGTGGTGTCATCGACCCGTCGTCCCTTCATGAGCCCGAACTGTCACGGGTCGGCTCCGACGTCCGGCCCGTCGGCGTCCACGCGGGTGCCGTCGTCGCACCCGCATGTGCCTGCGACATGTTGACCGGGCCAGGGGCCGGTTCGTGACACCGGTGACCGCCCTCGGCGGAGAAGGCACCGGTCCTGCGGGCCGGGCCCTCTCGACCTGCCCGTGGTGATCAGATCACCTCACACGGCCTTGTTCACCACGTCAGTGGCGCAGGACGCCGGGCGCGATGTCCTCGGTGGCCGCCTCACCAACGGAGCGGAGCGCCTTGCCGCTCTTGACGGGGTCGACACCGCAGAAGGCGGCTTCCAGTGCGCCGGCGAGGACGGTGTTGACGGTGCCTTTGTTGTGGCAAGACATGTCACTCGTGTAGTCCCACAGGCCGCTGCGACGGCTCAGCAGATGCCGCACGGTGATGCGGTCGTCCGTCAGTGCCCGGGGAAGGTAGTCGTTCGCCGGCGCGTCCAGGTCGACGCGCCCCTCGCTGTTGGCGAGGCTGCCAGGGAAGTGAGCTGTCGTCACTGCTGTGTCGACGCCCAGCCTTCCGACGTAATCGCCCGACACAGCAATGGAGTTGAGGATGCATCAGGAAACCGACTCCGGCGCGTCCGGACAGTGTGAAATCCAGCCTCCTCGCCCCTCCGGCCGGCGGCGACGCGACCTCGGTGGACCGGGAACGCGTACCGCCTCGTGTCCGGAGCCGACCGAACGCGCCATGCGTCAGATGAGTTCCAGGCCGCCGTCGACGGTGATCACCTGACCGGTCGCATGGCGTCCGGCCGGGTCCGCCATGCGGAGGATCCAGTGAGCCACCTCGTCCGCGTGCGCGATGTGGTGGGTCGGGATGCGGTCGCGCTCATAGGCGTACATGTCGTTGGCCGCCTCCGGTGTCAGACCGGCGTGCAGCATGACGTCGGTACGGGTGGGGCCGGGAGCGACCGAGTTGACACGAACACCCTCGTCAGCCAGCTCCAGTGCCCAGCTCCGCGTCATCTGCTCGATGGCGGCCTTGGTGGCCGAGTAGTGGGCACCCCCCGCCATCGGGCGGTGCCCGTAGGTGCTGGAGAGGTTGATGATCGAGCCCGAGGTCCGGCGCAGGTGCGGCAGGGCTTCGCGAGCCAGAAGACTGGGCGCGACCACGTTGAGCGCCAGCAGATCGACGATCGTCTGCTTCTCGGCCTCCGCCAGCGGCATCACCGCTGTCGCACCGGCGTTGTTGATCAGGTGGTCGAGGCGTCCCCACCGCTCCACGGCGGCGTCCACCACCTTGCCGGGCGCATCGTCACCGCAGATGTCGATGGCCAGGACATCGATGTTGGAGTGGGCGGCGGCGGTCTCCTTCAGGAGCGCCTCGCGGCGGCCCACGGCGAGGACGTGCGCACCCGACTCGGCGAAGGCCACGGCGGTGGCTCGGCCGATGCCGGTTCCCGCGCCGGTAACGATCACGACGTGACCGGAGAACGTCTCGTGGGGCTGGTTCGGGGACATCAAGACTCCTTGTTCGATGTTCGATGTACATAGAACACTATGCGTAGCGTCGACGGCATCGTCAAATGGGGCGGCGACGGCGGTAATTGCGGAGGGCAGGCGTTGACACCGTTCGGAAGCGCAGGGGTCGCCCGCGATGCGACCCGCGCCACACCGAGCGCATCATGCTCATGTCAAATCAGGGAAAGATTCGAGCGGCTCCCGTGCGGCACGCAGCGCTTACGCGGTCACGCCCGCTCGTCCCGCTCGGTGACGTGCTCTCCGACATGGTCGGTGCCTGCGGCGGACAGGAGCGCCGGCAGCAGACCGGGGAAGCGGGTCTCCAGGGCGTCACCTCGCAGCTTCACGAAGCAGCGCGTGCCCTCCTGGCGAGTCTGGGTCACGCCCGCCTCACGCAACATCTTGAGGTGATGGCTGAGCGTGGACTTGGCGACGGGAGCACTGAACTGCCCCCACCCTCTCTCGGCGCCGTCGGACAGGATCCGGACGATGCCCAACCGCGTCGGATCGCTGAGCACCCCGAGGAGGCGAGGCAGGGAGAGCTCGCTGTCCGCGGGTGACGCGTGGTGGTCCGGCATGCGGCCATGCTACCGAACGTTCGGCGCCTGTCGAACATGGGTGCCCGCACCGTCGCTCCCTCCTCCACGCAGGTAGCGGAGCAGGTCCTTGTCCGTCTCCTCGACGTGGAGCTGGCCCACGACCTCCTCGACCGCCTGGCTCAGCAGGGGAGATCCCAGCCGCAGCACGTCGTGCGCGACGGCGGTGAGCTCGATCTCGATGCTCCGGCGGTCGTTGGACGAGGTGTGCGTGGTGATCAAGCCGCGTTCCTGCAGGCGTGTGACCAGGCGGCTGGTGGCGGACTGGCTCAGCCCCGTCCCGTTGGCCAGGTCGGTCAGATAGAGCAGTCCCGTACCGGTTGCCACCCCCTCGTTCAACGTACGGAGGGCATAGAACTCGCTCACGCCCAGGCCCAGCTGCCGGTGCAGGTGTCGCTCCATACGGGCTTCGATCCGGCGATGGACTCGGGTCAGCCTGTTCCACTGTGTGATCAACCTGGCCTCGTCGCTCATGGGCGGTGACCTCCCTGCTGTCCCCGGCGTCCGACTGCTCGGTGCCGGGGCGGTCTCCCGGCGCGAGGGCGCGGCAGGTGAGCCGCACCCGCTTGCCCGCACAAGGGAGACAGGACGGAGACCCCGGATGTGACAACAGGGGGCCGGGCGAGGTCCGACGGCGCGCACTCACCCGCCCCGGCCGGAGCGAGCCCGCTTCGCCGCTCGCCGTCACGCGGCATGAAGGGCCGGGACGTGCGCCGGGCCGACCGGTCCGCGGGACGGCTGCGCCAAGCGGCGCACCCGCTCCTCGGGAACGAGCAGTCGTACGAGATCATCCAGGTCGCCGGTGTCGGCGGCGGTCCGGAACGCGGTGACGAGACGACGGTGCGACTCGGTGGAGATCGGCCGCTCACGCTCGCTGTCGAGTCGGGTCTGGGCACGGTGGACCACCACGCGCGCGTTCGGGGCGCTGATCCGCAGCAGCTTCGCGAGGTCCGTATAGGTGTAGCCGAAGCCCTTGCGCAGCACATAGGCGGCCAGACGGTCGGGTGTCAGCCTGGCCATGAGGAGGGCCAGGGCCGACTCGATCGCCGCGGTCCGCTCGGCGCAGAGCATGGGGTCGTCGGACGAGGCGAGGTCGCCGAGGTCGGCGAAACGCGGTTCGGACGGCGTCTCGTGCCGACGCCGCCCGGACTGGAGGACGTTGATGGCCAGACGCGTCGTGGTCGTGGTCAGGAAGGCGACCGGGTTCTTGACCTCCGAGCGATCGGTGAGCTGCCAGCGCACCCACGCCTCCTGGACCACGTCCTCGGCTCCCGCGGCGTCCCCGACGATCCGGTGGGCGATCCGGAACAGCCGGTTCCGTTGGGTCAGGAAAGTGTGGAGGGCAGTGTCCAGGTCACCCTCGGCAGGCCGGACGGCCGGGGTGCCGGCCGGCGTGGTGGTCTCCGGATTGGGCGCGGACATCGGGGCTCCTTCGGGTGAACGGGCGCCCCTTCAGGGCGATGGGTCCACCCTCCGTCCGCGGCACCCCCCGTCGCGCCCTTGTTGTCCGTAGTCGAGTCCGTGGGGCCCTGGGGGCCAGGGGACTACGGACTCAGCCCGCACGCACCAAGCCCTCGTCGTCCCGCTCCGTGGGCGGGGTGCTCGCCAGGGCACCGGGCAGCGCGCGGCGGGAATTGATCCCGAGCTTCGTGTACACCTTGCGCAGGTGCCACTCCACGGTGTGCGGGCTGATGAACAGCTCCGCCCCGATCTTCGCGTTCGTCATGCCGCCCGCGGCGAGCGTGGCCACCTGCGACTCCTGAGGAGTGAGCTCGCTGGTCACCGCGGCCTCCCGCACCCGGACATGCTCCCCGGTGGCGAGCAACTCGCGGCGGGCCCGCTCGGCGAAGGCGTGCGCCCGCATGCCGTCGAACATCTCGTGAGCCGTACGCAGGTGCTCGCGGGCCAGCGATCGCTGGTGGGTGCGGCGCAGCCACTCGCCGTACAGCAGGTGGCTACGGGCCACCTCCACGGTGACACCGCCGCGCTCGAACTCCACGATCGCCGCACGGTAGAGACGGTCGGCCTCCTCGCCGTCGGCGAGGAGGGCCTGGCTACGCGCTGCGGCGCCGCCGGCCCAGCCGGAGTCGGTCGCGCGGGTGAGACCGACCAGCCGCTCCAGTGAAGCCCTGGCCTGTTCCAGCTCACCGCACCGGGTGGCGGCCTCGATGTGTTCGATCAGTGACAGACCGGCGAAGTTGAACCCGTCGTGCTCGATGCCGCTACGCGCGGCCTCCAGGGCCTCCTCGTACCGTGCCAGGCCGTTGTACAGCACTCCCTGGATGTAGCCCATGGCACCCAGCAGGGACACCTCGCCCCGCTGGTCGGCCCGCCGCCTGGCCTCCTCGATGATCCCGGAGGCGACGTCCGCCTCGCCCCGCCATGCGGCCAGGACCAACGTGGCGTACTTGTGCGGCGCGTGACCGGTCGCGGCGGCCAGGGCGTCGGCCTCGTCGATCATCCTGTCCGCCTCGGTGAAGTCGCCGTAGTGGATGTGCACTCCACCGGCGTAGACGAGGGCCGGCGGCAGTGCGCCGAGCGCGCCGATGTCACGGGCCAGGCGCACCGCGCGATTGGACAGTGTGTCCCACGCGTGCAGGTCCCAGGCGTAGTGGATGAACGCCTCCAGCGCCACCGGCACGAGCAGGAGCCACCGCACGGTGGCCTCCCGGGTGGGCAGTTCTTCGGTGGCCAGCAGTTCCAGGGCGCCGCGCAGCGCCGGCACACCGGTCTCGCAACCGTCCGTGAGGAGCGCGGCCACACCGTCCAGGAGCAGGTCGGCGGCCCCGGAGCCGGAAGGGGGTGCGCCGGACGCGCGGGCGGCGACCGCGGCGGCGCGGGCCCCGGCGGGGCCGTGTACGCGGCCCGCGAAGATGGTGGCGCTGATCGCCTCCAGATACGTCTCTCGCGCCAGCGGAGAACCGGCGGCGGTGAACTGCGCGGCCGCGTCGAGGAGCAGGGGTGCCGCCTCGTCGCTGCGGCTGCGGGCGAAGAGGATCCTGGCCCGCAGCCGCGCCAGGCGAGCGCGGTCCAGTGTGCCCAGGGGGCACAGTTCGGCCACCGTGGCCAGCTCCGTGGCCCGGTCGGGCGCAGCTGCCGAGAAGTGCGCCTCCGCTGCCGCCAGGGCGCGGCGCCCTCGCGACCGGCGGTCCGGAGTCACCTCGGCGGCGCGTTCCAGCAGTACCGCCTCGGCCGCGATGCCGCCGCGTTGCCGGGCGCGGCCGGCCGCTCGTTCCAGTCCCGCGGCGACCTCCTCGTCCGGTCCGTCCGCGGCCTGGGCGGCGTGCCAGGCCCGCCGGTCGGGGTCCAGGAGCGGGTCCGTGGCGGCGGCCAGTGCCCGGTGAACCGATCGGCGTGCTTCGGGTGGGGCTTGGTGGTAGACCGCCGAACGCACCAGCGGATGCCGGAACCGGACGGACTCGCCCAGCTCGATCAGGCCGGCGACCTTGGCCGGGGCGGCGAAGGGGGTGATCTTGAGCGTGGCGGCCGCGCGTGCCAACAGCCGGGCGTCACCGACCGGTTCCGCCGCGGCGATCAGCAGCAGCGTCCGCGTCGCCTCCGGCAGCGACGTGAGCCGCTGGGCGAAGTCCCGCTCGATCCGGCTCGCGACCGGGCCCTGGACGATCGGTTGACCGGACGAGTCCAGGCCGTAAGCCAGTTCGGCGGCACTGCGGCCTCGGGAGAACTCCAGCAGAGCGAGCGGGTTGCCGTGCATCTCGGCCACGAACCGGTCGCGGATCCGCTTCTCCAGTCGCCCGCCGACGGCGGTTTCCAGGAGTTCCCCCGCGGCGGTGGTTTCGAGGCCGCCGATGCGCAGGGCCGGCAGACCGGTCAGCGCCTTCTGCCCTTCCGGGTCGCGCACCGCGAACACCATCGCGACCGCCTCGGCGAGCAGCCTCCTCGCGACGAACTCCAGCGTCTGCAGGGACACCTGGTCCAGCCACTGCGCGTCGTCGATCAGGACGAGCACCGGTCGCGCCTCCGAGGCACGGGTGAGCAGCGTGAGCACGGCGAGGCCGACCAGGAAGCGGTCGGGCGGATCACCGGCCGCCATGCCGAACGCCACACGCAGGGCTTCCCGTTGGGGTGCCGGCAGGCCGTCCAGCTCGTCGAGGAACGGCGCGCACAGTTGGTGCAGGCTCGCGTAGGGCAGCTCCATGTCCGCCTCGATGCCCTGCGCCCGGGACACCTTCGTCCGTGACGCCTGCGCGGCCAGGTACTCCAGAAGCACCGTCTTCCCGATGCCCGCTTCGCCGCGGAGCACCAGCACACGGGACCCGCCTCCACGCAGGTCTGCCAGTAGATCGTCGAGAGCCTCGCACTCGCGGTGCCGGCCGACCAGGTCCGGAAGCGGGCTGGCGATCATGCGCTTGGCTCCTCAGGTGCTCCGGGGACGGCGATCTCCCGCATCGAATGCCGGGAGCAATCACCTTCACGATACCCGGAGCACAGAGCACACCTTGTGTCCAGACCTTGTGACACACTCCACATGAGAGATGGTGCCAAGGTTGTCACACGGGACCCCGCAAACCGGTCGCCCCTCTCGTACGACGGAGACGGCGACGGCCTCAACCACGGCCGCCGCGCCGGGCGACCGGCGCGTCCGGGAGATGCCGGGACGCCCATCCGGCCAGTTCGCTGAGGATGGGCATCAGAGCCGTCCCGTCCGGAGTGAGGCGGTAGCGCACCGTGACGGGCGGGCCGGGCTCCACCTCGCGGTACGCAAGACCGGCGGCGGACAGCTCGGAAAGCCGTTCCGAGAGAACCGAGTCACTGATGCCCTCCACCGCCCGCCGCAGCTCGGCGAAGCCCAGGGGTCCGTGCTGGAGGGTGGCCAGGATGACGCCGTTCCACCGCTTGCCGAGAAAGCTGAACGCCTTGCTCAGCGCACCGTCACAAGCCGCCGGATGGTGCTGCCCCGCCTCCGAGCCGTCCGCGTCGGCCGATCGAGTGCCCTTCGCCTTCTCCATGCCCTCAGGGTAACCGGGTGCTACTCTGCCGAAGGTCGCTACGTTTTTCCTAGTGACCCGGATTATCGTAGCCACTCCCTCATAACGAGCACATCGAGCCAGGAGCACCCCCATGTCCGTTTCCGGACCTCTCCCCCGCATCCCCGCCGAGGCCGGCGCCGCGCTCTTCACCGACGCCCGCACCGCTTACTCCTTCGCCGACACGCCGGTCGACGACGCGACACTCACCAGCATCTGGGAGCTCGCGCGCTGGGCACCGACCGCGGCGAACACCCAGCCGCTGCGCGTCCTGTACGTCCGCACGGCCGAGGGCAAGGAGCGCCTGCTGCCCCACCTCGACGAGGGGAACCGCCCGAAATCCGCCTCCGCGCCCGTCGTCGCGGTGCTCGCCGTCGACGACCGCTTCCACGAGCACATCCCGCACGTGCTGCCCATCCGCCCGGAGATGAAGGAGTTCTTCGAGGGCGAACCCGCCCAGCGTGAGGCCATCACGTCGTTCAACGGACCCCTTCAGGCCGGATACTTCATCCTCGCCGTCCGTGCCCTCGGCCTGGCCGCGGGCCCGATGGCCGGCTTCGACCGGGCCGGGATCGACAAGGAGTTCTTCGCCGGGAACGACTGGCGCTCCATCCTCGTCGTCAACATCGGCCACCCGGCCGGACCTCCGGCGTTCGACCGCATGCCCAGGCTCACCCACGACCACGCCCTCGACTGGGCCTGACCCCCGGCAGGCGCGAGAGCCGCACCGTCACATGACCGGCAGCAGGGACAGCAGCCGGAGGTTGGTGTGGCTCTCCGTCCCGGGTGTCGCGGTGTAGACCACGAGCCGCTGCCCGTGGTCGGGATCGATCAGCGTCTGGCAGTGCAGTTCGAGTGTTCCGACCTGGGGGTGCACGAAGCGCTTGGAGGCGCAGTACGGTCCCAGCACGGGGCGCTGCCGCCACAGGCCGGCGAACTCCGGACTCTCCCGGTTCAGCGCGTCCACGAGCGCTGCGGCACCGGAGTCGCCCCCGTCGAGGGAGTAGGCGCTGTGGAGGTCGGCCACCATGAGACGGCTCTGCTCGGCGTGATCGCTCGCGGGGTGGACCAGGCGGGCGGCGGGGTCCGTGAACCAGCGGTAGTGGGAACTGCGGGCCAGCCCCGTGTGGGCCGTCTGGTCACCCAGCAGCGCCGCCGCGGGACGGGTCTGGCTCAGCGTCTCGCCCAGGTGGTTCATCACCTGTGCGGGAGTGTCCTCCAGCCGGTCCAGGATGCGCATCATCCCGGGGGCTACGTGATCGCCGCGTCGCACACAGCGCGGCAGGGCGTGACCGGCTAGTCGGAAGAGGAGATCGCGTTCCTCCAGTGACAGACGCAGGCCGCGGGCCATCGCTGTGAGCATCTGCTCCGAGGGATGCGGGCCCCGCGGCTGTTCCAGCCGGCTGTAGTAGTCCACCGACATGTCGCACAGGGCCGCGACCTCCTCCCGGCGCAGTCCTCCTGTACGCCTGCGGCGGCCGCGAGGCAACCCGACGTCCTCGGGCTGCAGAGCCTCGCGGCGTGCCCGCAGGAAAGCGGCCAGCGCCGCGCGGTCTGCCATGGTCGTCCCTTCGGTGGTTCAAGACGTGAACGACGTGTCCGGGGTGCGTCATTCCCGGCGAACAGTGTGTTGTACGCGGACACGGTGGCGCGGTGCGTCAGCGTGTGATCGCCTTGGTCTCCAGGAACTCCTCGAGGCCCGCACGGCCCATCTCCCGGCCGTTGCCGGACTGCTTGTACCCGCCGAACGGTGCCTGGAAGTTGTGCTGGCCGCCGTTGACGTCGATTTGGCCGACACGCAGGCGCTTGGCGATCGCCATGGCATGGTCCTCGTCCCCGGTCACCGCAGCGTTGAGGCCGTAGATCGTGCCATTGGCGATCTCGACGGCGTGTTCGTCGTCGGTGTAGGGGATGACGACGAGGACGGGGCCGAAGATCTCCTCCTGGGCGATGACCGACTCCGGGGCGACGTCGGAGAAGATCGTGGGCCTGACATAGGCGCCGGTCTCGAATCCCTCGGGTCGGCCAGGGCCGCCCGTCACGAGGGTGGCGCCGTCGGCGATGCCGCGCCGGATGTAGTCGTCGACGCGTCGGCGCTGGGTCTCCGAGGCGAGTGGTCCGATCCGCGTGGCTTCTGCGGTCGGATCACCGACCACGTACTCCTGGGCAGCGGTCCGGAGCCTGTCGACCACAGTCTCCTGAAGGTCCGCGGGCACGAGCATGCGCACGTAGGCACCGCAGGCCTGGCCGGCGTTGGCCCAGGCGAAGGCGAGTCCGCGGGCGACGGCCGAGTCGAGGTCGGCCTCGGGCAGGATGATGTGGGCCGCCTTGCCGCCCAGTTCGAGTGCGACCCGCTTCACCGTGCCGGAGGCGGCGACCGAGACGCTCTTGCCTGCGCGGGTGGATCCGGTGAAGGAGATCATGTCGATCCTCGGGTGGCGGGACAGGGCCTCACCGACGACCGGGCCGCTGCCCTGCACCACGTTGAACACACCGTTCGGGAGCCCCGCCTCCGTGGCGATCTCCGCGAACATCCGGGCGCTGAGGGGAGACATCTCCGAGGGCTTGAGGACGACAGTGTTGCCCGCCAGCATCGCCGGGACCACCTTCGTCACCAGCTGCTGCAGCGGGAAGTTCCACGGGGTGATGGCGCCCACCACTCCGACGGGCTCGCGGACGACGAGCGAGTTCTCGACCGTCTCGCTCCACTCGAACCGCTCGGCCGCGGCGATCGCGGCCAGGGTGGACGCGACCGGGAATCCGACCTGCGCCTGCCGGGAGAAGGCGATGGGGGCGCCCATCTCCAAGGTGATGGTGGCCGCCAGTTCCTCCCCTCGTTCCTGCAGGCCCTCGGCCAGTCGTCGCATGACGTCCGCCCGGTGCCGCGGGGGCGTCGCGGCCCATCCGGGGAAGGCGGCGACCGCGGCGTCGACCGCCGTGTCCACGTCGCCGGCGGTGGCCTCGTGCAGATGGGCGATGACCGATTCGTCGGCGGGGTTCACCACGTCGATCACCGGTCCGGAGCCGGCGACGGCGTGGCCGTCGATCCAGTGGGAGGGAGTCGGGAAAGGAGTCCTGGGGCTTTCGTTCATGTCGCCCAGCGAACACCGCGCGGCACGGGACATCCATGCCCTCCCGTGCCCATGATCCGGCTCACAGGACGGTGTGCGCGGCACTGCCCCGGGACGCCCCGGCCGCGGCACGAGGCGGCACCCGCCGCTCCCGGCCCGCACCGGGCGGGCGCGGCCGACAGGTCACCAGGGCCGTCCAGGGACAGGTGCCCAAGGGAGTCCAGCACGATTCTGCGTACCTCCAGGTCGTCCGCCATGATGGACTCGCCGCCCCGCGCCTGCCTCTCCGGGGCACTGTTGGCACGCGCCAGGGTGGCCCGTACCGCTCCGGAGACGTCGCCGGCCTCGTCCACCACGTAGTACATCCAGACCACACGGGAAGCGGTGGGCCGGTACGGCACGCCGACCAGCCACATCTCCGGCTGTGCGAACCCGAGGGCCGCCGTCTCCGCGGTGCCCGAAGGGCTGACACGGTCCATTGCGATCAACATGTCAGGTCGTCCCCTCTCGGCTCCGGCTGCCGTACCGCACGGGTCCTGCACCTGAACACCCGCGCGAGCAGCAAGAAAGCGTTCTGCTCTCTTGATGGGACGGCTCTCCGTTCTGTGACAGTCGCCGCGGGAGACGGCCACGGAAACCGCCCCGGCTCCGGCCGCACGCCGTGTTGTTATGCTCGCCGCGTGTGGGGGGCTGCGTGAGCGGGGACGGTCCGGAGCGGCTGCGTGGTCGGCGCCGTGAGTACGAGGTGCTGGACGGACTGCTCTCGGAGGTGGAGGCCGGCCGCAGCGCGGTGCTGGTACTGCGCGGCGACGCCGGCATCGGGAAGTCCGCCCTCCTGGATCACCTGGCGGCACGCGTCACCGCGCACCGGGTCGCCCGGGGGGCGGGAGCCGAGTCGGAGATGGAGCTTCCGTTCGCGGGACTGCACCAGTTGTGCGCGCCCTTCCTCGGACACGCGGGTTCCCTCCCGCCGCCACAGGCGGCAGCGCTGGCCACGGCGTTCGGGATGAGCGCGGGGCCGCCTCCGGACAGGTTCCTGGTAGGTCTGGCCGTGCTCGGACTGCTCACCGACGTGGCCGCCCGGCAACCGTTGTTCTGCCTCGTGGACGACGCCCAGTGGCTCGACCGGGTCTCCGCGCAGACGCTGGCGTTCGTGGCGCGAAGAATGCTCGCCGAACCCCTGGCGCTGGTCTTCGCCACCCGAGAGCAGCGGGGACGCGACGAGCTGGCCGGTCTGCCCGAGCTGACGCTGCACGGTCTGGACGACACCGACGCCCGCGCACTGCTGGACACGAGCGCCGAAGGCCCGATGGACGAGCGGATCCGCGACCGCGTCCTCGCCGAGGCGCGCGGCAATCCCCTCGCGCTGCTGGAACTCCCCCACGGCCGCGTCGACGCGGAAGCCGTCGAGGGGTCAGCTCCGCACGGCCCCGGGAGAGTGACCGGCCGTATCGAGCGGAGCTACCTCGCGCGGGTCCACTCGCTCCCGGAGCCGACGCGGCGCCTGCTGCTGGCGGCCGCCGCCGAGCCGGTCGGTGACGTGTCGCTGCTCAGAAGCGCCGTCGAGCGACTGGGCATCTCCTCCGACGCCCTGGAGCCGGCGGTGACGGCGGGGCTGCTCGACGTCGGCACGCTGGTGCGGTTCCGGCATCCTCTGCTGCGCTCCGCGGTCTACCGGTCGGCCGGACTCGCGGAGCTGCGTGAGGTGCACCGGGTACTGGCCGAAGCGACGGACCCCGGCCTCGACCCCGACCGCCGGGCCTGGCACCTCGCGCGGGCCACGGTCCGGCCGGACGAGGCCGTCGCCGCGGAGCTGGAGTCGTCGGCCGAACGTGCGCGGGCGCGGGGCGGTACCGCCGCGGCGGCCGCGTTCCTCGCCCACGCGGCCGTACTGACGCCGCACCCGCGGCGCAAGGCGACGCGTGCCCTCGCCGCGGCGCAGGCGAAGCTGCGCGCCGGTGCGCCCGCCGCGGCGCGCGACCTGCTGGAGCTGGCACGGGCCGGCACGCTGGACGGACTCGGCCGGGCCCGTGCGGATCTGGTCGAGGCCCGGATCACCTTCGCCTCCCACCGCGTCGACGAAGCACTCCCCCGGCTGCTGGCCACCGCGCGGCGCCTGGTCCCGCTCGATCCGGGCCTGGCCCGCGAGACCTTCCTGGACACCCTGTCGGCCGCCATGTTCGCCGGGCGCCTCGCCTCCGACGCGCACGTGCGCGAGGTGGCGGCGGCCGCACGCGGGACGATCCTCCCCGGCACGGATCCGCCGCGCCCCGCCGACCTGCTGCTGGACGCCCTCACCACCCGTTTCCTGGACGGCTACAGCGACGCGGTCGCCGTCTCGCGCGAGGCGGTACGCGCGTTCCGCCGGGAGGCCGGACCCGACGAGGTGCTGCGCTGGTCGTGGGCGGCTTCGACGCTGGCCGCCGAGATGTGGGACCACGAGGGCTGGACGGAGCTGGTCACCCGGCACGTGCGCACGGCCCGTGCCGTCGGTGCGCTGACCGAATTGCCGCTCGCGCTCAATTCGAGGGTGGTCGTCCACACGACCGCCGGTGAACTGGACGCGGCGGCGCTGCTCGTCGCGGAGACCCGCCGGGTTCAGGAGGCGGTCGACAGCGGCTTCGCGCCGTACGGCACGATGACGCTCGCCGCCTGGCAGGGGCACCCCAGCGAGGCCACACAGTTGATCGAGGCCGGCACGGAGGAGGCCGTCGGCCGCGGTGAGGGCATCGGGGTGGCCGTCGCATGCCGGGCCCGGGCCGTGCTCCTCAACGGCCTGGGCCGGTACGAGGAGGCGCTGGACGCCGCCCGTCGGGCGAGCGCGCATCCGCAGGACCTGATCGCGGCCGGCTGGGGGCTGGTCGAGCTGGTGGAGGCCGGGGTGCGCAGCGGCCACCTCGACGTGGCCGAGGGGGCACTGGTCCGGTTGGCCCGGGACACGGACGCCGCCGGCACGGACTGGGCACTGGGCGTCCAGACGCGCTGCCGCGCCCTGCTCAGCGTAGGAACGGCGGCCGACGCGCTGTTCCGGGAGGCGATCGAGCGGCTCGGTCGCACCCAGGCCGCCATGGAGACGGCCCGGGCGCGTCTGCTGTACGGGGAGTGGCTGCGGCGGGAGGGCCGGCGGGCCGACGCCCGTGCGCAGTTGCGGATGGCCCACGCCCTGTTCACCCGGTTCGGCGCGCAGGCGTTCGCCGAACGCGCGGTCCGCGAACTGCGGGCCACCGGCGAGACGGTGGCCCGCCGCGACGCCGCGGCCGTGGCGTCGCTCACCCCTCAGGAGAGCCAGATCGCCCGCCTGGCCCGGGACGGGCTCACCAACTCCGAGATCGGCGCCCAGTTGTTCCTGAGCCCGCACACCGTGGAATGGCATTTGCGCAAGGTGTACGCCAAGTTGGGCATCACCTCCCGGCGCATGCTGGGCACGGTCCTGTGACCGCCGCGGCCCGACCGGGTGTCAGGACGCCCGGAGGGAGGCGAGGTGGGCGTCGAAGGTCCGGTGGCCGCGCAGGTACTCCCCGCGGGGCAGCAGGCCGCCCGTGGTCATGGCCCTGCCGACCTTGCCCGGCAGCGTCACCGGAACGACGAGGCGGCGACGTCCACGCGCCCGCGCGAGGCGACGCGCCATATCCACCATGTCCAGCTCGTCGGGCCCCGCGATCTCGGGCGCCATACCCGCCGGTCCCCCGGCGACATGTCCGACGAGCGTCTCGGCGACGTCCTGGGCGGCGACGGGCCGGGTCAGCATTCTCGGCACCACGACCACCGGTGACGCGTTGTTCAGCAGCGGGTCCGGGAACTCGAAGAACTGGGTGGCGCGCACCACCGTCCACGGCACGCCACCGTCGCGGACCAGTTCCTCCTGGGCGCGCTTGCCGAAGTAGTACCCGAAGTCGACCTCGTCGCTGCCGACGATCGACAGGGTGACCAGATGCGCGACGCCCTGGGCGTGCGCGGCGGAGATCAGGTGGCCGGTCGTCCGGGAGAAGAAGTCGACGGCGGTCTTCCTTCTCGTGGTGACGATGTTCGTCACGTCGATCACCGCGTCGCTGCCGGACAGTTTCCCGGCCAGACCCTCACCGGTGGTGAGATCCACACCGTGCGAACGGGCGAGGACCACGGGCGTGTGCCCCGCGGCTCGCAACCCCGATACCACGTATGTGCCCACCAGACCGGTCCCCCCGGCCACGGCCACCCGCATGTGCTGCCTCTTTCCCGCCGACATGGTTCTTGCTCTGCACCCTGGTGACAGGAGACGCGCCCCATCTGTGACACCCCCTTACCGGCCGACTGTCACAGGCGCCCGCGCCGCTCGGTCACTGCGGAAGGGGGACCTGCCGAACCCTGACCCGGTCCCCGTACCCGGCCGAGAGGAAGACCCATGACCACGCGCATCGTCACCGTCGCCGAGGGCGGACGGCTCACCCGTTCCGTCTCGATCGGCACGCACCACCTGACCGCCGACGAGCCCGAGCCCATCGGCGCCGACCAGGGACCCACCCCGGGCGAACTGCTGCTGGCCGCACTGGGGTCCTGCACCTCCATGGCCGTTCGGGCCCTGGCGGACCGGCACGAGTGGCCACTGGAGCGGGTCGACGTGGCCGTGCGGTTCGGGAAGCAGGGTGCCATCGTGAAGAACGTCGGGCTGACCGGCGCCCTGGAGCCGGCACAGCGGGAGCAGTTGCTGGCCGCGGCCGGGCGGTGTCCCGTCCACCGTCTGCTGTCCCGGGAGGCGAAGATCGTCACGGTGCCCGCGCTGCTGGCGGAACCGGAGGCGTCGCCCGTCTGAGCCTGCTTCGTCGGACGGGTCAGGACGTGGCCGCCATCGCCTCCAACCGCACCGAGCCGATCTCCTTGCGGGAGGAGACGCCGAGTTTGGCGAAGACCTTGCGCAGATGCCATTCGACCGTGTGCGGGCTGAGGAAGAGCCGCGCGCCGATCTCCGGATTGGTGAAGCCGCCCTGAACGAGCCGCGCGATCTCGACCTCCTTGGCGGTGAGGACCGCGGTCTCCGCCGTGGCCCGGCCGCGCACCTTGACGCCGGCGGCCTTCAACTCCCGCCGGGCGCGCTCCGCGAACGCCTCGGCCCCGGCGGCGTCGAGCATCTCGTGTGCCTCGCTCAGTCGGGTACGCGCCTGCGCCCGTCGCCGTTCCAGAAGCAGCCACTCACCGTGACGCAGCCGTGCGCGGGCGCTGTCCATCCGGACCCCGGCCGCGTCGAGTCGCTCGACCGCCTCCCGGTGCAGTGCGTCGGCCGTCCCTCCCTCGCTCACCAGGGCCCGCGTGGCGGCGGAGATGCCGAGCGCCCAAGGGGTGCCGCTGACCTGTGCCATCTCCTCGATCGTCCGTACCGCGTCAGTGGCCAGCTCGGTTCGCCCCAGGCGCACGGCCGCCTCGACGAGTTCGACCCGGGACTGGAGGGACAGGCCCATCTCCTGGGGGTTCTCGCAGCCCCGCTCGGCCGCCGCACAGGCCTCCTCGTACCTGCCGAGGCCGTTGTAGAGGACGGCGGCGGCCCACTGGGTGGCCGTCGTCACCTTGCCCTCACCGCTCAGGAGTCGGTCCTGGGTGAGGGTGTCGATCGCTTGCCGGGTGGCCGACTCCCTCCCTCTGAAGGGCTCCAGGACGAGTGAGCCGTAGTGGGCGAAGAAACTGCTGCCGGTGGCTTCGCCGATCGCGCTCGCCTCCACGGTCAGGGAGGCGGCACCGCGCAGGTCGCCGGCGAACACCCGGTTCGACAGGCGCAGCAGCAGGGCGGAGGGCAGGACGGCGAGAGCTCCGTTGCCACGGGCGAGGTCGACCAAGCGTGCCGACAGCTCCGACCAGGTGTCGAAGTCCCAGGTGCTGTGCGCCATGCGGCACGCGAACGGCAGCCAGCCAAGGCCGTCCTCCCGGGAGAGTTCCCCTTCCCGGAACGCCGCCACTGCGTCCAGGAGGATCGGTGCGCCCACCGCGTAGCCCTCGGTCACCACCCGGGCGAGACCGGTCAGAAGGCGGGTCTCCCGGGTCCCGTCACCGGAGTGGCCCGGCGTGCTCAGCACGGCCTCGGCGACATCACGGACCCCGCCCGTGGCCAGCCGGCCGGCGGTCAGGGCCGCGTAGATCGCGTCCCGGTACGTCTGGTCGGCCAGTGCGGAGTCGAACGGCTGGAGCCGCTTTGCCGCTTCGAGCAGCAGCGGCAGTCCGGCGCTGGCGCTCATGGCCGCCGACATGATCTGTCCGCGCAGCAGGGTCGCCCGTCCGGCTCCGACCTCGTCGAGGTGGCTCAGCTCCGCCGCGTCGACCAGTTCCCGCGCCGTGTCGAAGGCACCCGCCTGGTACTTCGCGCGGGCCGCGGCCAGTGCTCTGGCTCCGCGACGCGCCGGATCGGGGGTCAGCTCGGTGGCCCGGTCCAGGAAGGCCGCGGCCGCGGCGACACCGCCGCGCGCGTGCGCTCGCCCGGCGGAGCCCTCCAGTTCGGCGGCGACACTCTCGTCCGGGCCCGTCGCGGCACTCGCGAGGTGCCAGACACGGCGTTCGGGATAGAGCGTGGCGTCGATCGACTCGGCCAGGGCTCCGTGCACGCGCCGGCGTTCCTCGAACCCGACGGCGCGGTACGCCGCGGAGCGCACCAGTGGGTGGCGGAAGCGGACCCAGGTGCCGAGGGCCAGCAGACCCGACGCCTCGGCCTCGGTCGCGGCGCGGTCCACGTCGAGGCCGAGGCGTTCGGCGGCGTTCCGCAGCAGGGCCACGTCACCGACCGGTTCGGTTGCGGCGATGAGCAGCAACTGCTGCGTCTGCGCCGGCAGGGACCTGATGCGGCGCAGAAAACCCGCCTCGATCTGGCTGGACAGGGGGCGGCTCTCCGGTACGCCGAACCCGCCGGCCATCTCGAGCAGGGACAGACCGCGCGGCAGCTCCACCAGGGCCAGCGGGTTGCCGCGCGTCTCGGCGACGATGCGGTCGCGTACCCGCTGGTCGAGCGGGCCGGTGACGACCGAGTCGAGCAGCTCGCGGGAGTCACGCTCGCCGAGTCCGCGCACGGCGAGCTCGGGAAGGTCGGCGAGCACCTCTCGGGTGCCGGACTCGCGGACGGCCAGGACCAGCAGGACCGGTTCGGCGAGCAGGCGGCGGGCGACGAACTCCAGCGTCTGGGCCGAGACGCGGTCCAGCCACTGCGCGTCGTCGACGAGGCACAGCAACGGCTTGTCGCCGACGGCGGCGGCGAGCAGGCTCAATGTGGCGAGGCCGACCAGGAACCGGTCGGGAGCTTCACCGACCTGCATGCCGAATGCCGTGCGCAGGGCGTTGCGCTGCGGCTCGGGGAGTCCTTCGAGGTGGGAGAGGAGAGGTGCGCAGAGCTGGTGCAGCCCGGCGTAGGACAGCTCCATCTCGGACTGCACGCCGACCGCTCTGACGACGCGGCACCCGGTGGCCCGGTCCAGCAGGTGGTTCAGCAGCTCGGTCTTGCCGATGCCCGCCTCACCGCGCACCACGAGCACTCCGCTGCGTCCGGATCTGGCCTGCGCGAGGAGGTCGTCCAGGATCTTGCACTCGTCCTGTCGCCCGATGAGCTCGGTCCGTTCGCCGTCCCTCACCATGGCAGCCTCCCGGCTGTCACAATACCCCGGCGTTTCACTTTCCGCGGACCTGTCTCAAACTGATTGCCGAGGCTCACGCGCGTGTGCTCGGAAACCGGGGTCCGTTGCCCCCGCCTCTGCCTTCTTCTGCATGCCCGTCGTCGCTACCTCGCGTTCCGGCCGGGCACACTGGCCGGAAGCCGCCGCTACGGATTCCACGGAGACGCGGTGCCGATTCGGTGGATCAGGCCATCGATCCCACGACGACCGCCGTGCACACGAAGATCGTCAGGCCGATCACGGTCATGGCGATGAGCGTGCCCCGCAGCCAGCGGCCGAACCGGAGGCGGTGCGCCGCCTCGGCCGCGCCGATGCGCTCCGCGATGTGCTCGGTCACCATGCGGGCCACGTACTTCTGTTCTTCCAGGTACCACCGCTCCAGGTCTCTGCGCTGCCCGCCGGTCAGCCCGTCGGCCCTCGCCGTGAAGGCGGACACCCGCTGACGGGCGGCGCTGAGGTGCGCCTCGCGGTAGAGAAACGCCTGTATGTCGGCCAGCCCGCGAGCGGCCTGTTTGCTCGTATCCATGAAGTACTCCTGTGTCACTCCGATGGGACGTGACGCGGCACCGCGCCGGGCGCGAGGCTCGGTGGGCCGCCGCCGGTCCTCCCCCGGGGGGGGCGGCGGCCCACCTTCCGTTCAGCCGGTCGCCTGCGCCGCCTCGTTGATCAGTCGGGCGACCTCACCCGGACGCGACACGCTGACCGCGTGGGAAGCGGTGACGTGCACCACCGTGGCCTTCGCGCGCTCGGCCATGTACGTCTGCGCCCGGGCCGGGATGTTGCGGTCGTCGGCGGCCACGAGGACCCAGGACGGGATGTCCTTCCACGCCGGCGCCGAGGCGCCCTCCGCCAGCGCTGCGTCGGCCACGGGCCGCTGGGTGGCCGCCATGACCGCCGTCGTCTCCTCCGGGACGTCGGCGGCGAACTGCTGGTGGAACTTGGTCTGCTCGATGTAGAGGTCCGCGGCCCCGCCTCCGTCGGGAAGAGTGACCGGCACCGGGCGAAGCGTCTCCCCGAGGGTGCTGCCCGGGAACTTGCCGGACAGTTCGACCGCGCTCTCGCCTTCTTCCGGCAGGAACGCCGCGACGAACACGAGGGCCTTGACGTGGTCGAGTCCCGTCGCCGCGTTGCTGATGACCGAGCCGCCGTAGGAATGGCCGGCGAGGACCACGGGCCCGTCGATGGACTCCAGGAGCTGTCTGACGTAGGCGCTGTCCCCGGTCAGTCCGCGCAGCGGATTGCTCGCGGCGACCACCGGGTAGTCGTGCGCCTGGAGCCTTTCGACAACGCCGTTCCAGCTGGACGAGTCGGCGAACGCGCCGTGCACGAGGACGACGGTCGGTTTCTGTGCACTCATGAGAGCTGCCTTTCGTTGAGCCGGCCACCACGCGCGTCATCGGGCGCGCCCGGGTGCCGGAAGTGCCGCGCGGAGCGGATCAGTTGGTGCCGAGGGCCTTGCGCAGCACCTGGATCGCCTGCTCGATCGCGGCGGTGGAGGCCTGCGTTGCGCGGACCGGGTTCAGCATCATGAAGTCGTGCAGGGTGGCGTTGTAACGGACGCTCGTGGTCGGCACTCCGGCCTGGACCAGCTTGCGGGCGTAGGCCTCGCCCTCGTCGCGCAGCACGTCGTTCTCGTCGACCGCGACGAACGCCGGCGGCAGCCCGCGGAGGTCCTCCGGGGTGGCACGCAGCGGCGAGGCCGTGATCTGGTCCCGCTCCGCGGGATCGGTGGTGTAGGCGTCCCAGAACCACTCCATGGCCTTCGCCGTCAGGTGCGGTCCGTGCGCGAAGGCGCGGTAGCTCTCGGTGTCCTGCCCGGCGTCGGTGACGGGGTAGTAGAGGGACTGGTGCAGGAAGGTCACGTCACCGCGGCGCTTGGCCATGTGGGTGAGGGCGGCGCTCATGTTGCCGCCGACGGAGTCACCGGCGACGACCATGCGGGAGCCGTCCAGGTCCTCGTCGGCGCCCTTGGTGGTGACCCACTGGGCGGTGGCGTAGGCCTGCTCGATGGCGACGGGGTACTTCGCCTCCGGGGAGCGGTCGTACTCGACGAAGACCACGGCCGCCTCCGCGCCCACGGCCAGCTCGCGCACCAGACGGTCGTGGGTACCGGCGTTCCCGAGGATCCAGCCGCCGCCGTGCACGTAGAGCACGACGGGCAGCACGCCGGTGGTGCCGGCGGGCTTGACGATGCGCACCCGCACGTCACCGACCTCGGCGGGCACGGTGATCCACTTCTCGTCCACGTCCGGCTTCTCGACCGGCCCGGACTGGACGTCGTCGAGCAGCTTGCGGGCTCCCTCGACACCGAGTTCGTACAGCAGCGGCGGTTTGGCGGTCGCGTCGGCGAATTCCTGCGCGGCGGGCTCGAGGACGATGTCACTCATGGTCGCTCCCTGAGGTGGTGAGGCTTTTGGAGGGCTTTCACCTCATGAGACCGTGCGGGGAGTCGATGTGTGACGCGTCGGGCCCGCGGCCCGGTTCCGCTAGTCGGAGCCCGGCCGGGTGGGGTCCACCGGCCTCGGCAGCAGGGTGCCGTCGACGTACAGATCGACGTGCTCGTTGTAGAACGCGGTCAGTCCGGCGATGCGGTTGGCGTGGATGGTGGGGAAGTCGTACGTCCAGGCGATGTCCTCGTGGGCGGCGGTGTCGCCGTCGAACGACCAGTAGTCGCTCGTCGTCCCCTTGTAGGGGCACCGGGTCACCGTGTCGGAGTGCCGCAGCCGGGTCCAGTCGATGTTCATGGGATCGAGGTAGTAGCGGGTCGGCAGACCGGTCTCGAACAGCTTTACGCAGCCGGAGGCCTCGGCCAGTACGACGCCCTCCACCTCGACCCGGACGGTGCTGCGCGAACGCAGCGCGTCCACACGCGAGTACGGGCTGCGCGGATGGACGAAGACCGGCTCGTCCTCCTCGAACCAGGCGTCCAGCGCCTCCCATTCGAAACGCACCGTGTCACGCAGGGCTTCGGGCGAGCCCTCCCCCCAGACCCAGGCCGCCCCGGCGCGGACCTCCGGACCGACCCGCAGGGTGTGGCGGTGAGCGGGCCCGGCACCGAGTTGCTCGGTGTGCTTGTCGTCGTCGAGCACGCCCTCCGCCAAGTCCTCGACCGGGATGCTGAACTGCGGGTACGCCTGCCACTCCCACACGTACAGCGCGCGACGGGTGTCGAAGGCGACACGTCCCCCGACCATCCCCCGAATGCGGCGGGGAACGGGCTCGACGTGTCCGATCGGGACGATGAGACTCGGGTGCAGGACGCTCTCGGTAGTCATGGTGATCACCTTGGGTTCTCTGATGGTGCGCTCGCCGTACCCGGGGCCCGGGAGGGCGGCGCCGACTCGGGCCGACGGCCTGGTCCACTCGTTCGATGCTATCGCCCGAGACCGGCGAACACACCGAACACGGGCCGCGATGCGCTGTTCTTCACACGGTGTGCCGAGAGGTGTGTCCTGGCTGCGGACTCGCCGGGTCCGGGGAATGGAAGGTGCCGTGCGTGCGGGCGGATCCGGTTGTCACAGAACGCGCGGGCGCCCGGTCAGTGCTGCGTAACCGTTCCACCCTTGAGGAGATACGTCATGGACGCGCGCATCAACTACTTCGGCAACGCCCTCGCGGGCAAGGTCATGAAGCACCTGAACTCGGCCGGTGCGGCGGTCCAGGCTGCCCTGCCGGTCGCCACTCAGGAACTGGTGAAGATCCGGGCCAGCCAGATCAACGGCTGCGGCTTCTGCACGGACATGCACACGAAGGACGCCGCCGCGGCGGGTGAGGACCAGCAGCGACTGAACCTGGTCGCCGTGTGGCGCGAGGCCACGGTCTTCTCGGACGCCGAGCGCGCGGCCCTGGCCGTGACCGAGCAGGGGACCCGCATCGCGGACGCCGCCGGCGGTGTCTCGGACGAGGTGTGGGCCGAGGCCGCGAAGCACTACGACGAGGACCAGCTCGCCGCGCTGATCTCGCTGATCGCCGTCATCAACGCCTACAACCGGATCAACGTCATCAACCAGCAGCCCGCGGGCGGTTACAAGCCCGGCATGTTCGGCTGACGCAGCCTCTCCGGTCGCGCGGAAGCCCGGCCGGACGCGTGCGGTCCGTCGCCTGCTCACCCCGACCCCCGAGCAGGCGACGGACCGCTCGGGCCACGCCACCCCAGGACTCCACATGAACCACTCCCCCGCTCCCGAGAGCACCGTTCCCCTCCGCATCGCCGGCGCACGTGGGCGGTGGACCCTGCTGGCCACCGTCCTGGGCTCGGGCGTCGTACTGCTCGGCTCCACCGTCACCAACATCGCGCTCCCCCGCATCGGCCGGGACTTCGACGCCGACCTCGGCGTCCTCCAGTGGACGGTCAACGCCTACATGCTGACCCTGGCGGGACTCATCCTGCTGGGCGGTTCCCTGGGTGACCGGTTCGGGCGGCGCCGCATCTTCGTCCTGGGCCTGGTGTGGTTCGCGGTCGCCTCGCTGCTGTGCGCCCTGGCTCCGGACACCACCACGCTCATCGCCGCCCGGGCCCTGCAGGGCGTCGGGGGTGCGCTGCTCACGCCCGGTTCACTGGCGATCATCGAGGCCTCCTTCCATCCGGACGACCGGCCGCGGGCGATCGGCCTGTGGTCCGGATTCGGCGGCATCGGCGCCGCCCTGGGACCGTTCGTGGGCGGGTGGCTGGTGGACGGGCCCGGCTGGCGCTGGACCTTCGTGCTGAGCGCCGTCCCGGCGCTGCTGTGCGTTCCCGTCGCCCTGCGCCATGTTCCGGAGTCCGTGGGCGCGCCACGCAAGGAGGCGGGCGCCACGGCCGGCGCGAGAGCCCGGCACGGTGTCGGCTTCGACGTTCCCGGTGCCGTCCTGGGAGCTCTGGCCCTGGCGCTGGTCACCTACGCGCTGACGGAGGCGCGCTCCGGCGGGACCCTGGCCGCCGCCGCGGCCGTCGCCGGTGTCGTCGCGGGGGCCGTGTTCCTCCGCGTCGAACGGCGCAGCGGCGATCCCATGATGCCACTGGCGATCTTCTCCTCCCGGCAGTTCACCGCCGTCAACGTGATCACCCTGTGCATCTACGCGGGCACGGGCGGGTTCTTCTTCCTGACCGCGCTGCAACTGCAGATCGTCGTCGGGTACTCGGCTCTGGCCGCCGGGGCGGCGATGCTGCCGAACACGGCGCTGATGCTGCTGTTCTCGTCCCACGCCGGGACGCTCGCCCAGCGGCTGGGGCCGCGGGCCCCGCTCACCGTCGGCCCGTTGGTGTGCGGAGCGGGGATGCTGCTGATGCTGCGGGTCGGTCCCGGCGCGTCCTACCTCCAGGACGTCCTCCCGGCTCTGCTCGTCATGGGCGCCGGCATGGTCGTCATGGTCGCCCCCCTGACCGTGACCCTGCTCGCCTCGGTGGACGCCTCGAACGCCGGACTGGCCAGCGGCATCAACAACGCCGCGGCCCGGGCGGCGGGACTGGTATCCGTCGCGGCGCTGCCGCTGCTGGTCGGGATGGGTCCGGAGGCCTACCGGTCGGACACGGCCCTCGACGCCTCGTTCGGCCGGGCCATGCCGCTGTGCGCGGTCCTGCTCGCCGTCGGCGCGTCGGTCGCTTTCGGTTTGCTGCGGCAGTCCGCCCCCGCCCCTCGTCCGGCGCACGGGCACACCCACGGCTGGCTGACGGAACCGCCGCTGGTGTCCCGCTTCGCCCATCATCAAGCCGTCGAATGACAACCGGCGCCGCGCGAGGCGCCGGCCGCACGAAAGGAATGTGACATGTCGTACCCGTACCCGGAGCAGAAGTACTGGGGTGAGGACGGTGAGGTCAGCGCCGTCTTCCGGCCGGCCAGCACACCGCCGAACCTGGGTGAGAGCGGAACCGGAAAGGACGCCACCCACTACCTGGCCACCACGGCCACCACCCGGGGCGAGTTCGGCCTGTACCGGGTCGAGATGCGTCCCCGGGCGGGCGGCCCCAAGACCCACTTCCACAAGCGGATCTCGGAGTCCTTCTTCATCCTGGACGGCACCGTGCGCGTCTTCGACGGTGTGCAGTGGGTCGACGCCCGCAAGGGAGACTTCCTGCACGTCCCCCAGGGCGGGCTGCACGCCTTCCGCAACGACTCCGACGCACCGGCCGACATGCTGCTGCTGTTCACCCCGGGCGCCCCGCGCGAGGAGTACTTCGAGCAGGTCTCTCAGCTGGGGCACGCCTCCGAGGAGGAGCGTGCCGCGTTCTTCGACCGGCACGACTCGTACTTCGTGGAGTAGGAGCAGAGGTCGGAAACCGTGATACCGCACAACGACGGGACCCCGCCTCCGTGACCCCCGGCCTGGCCGGTGTCACGGGTGCGGGGCCCCGTCGTGAGTGCCCGACCGAGGGTCAGGCGGTGGGCCGGGGGGCGCGCAGGTGGGCGCGCTCCTTCAGCTCCGCCTCGTCGACGAGTTCGAGCATGGGCTTGCCCGGCGCGCACAGCATGGTGACGACGAACTCGGTCTTCTCGTCGCTGAGCGCGTTGCCGTCCTGGTAGTGGATGGCGTCGCCGCCCGGCTCCCAGAAGGTGCCGCCGGCCTCGACCACGCGCTCGGGCTCACCCTCCAGTTCGAAGCGGACGGCGCCCTTGATGACGTAACCGAACGCCGGGCCGGAGTGGCGGTGCGGCGGGGTGCCGGGGTCGCCGGGCTCCCACTCGACGTGGATGGTCATCGCCGAGGCGCCCTCGGGGACGACGATCGGTGAGGCGTCCTGGATCATCTTCGCCGCGCGGGTCCAGCTGGGACCGTCCGCGTCGCCGGTTCCGTGTCCGTGGTGGGCGTGCTGTGCATTCTCCGACATCGAGTCGCACCTTCCGTGGTTCCACCGTGTCCGGCGGCACGTCGTCCGCCGTCACGGGGTCGTCTCTCCGGTCGTGATGACCGCTCGCTCTCCTGACCGGGTACCGGGCGGGTCTGTGACACCTCGCCACACCGGTCGGGAGCGGAGTCCGCCCGCACGGTGTCACACGAAGGACCCGCGACCTGTCTAGGTGAGACGGGCCCGGTGTCACTGCGGCATCCGCCACCGTCCGCCCAGAACACCCAGCGGGGCCATCGGCCCCCCGACGGAGGAGACGCAGATGAGAGTCGTCGTTGCAGGAGCCACCGGACTGATCGGTTCCCGGACCGTCGCGCGGCTCCGGGACCACGGGGTGGAGGTCGTGCCCGTGTCGCGCGGGGAAGGAGTCGACGTCAGCACCGGCCAGGGCCTGGACCGGGCGCTGCGCGGCGCCGAGGTGGTCGTGGACGTCACCGACGCGCCCTCCCGGCGGCAGGAGACCAGTACCGCGTTCTTCACCACCGCGACGGGCAACCTCCTCCAGGCGGCCGCCGCGGCGGACGTCGAGCACTACGTGGCGCTGTCGGTGGTGGGCGCCGACCGGATCGGTTCGGGCTACTTCCAGGCCAAGGCGGCGCAGGAGGACCTGGCCCGGCACACCACCGTGCCGTATTCCGTGGTGCGTGCCACGCCGTTCCACGAGTCCGTGGAGGCCGCCGCCGCGGCCGGCACCCGGCCCGACGGTGTGCATGTGCCGCCGTTGCTGCTGCGGCCCGTCTCGGCGGAGGACGTCGCCGCGGTCGTCGCCCATGTCGCGGTGGGGCTCCCGCAGTTCGGTGTGGTCGAGACAGCGGGGCCCGAGGAGCTCCGGCTGGAGGACGTGACGGCCGAGGTGCTCGGTTTCCTCGGCCGACCCGGCCCGGTGATCGCCGACGCGCGGGCCCCGTTCTTCGGTGCGGTGCTCGAGGAGCGGGCCCTGCTTCCCGGGCCGGGCGCCCGGCTGGGGCATCACACGTTCGCCCAGTGGCTCAAGAGCCGCTGACCCTCCGGGCGGCGCCGCCCGTCGCCCGGATCTTCCCCCTAGGACCTGTCGCCCGCGACACCGCCGTCTCCCCGGCCGGCGCCGCCGACACCACGCCTGACAAGAAGGCTGCCATGAGTGAACCCTCCCGGCCCACCGAAACACCCGTGACCAGTGAGCTCGACCAGCTGCCCGACCGCGACCGCGAGGAGACCGCCGAGTGGCGGGCCTCCCTCGACGCCGTCGTGCGCAACGCGGGGCCGGAACGGGCGGTGTACCTGCTGCGGCGGGTGCACGAGTTCGCCGCGAGCACCGGCACGTCCCTGCCAGGACTGCTGTACTCGGACTACATCAACACCGTCCCGGCCGCCGCGCAGCCGGAGTTCGACGGGGACCTGGAGATGGAGTCCAGGATCACCGCGCTCAACCGGTGGAACGCTGCGGCGATGGTCACCCGCGGCGCGCGCCTCGGACTGGGCGGTCACATCTCCACCTACGCCTCGGCGGCCTGGCTCTACGAGATCGGCTTCCACCACTTCTTCCGGGGCAAGGACCGCGACGGCTCCGGCGACCAGCTCTTCGTCCAGGGGCACGCCTCTCCCGGGATCTATGCCCGGGCCTTCCTGGAGAGGCGGCTCAGCGAGGACCAACTGGACTCCTTCCGCCGGGAGGCCGGCGGTCACGGTCTGCCGTCCTATCCGCATCCGCGGCGACTGCCGTGGCTGTGGGAGTTCCCGACGGTCTCCATGGGGCTGGGCCCCATCGGCGCCGTCTACCAGGCCCGCTTCAACCGCTATCTGCACGCCCGCGGCATCAAGGACACCTCCGCCTCACGGGTGTGGGCGTTCCTGGGCGACGGAGAGATGGACGAGCCGGAGTCGACGGCCGCCCTGACCCTGGCCTCCCGCGAGAACCTGGACAACCTGACCTTCGTCATCAACTGCAACCTCCAGCGGCTGGACGGACCGGTACGGTCCAACTCGAAGATCGTCCAGGAACTGGAGGCACGGTTCCGGGGTGCGGGCTGGAACGTGGTCAAGACGCTCTGGGGCGAGGCCTGGGACCCGCTCCTGGCGCAGGACACCACCGGCGAGCTGGTGCGGCGCCTGGGCGAGGTGCCCGACGCCCAGATGCAGACGCTCGCCGCGCGAGACGCTGCCTACATACGCAAGCACTTCTTCACGGGTGACGCCCTGTCGGCGCTCTCCGCCTCCCTGAGCGACGCGCGGGTGGTCGAGCTGTTCGAGAACTCGCGGGGCGGACACGAGCCGTTGAAGGTGTACTCCGCCTACCGGGCCGCCGTGGAACACCGAGGCGGCCCGACGGTGGTCCTCGCCCAGACGGTGAAGGGCCACACGCTGGGCCCGGCGTTCGAGTCGCGGAACGCCAACCACCAGATGAAGAAGCTCACGATGGAGCAGTTCCGCGCCATGCGCGACCTGCTGGAACTGCCGATCCCCGACAGCGCGCTCGCCGGCGACCAGGTGCCGTTCTGGCACCCCGGGGAGGACTCGCCCGAGGTGCGTTACCTGCGCGAACGCCGGGCCGCGCTGGGCGGGCCCGCCCCCGTGCGCCGAGTGGCCGCCAAGCCGCTCCCGGAACCGCCCGCCAAGCCCTTCGAGGACCTGGAGAAGGGGTCCGGCCACCAGGAGATGGCCACCACGATGGCACTGGTCCGGCTGGTCAAGGACCTGATGCGCGACCCGCGCAGTGGAGCCCGCTGGGTGCCGATCGTCCCCGACGAGGCCCGCACCTTCGGCATGGAGTCGATGTTCCCCACCGCCGGCATCTACTCGCCCCAGGGCCAGAACTACGACCCGGTCGACGCGGACCAACTGCTCCACTACAAGGAGAGCACGACCGGGCAGTTGCTCATCGAGGGCATCACCGAGGCCGGTTCCGTCGCCGAGTTCGCCGCCGCCGCGACGGCGTACGCCACGCACGGCGAGCCCATGATCCCCTTCTACATCTTCTACGCCATGTTCGGATTCCAGCGGACCGGCGACCAGTTCTGGGCGCTCGGCGACCAGATGGGCCGCGGCTTCGTGGTCGGCGGCACGGCAGGCCGCACGACGATGACGGGTGAGGGCCTCCAGCACGGGGACGGTCACTCGCACCTGCTCGCCGCCACCAACCCGGCGGCCATCAGCTACGATCCGGCGTTCGCCTACGAGATCGCGGTCATCGTCCGGGACGGACTGCGCCGGATGTACGGCGAGCGGCCCGAGGACGTCTTCTACTACCTGACCGTCTACAACGAGCCCAAGCACCAGCCCGCCATGCCGGCGGTTCCCGGCATCGAGGAGGGCATCGTCCGGGGCGTCTACCGGTTCCGGCCCGCAGAGGCGCCCACGTCCGGGCCCCGGATCCAACTGCTCGCCTCCGGTACGGCGATCCACTGGGCGCTGCGCGCGCAGGAACTGCTCGCCTCCGACTGGGACGTGCACGCCGACGTGTGGTCGGTGACGTCCTGGACGGAGCTGCGCCGGGACGCGATGCGGGCCGACGACGCCCGGATGCGGGGTGAGGAGCGCACTCCGTTCGTCACCCGGGCCCTGTCCGGGGCGCCGGGGCCGGTGCTGGCCGTCAGCGACTGGATGCGGCAGGTGCCGGACCAGATCAGCCAGTGGGTCGAGCAGGACTACTACTCGCTGGGCACCGACGGCTTCGGGCTCTCCGACACCCGCGAGGACGTGCGCCGCTACTTCCGGGTGGACGCCGAGTCGATCGTGGTGACCGCACTCGACCGTCTGGCCCGTGCGGGACAGGTCCCGCAGGAGACCGTCGCGCGGGCCCGCGCGCAGTACGACCTCGACCGCTGAACCGCCGTACGAGGCGACCCCTGAGGAGTTGAACGTCATCATGACCGTTTCCGTGACCCTGCCGGCTCTCGGCGAGTCCGTCACCGAGGGCACCGTGACCCGCTGGCTGAAGCAGGTGGGTGACCGCGTCGAGGCCGACGAGCCCTTGCTGGAGGTGTCGACCGACAAGGTGGACACCGAGATCCCCTCCCCCGCCGCGGGCGTCCTGCTGGAGATCCTCGCCGCCGAGGACGAGACCGTCGAGGTCGGTGCCGGCCTCGGCATCATCGGCGCGCCGGACACGACCCCCACGGCACCGCCCGCACCCGCGCCCGCGGCTCCGACTCCGACTCCGGCTCCTGCTCCTGCTCCTGCCCCGGCCCCGGCCCCGGCTCCGGCTCCGGCTCCGGCTCCGGCTCCGGCTCCGGCTCCGGCTCCGGCTCCGGCTCCGGCCGAGCCTTTCGTGCCGTCTGCCGCGTCCGCCGTTCCGGCTCCCCCCGCTCCCGCTGCCGCGATTCCGCAGGCACCGGCATCCGTGCCCGTGCCGGTGCGCGCCGCCCCGGCGGAGGACGCGTCCTCGCTCCGCGGCCGCACGGTTCCGATGACCCGTATGCGCCGGGCCATCGGCAACAACCTCAAGAAGGCCCTGCTGGAGCAGGCGCAGCTCACCTCGACGGTCGAGGCCGACGTCACCCGGCTGATGCGCCTGCGGAACCGGGCGAAGGACGGGTTCCTGGCCCGGGAGGGCCTCAAGCTCTCCCCCATGCCGTTCTTCGTCAAGGCAGCCGCCCAGGCGCTGAAGGCGCATCCGGTCGTCAACGCCCGGATCAACGAGGACGAGGGAACCATCACCTACTTCGACACCGAGAACATCGGGATCGCGGTCGACACGGACGCCGGTCTGATGACCCCGGTCGTCAAGGCGGCCGGTGACCTCACCGTCGCCGGGCTCGCCCGGGCCGTCCACGATCTCGCCGACCGGGCCCGTGGTGGCCACCTGACCCCGGACGACGTGTCGGGCGCGACCTTCACGATCTCCAACACCGGTTCACGCGGTGCGCTGTTCGACACGGTCATCGTGCCGCCGAACCAGGCCGCGATCCTCGGCGTGGGCGCCACGGTCAGGAGGCCGGGGGTCGTGCGCGTCGGTGACGAGGAGGTCATCGGCGTCCGGGACCTGGTGCACCTGTCGCTGTCGTACGACCACCGGCTGGTGGACGGGGCGGACGCGGCCCGCTACCTGACGGCGGTCAAGACGCTCCTGGAGTCGGCGGCGTTCGAGGACGATCTGTATCCCGACGCCACTGCGTGAACTGAGAGGGCCGGTGCGGGCGTCGCCCGCACCGGCTTTTCCGTCGGCGGCGCAGGCCGCGAACGCGGTGTCCGAGGGGGCCCGCGCGCGTCACCGCCGGGGGGCCGAGAGGTGGGCCATCAGATCGTGGGCCGAGACAGAGGCGGTGACGGCACCGCCCTCTCCCCTGCGCTGTACAGGAACGGGCGCGTGGCGCAGCATGGCGTCGATCCGCTCGTCGCCGGCCAGGAAGAGGCCGTAGACCGTCGTCCAGTCGCCGGCGCGCGCGTGCTCGCCCAGGTGCTGGAGCAGGCGGGTCCCGAGTCCGCGGCCCTGCCAGGAGTCCTCGACCAGCAGCGCCGCCTCGACAGCGGTGTTGTCCGGCATCAGGTGGCCCACGGCGACGATGCGTCCGGTGACGCTCAGGGCCGCCAGGTGCACCGATCCGGGGCGGGACAGCAGAGTGGGCACATATGTGCGCGGGTCGGCCATCGCCCGGTGGTAGCGGCTCCACAGGGTCTGCGGCGAGCAGCGGCGGTGCATCGCCACGGTGCGGGCGAGTTGGCCGGGGCCTATCGGGATGATCCGCGGTGCGCGGCGCATGTGTCCGTCCTTGGGCGGCCGGGAACCGGTGCGCGATACGCACACGGCGGAGGGTCGGAAAGGGCCGGAGGTGAACCACCGGCCCTTCGATCACCGGTGCGCTCTCAGCGCACCGAGCGGGCGGCGTCCTCGATGACGCCGGTGACCTTTCCGGGCTGTGAGACGCTGACCGCGTGGGACGACCGCACCTCCGTGGTGTGGGCACCGGCCCGCCGGGCCATGAACTCCTGGGCCGCGGCCGGGATGTTGCGGTCCTGAGTGGCGACGAGGACCCAGGAGGGAATGGTCTTCCAGGCCGGTTCGGCCGCTCCCTCGCCCAGGGCCGCCTCGGTGACCGGTCGTTGGGTGACGGTCATGAGGTCGGTCTTGTTGCGCGGCACGTCGGCCGCGAACTGATGGCGGAACTTGTCGTTCTGGATGTAGAGGTCTGTGCCGGGGGAACCGTCGGCGTTCGTCACCGGGACGGGACGCAGCGCGTCGCCGAGGGTGCTGCCGGGGAACCGCCCGGACAGGTCGACCGCGCTCTCACCCTTCGCGGGGAGGAAGGCGGCGAGGTACACCAGCGCCTTGACGTTCTTGTTGCCGGTGGCGGCGTTGCTGATGACCGAACCGCCGTACGAGTGACCGGCGAGCACCACGGGCCCGTCGATTCCGGCCAGGACGTCCTTGAGGTAGGCGGAGTCGCCGCTCAGGGAGCGCAGCGGGTTGGCGACGGCGACGACCGGGTAGCCGTCGTGCCGGAGCTTGTCTATGACGCCGTTCCAGCTCGTGGAGTCGGCGAACGCACCGTGGACCAGGACGACGGTGGGTTTGTCGCCGCGGTCGGCCGGACGCTTGTCGGCGGAGGCCGGGGCGATCGTGGTGGCGAGCAGTCCGGCGGCGACACCGGCGCCGGCCAGGACGGTCATCGTCGTGTGGATCCGGCTGGTGCGGGAGGTGCGGTTCATGGCGCATGCCTTTCGGGCGGGATCGTGATCGGTCTTCGCGGCACGTTGTGTCGCGTTTTCACCTTTGAGACCGGAGACCCACCACATACGTGACATGGTGTGAAAGTGGTCTCCGTCCGTGTGCGTCGCCCAGCAATTCAGGACCCTTGCCGGTCGGCGATCTCCTCGTGCTCGGTCGCCGTGGGCTTGGGAATCTGCGTGCCGGGGCCGTGGAGGAAGCGGCTGAGCCCGGCACGCAGGCGCTGTGTGCTGCGGGCCACGGCACCGTCCCCGTCGCGCGGGGGTACGGCGTCCAGGGGCCGGTTCTGCTCGTGCGAGGTCAGTGTGTGCAGTCGGGCCGGGTCGAGGGGCTCGTGGACCTCGACGTACTCGCCGTGCGGCAGACGCTTGATGACGCCGGTCTCGCGGCCGTGCAGGACCAGGTCGCGATCCCTGCGCTGCAGTGCCAGCGCCATACGCTTGGTGACGACGAAGGCCAGGACCGGGACGACGAGGAGGCCGACGCGCACGGCCCAGGTCACGTCGTTGACGGACACATGCAGACGGGTGGCGATGATGTCGTTGGCGGCACCGATCAGGGCCACCGAGTAGACACTGAGCCAGGCCACGCCGAGGGCGGTGCGTACCGGGCGGTTGCGGGGACGGTCCAGCAGGTGGTGCTCGCTGTCGTCGTCCGTCGCCCAGGCTTCCAGGAACGGATAGGCCCCCATGGCCAGGAAGAGCAGCGTCCCGGCCAGCAGCGGCAGCAAGTTGTCCAGCGCCAGGGTGTGGCCCCAGAAGTCGATCTCCCAGCCGGGCATGACGCGCAGCAGTCCGTCGGCGACACCCATGTACCAGTCGGGCTGGGACCCGGCGGAGACCTGGTCGGGACGGAAGGGACCGTAGTCCCAGACGGGGTTGATCGCAGCGACGGCGGCCATGAAGAAGATCACGCCGGCCACGAGGAAGAAGTAGCCCGCGGCCTTCACGGCGTACGCCTTGGCCGGAAGACCGACGACGTTGTCGCGGGTACGGCCGGGTCCGGGGTACTGCGCGGGCCGGTGGCGCAGGGCCAGGACCACGTAGCCGACGATGAGGACGACCATGAGCGCGGGGATGACCAGGACGTGGAGGGTGTTGAAGCGGGCGATCAGGTCGTCGCCGGGGAACTCACCGCCGAAGAGGAAGAACGACAGGTAGGTCCCGACGACGGGGATCGACAGGATCGTGCCGTTCACGACCTGGAGGCCCGTGCCGGACAGCAGGTCGCCCGGCAGGTCGTAGCCGGTCAGACCCCCGAACATGGCCAGGACGAGCAGTCCGAACCCCAGCACCCAGTTCAGCTCCCGCGGCTTGCGGAACGCGCCGGTGAAGAAGACCCGCAGCATGTGGACGAGGACGGCGGCGACGAAGACCAGGGCCGCCCAGTGGTGGGCCTGGCGGACGAGCAGGCCGCCCCGGACGTCGAAGGATATGTGCAGGGTGGAGTCGAAGGCCTCCGAGACCAACTGCCCGCGCAAGGGGGCGTAGTCGCCCTGGTAGACGACGAGGTCGGAGGAGGGGTGGAAGTAGAAGCTCAGATAGACGCCGGTGATCAGCAGGATCACGAAACTGTAGAGCGCGATCTCGCCGAGCATGAACGACCAGTGGTCGGGGAAGACCATGCGCCGGACGGAGCGTGCGACACGACGGCGGCCCAGTCGGCTGTCCGCCCATCGGGCGAGCCTCTCCCCCGTGCGCTCCTGCTCAGGCTCCACCGGCCGGCTGTCGTGGCCCATCTCTTCACCCTTCGTTTCTGCGTCACCCGCAGCTCACCGGCGCCGCCGTGGGGTGGGGGGACGCCCCGCGGCGCCGGGAACACCGTCGGCACACGTTTGGCGCGACGAATCCGACTCGTCCGACACTGTGCTGTTCGGCATGATTCGTGTACTCCCGTCGTCAGCATGACCGGCGAGACGGTGCGGGTGTGACATGCGCGGCGCCCCCGGCAGGACCGCGGCGGGACGGCCCGCTGCGGCTTCCACCGCGGGACCGGGCGTCAGCGGGACACGACGTTCTCCAGCTCCTCACCCGCGGCGAAGCGGCTCAACTGGTGCCGGATGAGCTGTTCGAGGCGCGGCCACAGGGACGACGTGAACGCGCCGACGTGGGGCGTGATCAGCACGCCGGGTGTCTCCCGCAGCGGATGCCCGGGCGGGAGCGGCTCGGGGTCGGTCACGTCCAGCGCGGCCCGCAGCCGGCCCTCGTGGGTCTCCTTGAGCAGGGCGTCGGTGTCGACGACGGCCCCGCGTGCCACGTTGACGAGCAGGGCGCCGTCCTTCATGCGGGCCAGCATGCCCGCGTCGAGGAGCCGAAGGGTCTGCGGGGTCAGCGGGATGGACAGCACGACGACATCGGCGTCGCTCACGAGCCGGGGCAGGTGTGCGGCGGAGCGGACGGGGCCCCGGGGCGCGTCCCGGTCCGCGCCGGCGACACGGGTTACCGCGCATCCGAAGGGCACCAGGAGCTCCTCCAGCGCGGAGCCGACGGCGCCGTAGCCGACGATGAGCACGGACCGCCCGTACAACGACGGGAAGACCCCGGGTCTCCACGCCCCGCCGTGCTGGGCGCGGACCGACTCCGGTATACCCCGCAACGAGGCGAGGATCAGGGTCAGGGCCAGTTCGGCCGTGCTCGGAGCGGGGGCCGCGCCCGCGTTGCACAGGGTCACGGGGCGAGGCAGCCGGTCCAACTCCGCGCGCAGCTCGTCCGTGCCGGAACTCAGGGCCTGCACCGCACGCAGACGTGTCATGCGGGGCAGGGGTCTGCCGATGACATCGATCTCCTTGGTCAGCGGCGGGGCGTAGAACTCCACCTCCGACGGGTCCGACGGGAAGTCCGAACGGCCGTCCCAGCGGGCGTACTCCAGCCCCGGTGGCAGCTCGGTGAGCTCGGTGAACTGGGCGGGCAGCCATACCTGCGGGGTTCTCACGGTCATGACGGCGTGTTCTGCTTTCGCTCCGGGTTCCGCGAGTCGGAACCGGAGAACTGACTGCGTGTGCCACGCACTTGTGACAGCCCGTCCCCGTGACGGGCATCACCTCGGATCCGCCCGGACCGGCCCCTCGCGGGGCACCCTCTGTCACAGGCCCGGCTCACACGTTGTCTAGCTGGACATGCATCCCGTCATCACCGGAGCACCCGTGTCCCGGCCGGACCCGGACTCCTACGCCGTGACCGCCGAGTTCTACGACATCCTGCAGGCCGACCGGGACGCGGCACGCGTCCGCGAGCTCTACGGCCGGCAGGTCGCGCGGGCCCGTCTCGGCGTACTCGACATCGGTGCCGGAACCGGTCGGGTCACGCTGATGAGCCTGGCCGAATCCGCGGTCGAGGTACACGCGGTGGAGCCCGCGCGAGCCATGCGCACGTCCCTGCTCACCCGCCTCGCCACCCTGCCCGCACGTCAGCGCGAACGGGTGACCGTGCACCCGTACGCCCTGGACGAGGCCGCGCTGTACGCGGCCGCGGACGTCGCCGTGTGCCACAACACGGTCGCCTGTCTCCCCCCGGCCGCCCGGGACGGGCTGTGGCCCGCGATCCACGCGGCCCTGGCACCCGGGGGGACGCTCCTCCTGGAGCCGCCGCCCGCGCTGCTGCCCCCTCGCGACGTCGTGCGCCGCCTGCCGGAGCAGCGGGTGGGCGCGCACGTGTACGGCGGACGCATGACGATGTCCGCGTCGGGATACCGCATCCGCACCCGTGTCGACTACTGGGTGCGCAGCGGACGACATGTGCTGCGGGAGCACACGGAGTCCTTCTGGATGTGGCCCGTCTCGCGCACGCGGCTCATTGACGACCTGGCAGGCCACGGCCTCGTCCCGCTGCCGGACCACGACGATCCGCGAGTTCTGGCCGTGACACGGCCGGCCTGCCGGTGAACCGGAGGGCGAGGCGGGCGGCGAACTCCTGGAGCACGGAGTCCGGGTAAGCCCGTGCCACGGTGTCACAACGCATGTAGTCGCCCGGTCTGAAGGGTGACCGGACCACTCGGTCCGTGTCCGCCTCACAGACTGGGACGGGGATCTCATGCCGCGTGCGAAGACTTTCGTGATCGTCGGGGGCGGCCTGGCCGCCGGCAAGGCCGCGGAGGAACTGCGAGAGCACGGCCACGACGGGCCGCTTCTCGTGATCGGGGACGAGCGGGAACGACCGTACATCCGGCCGCCGCTGTCCAAGGGGTACCTGCTGGGCAAGGAGGACCGCGAGTCCATCCACGTGCACCCCGAGAACTGGTACCGGCAGCACGACGTCGATCTGCTCCTGGGCACGAGCGTGACGTCCGTCGACGCGCGTGGCCGGGCGGTGACACTGGACGGCGGCCGTCGAGTGCCCTACGCCGGTCTGCTGCTGGCCACCGGTTCCTCGCCGCGCCGCCTGTCGGTGCCGGGCGCGGACCTGGAGGGCGTGCTGTACCTGCGGCGCGTGGGCGACAGCGAGCGCCTCAAGGAGGCGTTCACCGAAGGCGCCCGGATCGTGGTGGTCGGTGGTGGCTGGATCGGTCTGGAGACGGCGGCGGCGGCCCGGGCGGCAGGCGCGGAGGTGACCGTGCTGGAGCGCGGTGAGCTGCCTCTGCTGAAGGTCCTGGGCCGGGAGGCGGCCGAAGTCTTCGCCGGTCTGCACCGTGACCACGGTGTGGACCTGCGCCCCCATGCCCAGATCGAGGCCGTCACCGGAACCGGGGGCCGCGTCGAAGGGGTCCGGCTCGCCGACGGAACCCACCTGCCCGCGGACGCCGTGGTCGTGGGGGTGGGCATCACGCCCAACGTCCGCCTGGCCGAGGAGGCCGGCCTCGAGGTGCGCGACGGCATCGTGACGGACGCTCATCTGCGGACCTCCGCCGCCGGTGTCCACGCCGCCGGTGACGTCGCCAACGCCTACCATCCCCGGCTCGGCCGGCACCTGCGCGTGGAGCACTGGGCCAACGCGCTGCACCAGCCCCGTACCGCCGCGCTGAGCATGCTCGGCCAGGACGCGGTGTACGACCGGCTGCCGTACTTCTACACCGACCAGTACGACCTCGGCATGGAGTACACCGGGTACGCCGAACCGGGCGGCTACGACCGCGTCGTCTTCCGCGGGTCGCGCGAAGAGCGGCGGTTCCTGGCGTTCTGGATGTCGGGCGACCGGGTGCTGGCCGGGATGAGCGTCAACCAGTGGGACGTGATCGGGACGATCCGCGCCCTGATCGAGTCGGGCGTGGAGACGGACGACGCCGCCCTCGCCGACCCCTCGGTCCCGCTGGAGAGCCTGCTTTCCCTCCACACGCGACCGGCGGGAGACCAGGCGTGACCGACAGCGCTCCCGCACCGCTGCGACCCATGCCGGACGACTGGCGGCGGGCCCTGGCCGTGGTGGCCCATCCCGACGACCTCGAGTACGGGTGCTCGGCGGCCGTGGCCTCCTGGGTGGCCGACGGCAGGGAGGTCACGTACCTCCTCGCCACCCGCGGTGAGGCCGGCATCGACACCCAGGATCCCGGACGGGCCGGCCCTCTGCGTGAGGCGGAACAGCGGGCCGCCGCCGCGGCGGTCGGTGTCCGCACGGTGGACTTCCTGGAGCACCGGGACGGAGTGATCGAGTACGGCGTCTCCCTGCGCCGCGACATCGCCGCCGCCGTACGGCGTCACCGGCCCGAGCTGGTGATCACACTGAACCACCGGGACACCTGGGCCACCGGGGCCTGGAACACCCCGGACCACGTGGCGGTGGGGCGCGCCGTCCTGGACGCGGCGGCGGACGCGGGCAACCGCTGGATCTTCCCGGAACTGGCCGAGCGGGGGCTGCCGCCCTGGAACGGTGTCCGCTGGGTGGCCGTCGCCAACTCGCCGACGCCGTCCCACGCCGTGTCCGCTGAGCCGGGCTTCGAGCAGGGCGTCCAGTCCCTGCTGCGGCACCGGACCTACCTCGAAGCCCTGACCGAGGAGGACCCCGAGACGTACGCGCGTCGTTTCCTGGGCGAGAGCACCGGCGTCCACCGCGCACGGTTCGGCGGCGCTCCCGCCGTCGCCTTCGAACTGTTCAGCCGATGACGGACGCCCCGGAGATCCAACCCCGTGCCCCCCACACCCGGCAACTGCACGAGCCAGTGCCGAGGAAGGACCCAGCATGATGTACGACTCCCCCGCCGTCCTGGACGCCGGACCGTCCGACGACGTGGATCCGGACGAGTTCGTGCGCGCCGCCGTGCGCTGGCACTTCGCACCGGAGACCGGCTCCCGCTACTGGCTGGAACGGGCCGAACGGCTCGCCTTCGATCCGCGGCGGGACGTCAGGGGCGTGGACGACCTCGCCCTCTTCCCCGACCTGACCGACGAACTGCGCGACGTCCCGGTGGCGGACCTGATCCCCCGGGGTTACGGCGGCGGCGCCCGGCTGCGCAACGTCTTCGACAGCGGCGGAACGACCGGCGCGCCCAAGCGGGTCGTCCAGCTCGACGACTGGGTGCGGCACAGCACCGCACAGGTCGACAGGCGTCTGCGGGAGCACGGCCTGCCCGTCGGCGCCCAGTGGCTGACCGTGGCGCCGACCGGTCCGCACCTGGTGGGGGACGTGCTGCAACGGGCTGCGGCGTCCCTCGGCGGCCCGGGAATGAGCATCGACATGGACCCCCGGTGGGTCAGGAAGCTGATCGCCGCGGGCCGCGACGACGAGGTCGAGTCCTACACCGACCACCTCGTCGCACAGTGCCGGCGGATCCTGCTGACCCAGGACGTCGGGGTACTCGCCGCCACCACTCCCCTGCTGGAGCGCTTCGCCCGCGAGGACGACCTCCTGGAGCGGATCAACGGTTCGGTCCGGGCGATCGTCTGGGGCGGCACCCACATGGACCCCGACACCCGTCATCTGCTGGCCACGGAGGTCTTCCCCGATGTGCCGCTGATCGGCATGTACGGCAACACCATGATGCTCACCGCGCTGCTCGAACGCGCCGGTCTCGACGCCTCGCAGCCCTGCGTCTTCGACCCGGTGTCGCCGTACGTGTTCCTCGAGGTCGTCGACCCCGTCACCGGGGAACGCGTCGAGGTCGGAAAGCGCGGCCAGGTGATCGTCAGCCACGTCAGCAAGTCCATGCTCATCCCCCACAACGCCGAGCGCGACACGGCCGTGCGCGTCCGGCCCGCGGAGGGTCAGGCGGGCGACGCCGTGGCCGACGTGGCTCCGGTGCCCACGGTGGAGGGTGAGACCGTGATCGAGGGTGTGTACTGATGGCCGCCACCGAGGTCGCGATGCCGGTGTACCTGGACGCCCTGGGCCCCCGCGGCCCCTACCGCACCCGTGTGCCGGACGTCGTGACGGATGTGTCCGGTGCCGAGGTGGCACGGCTCAGCCTGGTGCCGCCGGTGTACGTCGACCGGGCGCTGGCCGCGCTGCGCAAGGCGGGGCCGGTCCCGGCGGCCGGCCTGGACGCGCTCCTCGAGGCGGCCGCCGAGGAGTTCGCCACCGGCACCGTCGGCGGTTTGGGCGTGCGCGAGTACGAGTACCTGGTCAGCCGGACCTCCGGGATGCCGCTGACCGTGGTGCGGGACGCGACTCGCGGCACGGCGAGCTTCGTCGCCCGCGCCCGTGCCTCCGCAGAGCAGGGCAGGCCGCGCGGAACGGTCCGGGAGCGCCGCGACCCGTCTCTCGGGGCCGGGCATGCGGTGTGGGCCCGCCGGGGCGAGGTGTTCGCCGTCAACGCCTCCGGCAACCATCCGGGGGTCCACCGGTTGTGGCTGGAGGCGCTGGCCCTGGGCTACCGCGTGGCCGTACGGCCGTCGCGGCGCGAGCCGTTCACCCCGCACCGCCTGGTCGGCGCCCTGCACCGGGCGGGCGTCGGCCCGGACCGGCTGGCGTTGCTGCCCACGGACCACCGGACCGCGCAGTCGCTGATCCGCGGCGCCGACCGCGCGGTGGTGTACGGCGGTGACGAGGTCGTCGCCCGTTACGCCCACGACGCCCGCGTGCTGCCCCAGGGGCCCGGCCGGACGAAGATCCTGATCACGGCGGACACGGACTGGCGCGAGCACCTGGACACGATCGTCGCTTCCGTCGCCGACGAGGCCGGCACCGCGTGTGTCAACGCCACCGCCGTCCTCGTCGAGGGCGACCCGGCACCGCTGGCCGAGGCCCTCGCGGCGCGGCTGTCCCAACGGCCCGGTCTGCCGCCTCAGGACGCCCGGGCGGTTCTCCCGGTGTGCCCGCTGGACCGGGCCCTGGCCCTCGACTCCCACCTGAGGTCGGTGGCGGCGGGGACCCGCGCCTGGCTCGGCGGTGACGGCGTCGTCGACGACCTCGGGGACGGCAGTGCCGTCCTGCGGCCGGCCGTTCATCAGGTCGCCGGCGCCGGCGCTCCCCAGCTGGGGACCGAACTCCCCTTCCCCTGTGTGTGGGTGGCGCCCTGGGACCGCTCGGACGGCATCGCCCCACTGCGCGGGACACTCGTGCTCTCGGTCCTCTCCGGTGACCGTGCGCTGCTCGACGCGCTGGTGGCGGAACCCTCCATCGCCAATGTCTACGCCGGTGACCGCCCGACGTACTGGATGGCTCCGGGAGTGCCCCACGACGGCTACCTGTCGGACTTCCTGATGCGCGGCAAGGCCGTGGTCGGAATCGGGTGAGGCGGTCAGTGGGGCAGCAGCAGCATCACGGCCGTCCCCAGCGCCATCGCGCCGTCGCGCACGTGCCCGTACGGGTTCGTGGCGGCGGCGCGGTGCGCGTGGTCCGTGGCGGTCCGCAGTGCGGGCATGGGGTGCGTCAGCGACCGCAGGGCGCGGCAGAGGAGATACACCGTCAGTACGACGGTGACCAGGGTCGCCGTAGTCGAGGCGTCGGCAGCATGGCCGTGGGCCGCGGTGTGGTGCGCGACCGGGACGTCTGCGGCGGCCACGGTCTCCTGGGCGGCGGCGGAGACCGGGACGGTGCCGGACGGGGGCCGCGACATCCAGGCCATCGCCGCCATGCCGACGGCGGGCGTCAGCCGGTCGGCGGACACCACCGCCGTACGGGCGGTCAGCAGGAACCACAGCGCGGCGGCGGTGAAGAACACCGTCGCGGCCCGGCCGGACAGGGGCGGGCCGAAACTCCAGGGCATCGCGGCCATGGCCGTTGCCATGGCGCAGTGCAGGACGAGGTCCACGCGGTCACGGCGGCCCGCACCCGGTGACCGGACAGCGTGCCACAGCACGTGCAGGGCCACTACGGCGAACAACAACGTCAGCATGCCGTGCACGACATCGAGAGCCGACGTTCTGTCCGACACGGTGTGCCCCTTCCGGTCCCTTGCGGTTCGCTGTCCTGACCGGGTGCGCGATCGATCCGTGACAGGGCACGTCAGCGGGGCCGGCACCGACGACAGTGCGTGTCCAACGGTGGCCCGTTGCCACCGTGTGCCAACTGCGGGATCCGTGTGCACGCGTGTGCCCCTCCGCCGACGCGGGGGTACGCGCCCGCTTGTAGCATGGGGTGCACGAAGCCAGAAGGGATGTTCCATGCACGCTGGCGCCCCACCCGGCACCCTTGACCAGGCGACGAAGGACTTCCTCTCGGCGCGCCCGCAGCTCTTCGGTATCGCGTACCGGGTCCTGGGCAGTGCGGCGGAGGCGGAGGACATCGTGCAGGAGACCTGGCTGCGATGGCAGAGCACCGACCGTTCGAAGGTGCACGAACCGACCGCCTTCCTGACCACGATCGCCACGAGGCTGTCGATCAACGTGGCCCAGTCCGCGCGGGTGCGCCGGGAGGCCTACGTCGGACCCTGGCTTCCGGAGCCCGTCGACACCACGCAGGATCCGCACCTGGGCGCGGAGCGGGCCGAGGCCTTGGAGATGGCGGTCCTGCTGCTGCTGGAGAAGCTGAACCCCGTGGAGCGCACCGCCTACGTGCTCCGGGAGGCGTTCGACTACCCCTACGGACGGATCGCCGAAATCCTGGAGACCAGCGAGGCCAACACCCGCCAACTGGTGAGCCGGGGCCGCAAGCACCTGGCCGCCGAACGCAAGGAGGCCGTGACCCCGACGGCCCATCGGCGGCTGCTGGAGGTCTTCCTCTCCGCGGCGCGGACGGGCGACCTGTCGGGCTTGGAGGACGTGCTCACCGCCGACGTCGTCAGCTACACGGACGGCAACGGGATCCGCGGCGCGTCGAGGATCCCGGTCATCGGGCTGCCCCACGTCTCGCACTACCTCGTGGCCTTCGCTCCTCGCTTCTGGCCGCAGTCGGAGGTCCGGTGGGTCGAGGCGAACGGACGGCCGGCCGTTCTGGTCCTCTCCGACGAGAAGGCCGTCGCGCTGCTGACCGCCGACATCTCGGCGGACGGCATCGACCGGCTCATGTGGGTGATGAACCCGGCAAAACTGGCGCCCTACGTGGCCTCCCTGCGGGACTGACCTGCCGTCGCGGGTGCACGGCCGCCGACGGGCAGGCGTCACAACAACGGGCGCTCGTCGGTCATCCAGTCGTCCCGGACGTCTGCCGGGGCCGCGTACCGACGACACCGGAGTCCTGCCGTGACCGAGCGGATCAAGTTGCCCACCCTGTCGACCGAGAAGGATTTCGACGGGGAGGAGTTCTCGCCCATCTACACCACCACGGTGACGGTCCACGGTGGTGCGGCCTCGCACGGGCGGGCCTCCGGCCACGCACGCTCGGCCGACGGGGCCCTGGACCTCGACCTGCGGATGCCGGCCGAGCTGGGCGGTGACGGCCGGGGAACCAACCCCGAACAGCTCTTCGCGGCCGGTTTCGCCGCCTGCTTTCACGGCGCGCTCAGCCTGCTGGCGCGGCAGGAGGCGCTGGACCCCGCGGAGATCTCCGTCGTGGCGACCGTCGCCTTCGGCCGGGCCCCCGGGGACGGCGGCTATCTGCTGCGCGTCGATCTGGTGGTGCGGTGGCCCGGTGTCGATCCCGCGACGGCCGACGAGTTGATCGGGAAGGCCGACGCGTTGTGCCCCTATGCGCGCATGGCGTGGAGAGGAACGCCGACCACCATCACACTCGCCCCCTGACCGGGCACGCTCGGTGGCGGCGGCCGGTCAGGAGGGGAACCACAGATCCGCGTCGGCCGCTTCCTCCTTGCGGACGGTGAAGAAGGCGATCTCCTTCTTGTGCGGATCCCTCTGCGGAGGCAGTGCCTCCACCACCGGATGGTCGCCGACCGTGTCCCGCCGTGCGCGCGACGGGGAAGCCGCCTCGTCGAAGTACTCCGCGTTGACCGCGAGGTAGTGCGCCCAGTGCCGCGGAAGATCGTCCTCGTGGAAGATCGCCTCCACGGGGCAGACGGGTTCGCACGCGTGGCAGTCGACGCACTCCGCCGGGTTGATGTAGAGCGTGCGCGCGCCCTCGTAGATGCAGGCCACGGGGCATTCGGTGACACATGCCCGGTCCTTGATGTCTACGCAGGGCTGTGCGATGACGTACGTCATCCGTCTTCTCCTCTTCGGCCGTCGGACATCCACGGCGCCTTGGCGCACGGTCGTCGGGTTCGTCCGAATGACCGGTGACCCCGGCACGATGTGACACGCGCACACTGCCGATGTCACAAACCGCCGCCCGACGTGGTCCTAGTCAATGACCACCCAGAGCGACGGGAGCAAACGTGCCTCTCACCGAACAACGTCTTTCCACCGCGGTGCTGGTGATCGGTACCGGCGGTTCCGGCCTGCGGGCGGCGATCGAGCTGGCCGAGGCCGGCGTCGACGTCATCGCCGTCGGCAAGCGTCCCAAGGAGGACACCCACACGTCCCTGGCGGCCGGCGGCATCAACGCGGCCCTGGCCACGATGGACCCCGAGGACTCCTGGCAGCAGCACGCCGCGGACACTCTCAAGGAGAGCTACCTGCTCGGCGACCCCCGTACGGCGGAGATCGTCACCCAGGGCGCGGCCCTGGGCATCGACGACCTGGAGCGGTACGGGATGGCCTTCGCCCGTGAAGGGGACGGCCGCATCTCGCAGCGCTTCTTCGGCGCCCACAAGTTCCGCCGTACCGCCTTCGCCGGCGACTACACCGGCCTCGAGATCCAGCGCACCCTGATCCGGCGCGCGGTCCAGCTGGACATACCGGTGCTCGACAGCGTCTACATCACGCGTCTCCTGGTCAACGACGGTGCCGTCTTCGGGGCCTACGGCTTCGACCTGACCAACGGCACTCGCCACCTCGTCCACGCGGACGCGGTGATCCTCGCGGCCGGCGGGCACACGCGCATCTGGCGGCGCACCTCGTCGCGCCGGGACGAGAACACCGGCGACTCCTTCCGTCTGGCCGTCGATGCCGGGGCCCGGCTGCGCGACCCCGAGCTGGTGCAGTTCCACCCGTCCGGCATCATCGAACCGGAGAACGCCGCGGGCACCCTGGTCAGCGAGGCCGCCCGCGGTGAGGGCGGCATCCTGCGCAACGCCCTCGGCGAGCGGTACATGAGCCGCTACGACCCCGAGCGCATGGAACTGTCCACGCGCGACCGGGTGGCCCTCGCCTCGTACACCGAGATCAAGGAGGGCCGGGGCACCGCGAACGGCGGGGTCTGGCTCGACGTCTCCCACCTGCCCCGCCAGACGATCATGAACCGGCTGCCCCGGGTCTACCAGACGCTCCTCGACCTGCAGATGCTCGACATCACCCGTGAACCCATCGAGGTGGCCCCGACGGCCCACTACTCGATGGGCGGCGTCTGGGTCCGTCCCGAGGACCACAGCACCGACGTCCGCGGTCTGTACGCGATCGGCGAGGCCGCCAGCGGTCTGCACGGCGCCAACCGCCTCGGCGGCAACAGCCTGATCGAGCTTCTCGTCTACGGCCGTATCACCGGCCGGGCCGCGGCGGCCTACTCGGAGTCCCTCACCGCGCAGCCCCGGTCCGCGACCGCCGTGGCCGAGGCGCGCGCCGAGGTCGACGAGATGCTGGCCGCGGACGGCCCCGAGAACGTCCGGGCGCTCCAGCGCGCGATCCGCAACACCATGACCGAGCACGCCGGTGTCGTCCGGGACGAAGAGGGGCTGCGCGCCGGTCTGGCGGAGCTGGACGCGGTCGAGAAGCGCATGCTGAACGTCGGCGTCCATCCCGACATCGCCGGTTTCCAGGACCTGGCCCACGCCTTCGACCTCAAGTCGGCCGCCCTGGCGGCCCGCGCCACCCTCGAAGCGGCACTGGAACGCCGGGAGACCCGTGGTTGTCACAACCGCAGCGACTTCCCCGACATGGACCCCGCGTTCCGCGTGAACCTGGTCTGGTCTCCGACTACCGGAATCACCCACGAGCACATTCCCGACGTCCCGGACGAGGTCGCTTCTCTCATGGCGGACGTGTCCACCGACGGAAAGCTCGTCGAGTAACAGGCTTCCGATTACCGGAAAAGCCAGAACACCTGAACTCCAGTAGCGCCGGTACACCGATGAGCCGGTTCGCCTTGTCACAGACCGGGTGAGCATTCGGTCTTTTCTGGTGCAGGCGACAACGCATACCTCGAAGGGATATTCACATGAAGGTCGTAGTCATCGGCGGTACCGGACTGATCGGTTCCAAGCTGGTCGCCAAGCTCAACGAGCACGGTCACGAGGCGGTGCCGGCCGCTCCCAACACCGGTGTCAACACGCTCACGGGCGAGGGCCTGGCCGAGGTCCTGACCGGTGCGTCCGTCGTGATCGACGTCTCCAACTCGCCCTCCTTCGCGGACGACGCCGTCATGGAGTTCTTCCGCACCTCCACCACCAACCTCCTCAAGGCGGAGGCGGACGCCGGTGTGACCCATCACGTGGCGCTGTCCGTGGTCGGCACGGAGCGTCTCCAGGAGAGCGGCTACTTCCGCGCCAAGCAGGCGCAGGAAGGGCTGATCAAGGACTCGGGCATCCCGTACTCGATCGTGCACGCCACGCAGTTCTTCGAGTTCATGAAGGGCATCGCCGAGGCGGCGACCGACGGTGACACCGTCCGGCTGGCCCCGGTCAGGATCCGGCCCATCTTCTCCGACGACGTGGCCGCCGCCGTGGGCCGTACCGCGGTCGGCACCCCCGTGGGCGGGGTGGTGGAGGTCGCCGGCCCCGAGGAGTTCCAGCTGGACGAGCTGATCCGCAAGGGACTTGCCGCCAAGAAGGACCCGCGCCAGGTCGTGGCCGACGTGCACGCCCCGTACTTCGGCGCGGAGCTGCAGAAGACCACGCTGCTCCCCGGCCCGGACGCGCACATCGCCGAGACCCGGTTCGCCGACTGGCTCGCGCAGCAGCGCTGAGTCGTCGGGGGCGGGTCACTGAGCGGGGCCCGCACCCACCACACGGGGCCTGTCGTCCGCACCGCGGCGCGGCAGGCCCTTCTCGTCACAGAAAGCCGACTCTCCATCATGATTCAACGCGACAACGCCACTACCCCGGTTCTCGGTGCGCGCCCCGCCGTCACCGGTGTCTACACGATCGACCCGGTCCACAGCACGATCGGCTTCTCCGTCCGGCACGCCATGATCACCAATGTGCGCGGCCGGTTCGACCGCTTCGAAGGCCTTCTCGTGCTGGACGGCTCCGACCCGTGCCGTTCCAAGGCGTACGTGAGTGTCCAGACGGACAGCATGGACACGGGCGCGGCGGATCGCGACGCCCACCTCGCGGGTCCCGACTTCTTCGACTCCGCGACGTTTCCCCTGATGACCTTCCATTCCACCGGCATCATCCCGCTCGGCGACGACGAGTTCCGCCTCACGGGCAGCCTGCGCATCAAGGACATCGAACTTCCCCTGGACATCGACGTGGTCTTCGGCGGGGCCGGTGACGATGCCTTCGGCAACCACCGAGTCGGCTTCGCGGGCTCCGCCACCCTGCGGCGTTCGGACTGGGGGCTGGCCTGGAACACACCGCTCGACACGGGGGGTGTGCTCATCAGCGACAAGGTGACGCTGAACCTGGATGTCTCGGCCATACGGACGGAGCAGGAGGCGGCGGCCTGACGGACACCGATGCGGGTGGGCGGTGGTGGCCCCGGCTGGGAGCATCCCCCGCCCGCCCGCATCGGTGTCCGGCCGACGTCCGCGCGTCGTCCGGCCGCTCAGGCGGCGCTGTCCGTCGCGCGCGACGCGCGCACCGCACGCCGTCGCAAGGCGCGGCGCTCCCCTTCCGTGGTGCCTCCCCAGATCCCCTCGACCGGCCCGACGTCGAGGGCCCACGCCAGGCACTGCCGGGTGACGGGGCAATGGCGGCAGACCGCCTTCGCCTCGTCCGTCTGTATCACCGCCGGCCCGCTGTTGAGACCGCCGATCGGGAAGAAGAGATCGGGGTCCTCGGTCAGGCAGAGGCCTCTTACACGCCAATCCATGAATTGTCTCCTGTATGAGAAACGGATACCGGTTCGAGGGGGCAGCTCGTCGAACCAAGGTATTGCGGGAATAACTCGGGTTGCACAGCGTCGCTTTCACTGGAAGACCGGGCGGTCGATGCGAATGTGACATTCCGCCATGCCGCGTGTCAGCGGGGCGAGACCGCCTCCGGGCAGAGCCGTGCGCCGGTCAGCAAGATCCGTGAAAAAGTCCACGCAAAGGTGTAACGAAACGTCGGCGCCGCCGGTCGTCAGGAGCGAAGGTGAGCACCGCGCCCTGCCGATCCCTGAGTACGCCGGGCCGGCGCTCCGGCGGTCATGACGAAGAGTCGTCCGACCGCCTCCGCACACACCGGCACCAGAGAAACGGAGACCCGGGATCATGCATCCAGAGGCGACCCCCGTGGAAGGCGATCTGAGCGAGGCCGTTTCCGTCTTCGTCGAACTCCGGCCCCGCCTCTTCGGCATCGCCTACCGCGTGCTGGGCAGCGCGGTGGAGGCCGAGGACGTCGTTCAGGAAGTGTGGCTGCGCTGGCAGCGCACCGACCGCACCCTCGTGATCAGCCCCGTGGCGTTCCTATCGAGCACCACCACCCGGCTGGCCATCAACGTGGCCCAGTCCGCCCGCGTCCGCCGCGAGACCTACATCGGTCCGTGGCTGCCGGAGCCCGTCGACACCAGCAACGACCCGGAGGTCGGTGCCGAGCGGGCGGAGGCACTGGAACTCGCCCTGCTCCTGGTGCTGCAGAGGCTCTCCCCGACCGAGCGGGCCGCCTACGTCCTGAGGGAGGCCTTCGACTACGCCTACCCCGACATCGCGCGCATCCTGGGCCTCAGCCCCGTCAACGTGCGCAAGATCGTGAGCCGGGCCCGCAGACACCTCGCCGAGGACCAGCGGGACAGCGTCGACGCCGCAGAGCACCGGACGCTGCTCCAGACGTTCGTCGCCGCCGCCCGGCAGGGTGACGTCGCCGGCCTGGAGGCGCTGCTCACCCCTGACGCGGTCAGTCTGTCCGACGGCAACGGAATCCGGGGAGCTGCGCGGGTGCCCGTCCTGGGCCGTGCCCGCGTGGCGAACCTGTCCACCGCCCACCCGCGGTTCTGGCCCACGGTCGAGGCCGAACCGGTCGAGGCGAACGGACGCGGCGGCATCCTGATCCACCGGGACGGCCGACCCGCCACTTTCATGACGGTCGCTGCCACGTCCCGCGGCATCCACCAGGTGATGTGGGTCTTCAACCCGGCCAAGATCGCCGCATTCCTGAACTCCCGCACCCGTCACCGCTCCGTGCCCGCCCTCTGCGTCTGAGCAGGCCACGGATCTGGCTGTCAGCGGCGGAACGATGCAGGTCAGGCGCAGGCTCGGTTCCAGGAGCGCAACTTGTCGGGATTGAGCACGACCCAGACCTGTACGACTCGTGAGCCGGCCAGGTCGAGGCAGACCACGCCGGCGACCTGGCCGTCGTAGCGGGCGACGAGACCCGTGCGCCCGTTGACGGGACGGGTGTGCAGAGTGGTGCGCGGGTGCCGGGCCAGCAGGGTCAGAAGGCTCCGGGCGACCCGTGGGCCGCCTACGACGGGCTGTGTCAGTGTGCGGACCTTGCCTCCGCCGTCGTAGAACGCGACGGCATCGGGGGCCAGCAGGCCGGCCAGACGGTCCGCGTCCTCGTCGGCGCACGCCTGCCGTACGGCGTCGACCAGCGCCTCCTCGACGCGCGGTGGCGTGGGGCGTGCGGCCCTGAGCCGGAGGCTGTGCCGGGCTGCGTCCAATGGTTCGGCGTCCGCCGGTCCCGACCGGTCCCGGCCTGCCGGTCCAGCGGTGCTCACGGGTTCCGCGACGGCGCTGTCGAAGGCGTCGTTGAGTACGAGAGCCGCCCGCTCGGCGGGTGTGAGCGCCTCCAACGCCCCGGCCCACAGCGCGCCGAGGGCATCCTCCAGAGCCGGGTCGGACACTCCGAGGCTCCCCATGCCCACGGGAGCCCTCGGGTCCTGGCCGCGACCGGACAGGGTCAGTCGTGCCAGGGAGATGCTGCCCACGACACGGGTCAGCCAGGCCCGCGGGACGCCTATGCCCTCCCGCTGGTGCTCGGAGAGCGCGTACCACTCCCGGTACGCCTCGTCGGTCACGTGCTCGGCGACGGTGCCGCTGCCCAGCATCCAGTGCGCGACGTCCAGCAGGTGCCGCCGCTCGTCGAGCAGCTCCCCGATCGGCATGGTGTCGATCTCCGGCTCCATACCGTCTCCTCCTCCTGAACGACTCGTCCTCGTGACGACTCGCCTTCTGCATGCGGTTCCCGCACAGCGCGCCTGACTACGTTACCTGCGGTACCGCAACGGCCGCATCCATGTCCCCCGGGGGCTGCGCGGAAATCTTCCTCCCACACAACACCACACATCTTCACACGGTCACACTCTGTCCGACGTTGCATCCGGGGCAGTACAGCGTGTTGTGTCGTACGGGCAAGCCATGCGGTCCTCCTACCCGTGGCACCCACTCACACACCCCTTTCCCGAAAGGACTCAGCATGCCCCACACGACGCGTGCCGCAGCCGCCGGAGCCCACGTCGTCGGCCCCGCCGGCTGCCCACCACGGTCACGCGCGGACCTCGCACAGGGCTGTCACAGCGCTCGCCACTGTTCGGTCAATGCGATGTCGACGGTCCACGAGCCGACGGCACGAGCTGAGGAAGGACGAGGGATGTCCCGAAGCACTGACCGACAGACCGATCCCGCCGCCGCCACCGCGTCACTGGCGGCGGAGGCCGCCCTGCTCGAAGGGCGGTTGAGCCTGCTCCGAGAGGCGATCGACTCGGTGGACGCACGCATCGACGCGGTCTCCGAGACCCTGCGGCGACTGCAGCGCCCGACGACCGGGCCCACCGACGGAGAGACGCCCGAGGAGCAGGCGAGCGACACCGGGCCCGACCACTCGAAGCGGGGGCGTGCCTGACACAGCGGACGGGCGGGCCCGGTGGCGCGTTGTGACGGACATGGTCGTCGTGCCTCCGGCCCACCGCGCTCGCCGCCCGACGTGAGCCGTTTCCCGGCGGTACGGGTATCCTCCCCCGGTGGCGGGCCGAGTGACGGAGCCCGCATCGGGCGGCCCCGCCAGACCCAGGGGTGAGAACGAGAGGAACGCATGGTCTCCGTGACCCCCAAGGCTCGCAACATCGAGATCACCGCCGAGGGCCTCCAGGAGGACCTGACGCGTCTGGAGATCCAGAAGCAGGCACTGGAGCGGGAACTGGCCGCGGTCACCGCTCACCTCGGATCCGTGCAACGGGCCCTCAGCGCCCTGCAGGCCCTGATGCCGGAGTCCGTTCCCCCGGCCCCCGCGGCCCGTCCGGCGGACGTGGCCGCGGAGGTGCCGACGACGGTGGCACCCGCACCCGTGCCGTCCGCCGACGAGGCTGAGGACGGTGCCGGTGACGGTGACGGTGACCGTGCGGAGGACGCCTCCGGCGCCGGTGACGCCGACGGCTCGAAGTCGTACGGGAAGCTGACCGAACAGATCCTGACCTACTTCGCGGACGCCGGAAACACCGATGTCCGTGCCAGGGACGTGGCGTCCGCACTGGGCCGGGACACCGACAGCGGCACCATCAACGCGGTCCGGAGCACGCTCGACCGTCTGGTCGGCCAGTCCCGTGTCCGCCGGGTGGGCCGCGGTCTGTACCGCGCCGCCAAGCGCTGAGCCGCCCTGCCGTGTCCCCGGGCTCCACGGAGCCCGCGGGGGGTCATCCGGCGACGGCGTCCGCGTCCGTCGACTTCTCGCCTCGCCGGGGGTCACCGCTGGAGACGAAGGCCTCCCTCGGGTGCTGGACCGAGGCGAGGGAGATGACGTCGCGGCCGAAGAAGGCGGCAGTCACCCAGACGGTGAACACTCTTACCTTGCGCTCCCAGCTCGGTACGGCCAACACGTGGTAACCACGGTGCATCAGCCACGCCGGGAATCCCTTGATGACCAGACGCCGATACTGGAAGATGCCACGGCCCAGCCCGAGGGTGGCCACCACGCCGAGACTGCGGTGCACGTAGTCCTTGGCGGGCCGACCGCGCAGTGACGCCAGGATGTTCTTCGCCAGCCGCTTGCCCTGTCGGACGGCGTGCTGGGCGTTGGGCACCGTGCGGGCGTCCGGCCGGCCAGCGGCGAGATCGGGCACGGAGGCGTCGTCACCGGCCGCCCACACGTCCGCCACGACCTCGCTCTCCGTCCCGACGCGGAGATCCGCGCGCACCATCAGCAGACCTCGTGCGTCGACGGGGAGGTCGGTGTGGTTGTGCACGATCGGGTTGGCGGCGTTGCCCGCCGTCCACACGAGCAGCTCGGAGTCGAACTCCGATCCGTCCGACAGCACAACGCGACCGTCCTTCGCTGAGACGAGCTGGGTGTTCAGATGCACCCGCGCACCCCGCTTCTCCAACGAGCGCACCACCCACTCCCCCGGCCCGTCGGTGACCTCGGGCAGGATGCGCCCCCGTGCCTCGACCAGGTGGAAGGCGAGTTCCTCCGCACCGATCTCGGGATAGTGCTTGAGCAACGCGGTGGCCAGGCTCAGCAGTTCGCCGAACCCCTCGACCCCGGAGAAGCCACCACCGACGACGGTGGCGGTGAGCAGCCGACGGCGTTCGGGCCCGTGCGGCAGGGTCGCCGCGCGGTCGAAGGAGGTGAGCAGCCGGTCGCGGATCGCCACGGCCTCCTCGACGTGCTTGAGCCCGTACGCCTGGTCACTCAGTCCCGGGATCGGGAAGGTGCGTGTGACGGCCCCCGCGGTCATCACCAAGATGTCGTAGTGGAGGTCGAACTCCGGCCCGGACTGCGGCCGGACCGTCACCGTGTGCGCGCTGTTGCGGATCTCGGTGACCGCACCCGCGATCAGGCGGGTGCGGTGCAGGTGCCGCCGGAGCGAGACCGCGGCATGACGGGCCTCCACCGACCCTGCGACCACCTCGGGCAGGAACGGCTGGTACGTCATGTAAGGGCGCGGGTCGACGACGGTGACCCGGGCCTCGTCCCGCCGCAACTTCTTCTCCAGGCCCCACGCGGTGTAGAAACCCGCGTAACCGCCGCCCACGATCACGATCTCACGCACGGTGTCCTCTGTTTCTCTTGGCTTCACCCTTCAAGACCGGCCGGCACCGTCCCGTGTGACAGCACGGGGCGGTGCCGGCGTCCCCGCCCTGCGATCACGTGGCGGCGTGCGCGCTCCAGTGCTTCTCCAGGATCTCCGCGACCTCCGCCGGGCGCTGGAGCACCGGCCAGTGGTTGCAGTCCATCTCCACCACCTCACTGGAGTGCAGGGAGTCCCCCAGCCGGCGCCCGAACTCGATCTGGCAGGCGGGGTCCCGGGCTCCCCAGAAAACGACGCACGGCGCGGACACCCCGGACAGCTCCGGCTCCCACTCCGCTCCCATGGTGAGCGCCGACCTGTACAGCCTGAGCACCGCGTCCTTCATCGGCTCGTCCACGCGGCTCGCCATCTCCCTAGCCTGGTGGAGGGGTACGTCGAAGCCGGCCGCCACCTCCTGTGCGAAGGGCTCGGCACGCAGTTCGGCCATGTACCGGTCGCCCTGGACCGGGTCCTGCCAGATCCTGGCCAATGGGTGCCAGACATACCCGGCGTTGACCGGCCCGTTGCCTCCGGCCCAGGTACGCACGAGGTCGGGGCGCAGGGAGGCGACGCGGAGGGTGAGGATGCAACCCCAGTCGTGCCCGACCAGGTCCACCGGCTCACCGACCCGCTCCAGTCGCCGCACGAGCCAGTCGACGTACTCCTCCTTGGTGGAACCGAACTCGGCGGGGCGCTCGGCGCCGAAGCCGGGCAGGTCCCAGGCTTCCACGTCGGATCTGGTCAGATGACTGCGCACTCCGTCCCACACGTGGTGGGTGTCGGGAACGCCGTGGATCAGGATCGCGGGCATGGTGGACCTTTCTTCGGTGGGCGACGAGATCGCCTTCGGTCGGCGACGTCACATCGTGTCACACGATTGTGTCGCCCTTTCGTCCCCGTCACCGCCTCCGCTTTCGCCTCCGTCGCAGTCTCCTGTTGTCACATGATCCGTGCTTGGGCGGTCTGCTCTGCCGAGGGCACGGCCAGCCGACCGCGGTGGTGGCGTTGTGGTGCCGGTAGAGGAAGGACACCTCATGGGTGGAACCGGTGACACGACGCCGCTCGCGGAGCTGCTGGAGGAGCGACAGCATCTGATCGACGTCGCTCGCTGGATGCTGGGCGCCGGGACGACGGCCGAAGAAGCCGTCACCGAGACCTACCGGCGGTGGTTCGGCCTGACCGACGCCCAGCGATCCGGCATCGGCGATCCTCGTGCCTGGCTGACCAAGAGCACGGGCATCATCTGTCTGGCGCGCCTGTCCGCACCCGCAGGCCAACTGCCGGGCCCGGGCGGGGCGGGCGACGGCATCGGCATCGGCATCGAGCCCGACCGGGCTCTGTCGGAGGAGGTCAGCGACGTCCTGCTCAGCGCCCTGGACGCCCTCTCCCCGTCCGAGCGGGCGGTCTTCGTGCTGAACGACGTCTTCGCCATGCCCCCTCGGACGGTCGCCGACATCGTCGGGCGGACCCCGCACGAGTGCGCCGAGCTGGCCGAGAGCGCCCGCCGAAGCCTGCGTGCCGACGGTGCGCGTCCCACCCCGTCGGACCAGCACGACAGAATCGTCCACGCCGTCCGGCAGGCCTGCGTACTCAACGACACGCGGCATCTGGTGGCCCTGATGTCCCGGCACGCCGTCGCGTTCTTCGACGGCGGAGGCAAGATCCGGGCTCTGACCAGGCCGGTGCACGGCGACCGGCACGTCGCCCGGACCCTCCTCACCCTCCTCGCCCCCCGCCCCGGCACCGTCCTCCACCTCCAGGCGGCCAACGGTCGCACCGCGATCGTCGTGCGTCACCACGACCGGGTCGCCGCCGTCATCAGCTTCGACGTCACCGACCAGCGCGTCACACACGTGTGGGCCGTTCTGAACCCGGACAAGCTGCGCGGGTGGAACCGCCCCCGCCCGCCCGCCGACGGACACGGAGCGGTCCGGCACCTGTGAGGAGGCCGCCCGAGGGCGTCGACGGTCGGGAACTCGGTGCCCACTGTGTGCTCACCCGTTGCGCTTCCGCGTGTCAGTGGCAACAATTGGCAGGCGGGCTTCCATCAAATCGCCACCACATCTTCATCACAGCGACAATGGGACCCACCCGATGATGACGTTCCAGCACTCCTTGAAGGAAAACATGGTTCCGGCATCTCGCTCGACACGCGGCATCGAAGTGACGGCTGAGAGTCTCCAGGCAGATCTCGGCCGTCTGGAGCTGCAGAGGCGGGCGTTGGAGAGGGAGCTGGCCGCCGTCGTCGCTCATCTCGACACCGTTCAACGGGCCCTCGGGGCTCTGGAAGTCGCCATGGCGTCCCCCTCGGCGGCTCCGTCCTCGGAGGCTCCGGCCTCGGAAGCTCCGGCCTCGGAGGACGGAGCCGAGACCGCCGGCGGCGCTGCTCGGCGCCGAGTCCCAGGTCCGGCTCAGGCCGCGCCCCGGCCGAGAGCCGGCACGGAGCGCTCGTACGGCAGACTGACCGAACAGATCCTGGAGTACTTCGCACAGGTCGGCGACGCCGACGTGCGCGCCCGGGACGTGGCGGTGGCCTTGGGGCGTGCCACCGACAGCGGCAGCATCAACGCCGTCCGCAGCACACTCGACCGGCTCGTCGGCACCTCGCGTGTCCGGCGCAGCGGTCGAGGCCTCTACCGCGCCGGATGATCTCGGCTGCCCTCCGGCCGACGAGACTGGCCCCGGACGCCGACTCGCGGGGGATCGGTGGGCGCCCGGGGCACAGTACCCCCGCCAGGCTCTAAGTGGCAGGGGAGCATTCCCGGCGTCGTGTGTGGGGTGCCCAACCCAACGCCGTGAACACTGTGACGAGTCTACCGCAACTCACACGATCCGAAGACACCGTCATGGCCGTCTCGATCTTCCTCCATAACGGTGTGAGTTCGAGTGGCTCACCGGCTGGACGCACTGGACGCAAAGGCCCCTCCGGCGCTCCATACTGGTAGTCGTGAACGACCGGTGCGTGTCTCCCGACCTCTCCCCCTCAGCGGAGGATCCGGCGTCGCGATCCGCGGTCGAACCGTGCCCGGATCGTGGGGACAGTGTGGATTCCATGCTGCGCGAGTGGGAGGAACGCCGACCGGACGTGGACGTCTCCTCCAGCGAGGTACTCGCGCGACTGCTGCGCGCGGCTCGCCTGGCCGAGGAACTGTTCGAGGAGCGGCTGCGCCGTCAGCCCGGCAGGACCATCGCCAATGTCGGGGACTTCGACCTGCTGCAGACCCTGCGCCGGGCGGCTCCCGGGCACGCCCTGACACCGGGGCAGCTGATGCGGCACCTCGTGGTCTCCTCGGCCGGTCTCAGCGGCCGCCTCAACCGGCTGGAGCGTGACGGCTGGATCGTCCGGACCGCATCACCCGACGATCGGCGGCGCTCGCTGGTCAGGCTGACGGTGCAGGGGCGGCAGGAGTTCGACCGACGGCTGGAGGGTCACCTGGCGGTGGAGCGTGAGCTGCTGTCCGTGCTCAACGCGCGGGAGCGCGTCGTCGTCGTCGGCGCGCTGCGCAAACTGCTGCTCGTCCTCGAGGCGTCGGAGTGAGCCGGCGGAAGCGGTGGGGCCCAGCCGCTCAGCCAGCCGCCACCAGGACGAGGGAGACGAGCAGAACGATCGCGGTCGCCGCGAGTACGGCCAGCGCCACGCGGGACATCCGGCGCAGCCGGGCGTAACGTCTGGTGTGCCGCGCCTCCACCATCGTGATCTGCTCGGTGAGGTGATGGGCGATGGCGCGGGAGACCCTGATCTGCTCCTCGACGTACCACCACTCCAGGTCGGCCTTCTGTTCTTCGCTGAGTCCGGGCACGTGTGCGGCGAACTCCACCGCGCGGTGGTGAGCGGCCCGGCGGTGGGAGTCCCAGTACAGGTAGTCCTGAATGACCGTCAGGCCGCGCTCGGCCTCGTCCTTCGCATCCATTCCGTGCTCCAGCCATAGGTGCGCCGCCTCATGCCCACGACGCCGCGGCCACCCCTCGAGGGAAGCCACCGTGGTGACGCCCCGGCGAGCGGCAGATCGTGTCACACCATCGTATCTCTCGCTCGCGAGAGAGGGGACGGCGAGGCGCCACTCGGTCGTGACGGAGTGCATAACAGTGTGATCACTCGTTGTGTTCTTCCTTGCGAGGTTTCCGACCCTCACGGATCATGGGACGACGTGAAGCACACGCATCGGCCGGGAACTCTCCCGCGTACACCCGAAGATCCCTCCGCCCCCCTGTCTCCCGGCACGCACACGATCACGGTGCCGCACGGTCCCGCCCGCGTGGCACTGCGCTACCACGTCGCAGGCTCGGGCCCCGTGTGCCTCGCTCATTCGGGCGGACCGGGCATCGGCTGGGATTACCTGCGCATGCCCGGTCTCGAGGACTCCTTGACCATGGTCTACGTCGAACCGGTCGGCACGGGCGACTCCGGCCGGCTCCCGGATCCGCGCGAGTACACCGTGGCCACGTACGCGCACTTTCTGCACGCCGTCGCCCAGCACCTGAACGTGCCACGGTTCGCCCTGCTCGGTCACTCCCACGGTGGCTTCGTGGCCCAGCGGTACGCCCTCGACCACCCCGCACAGGTCACCGCCCTCGTTCTCTACGACACCTCACCGGTCGCGGACATGGAATTCTGGTCGGCGGCAGTCACCGCCATGGAACGGTTCGCGAAGGACCACGTCGAGCACCATCCGGAGGTCGCGGACTACGCCGCTACCCTCACTACGCGCCTCGGTCTGCTGGACGACGACGGCGCCACCGCCGTCCTGCGCACACTGATGCCGGCCTATCTCCACGACTACTGGGGCAGGGAATCCGAGTTCGCGCCCGCTCGTCGGACGCTGCGCATGTACGCGGCCCCCTCCCTCGGGGAGGAGTCCCCCTTCGACGTCCGGGACGAACTCCCCCTCCTCGCCCCACCGGCTCTGGTCCTGGCGGGGCGTCACGACTTCATCTGCGGGCCACGATGGGCCGCCCTGCTGCACGAGGGCCTGTGCAACTCCGAGTTGACGGTCCTGGAGGAGGCCGGGCACCTCGCGCACCTCGAGCAGCCCACACGGTTCGACGCCTCCGTCCTCGCGTTCCTCCATGCCCAGGGAGTCGTCCGCGAACCTCGGAACGCATAGCTCCGGCAGCCGGTCTACGGCTTGACCGTCGTCCGTCAGCGGTCGGTTCCTGACTTGGCGTCACAAGTCTGGCCGCTGTCCGGTCTCACTGAGAAGACGGGCCACACAGACGGTTGGCGGCACGTCACATAACAAGCATCTGAGATCCCAGTTTGGAGTAGGCATGCTCTCCAGTCAGTCGGCCCTGATCGTCCGCGACACGCTCCCCGCCGTCGGAGCCTCCCTCGGCACGATCACCGACCTGTTCTACCGCCGCATGTTCGAGGAACGTCCCGAGCTCTTGCGCGGCCTGTTCAACCGCGCGAACCAGGCCAGCGGCGTCCAGCGCGAGGCACTGGCCGGTGCCGTCGCCGCCTTCGCGACCGCACTCGTGGAACACCCGGACGAACGCCCCGACGCCGTACTCGGCCGCATCGCGAACAAGCACGCGTCCCTCGGTATCACGTCCGACCAGTACACCCTGGTCGGCCGCCACCTCCTCGCGGCCGTCGCGGAGGTCCTCGGCGATGCCGTGACCCCGGCGGTGGCCGCCGCCTGGGACGAGGTGTACTGGCTGATGGCGAACGCCCTCATCGCCATGGAGGCGCGTCTGTACGCCCGGGCCGACGTCGAGGACGGTTCCGTCTGGCAGAGCATGGAGATCGTCGAACGCCACGAGGAGACCCCGGACACGTCCTCCTTCGTCCTGCGCCCCGCCGACGGCACACCCACCCGTCCGTTCGTCCCCGGCCAGTACATCAGCGTGCGGGCCGAACTGCCCGACGGAGCACACCAGATACGGCAGTACAGCCTCTCCAGCGCCCCCGGTGGCGGGACCTGGCGCTTCACCGTGAAGCGCGAGCGCTCCGTGGACGGACAGGTGCCGGACGGGGAGGTGTCCACGTGGCTGCACACCCACGCCCGCCCCGGTGATGTCCTACGGGTGTCCCTGCCCTTCGGTGACCTCCTGCTGCCCGAGGGCGACGGTCCGCTGCTGCTGGCCTCCGCGGGCATCGGCGTCACCCCCATGCTCGCCATGCTGGAGCATCTGGCCACCACGGCGCCCGAGCGGCCGGTGACCGTCGTCCACGCCGACCGCTCCCCCGCTCACCACGCGCACCGGCTGGAACTCACTGCGCTCGTCGAGCGACTGCCCCGTGCCTCACTGCACCTGTGGTACGAGGACACCGCGAACCACCCGGACGCCTCGGCGGACCACGTCAACGAGGGCTGGGCCGACCTCTCCGGTCTGTCCCCGTCCCCCGGCACCACCGCGTTCCTGTGCGGGCCGCTGTCCTTCATGAAGGCCGTCCGCACCGACCTGATCGCCCATGGGCTGAGCCCCAGGGCCATCCACTACGAGGTGTTCGGCCCCGACCTGTGGCTCAGCAAGTAGCAGCGCCGGCCGCCGGGCAGTGAGCGGGCGGGCGACGGCTCGCGGCGCGTGACGCGGGCCGTCGCCGGTGTACGGAAGCGGGCGAGGAGTCCTATGGCCCTTGGGCCCGGGCCTTCATGCGCTCGACGCGCTCGCGGTGAGTCCGGCGAGGGCGGGCTTCAGCTCGGTGCGCCGCTTGATGCCGAGCTTCACGAAGACCTTCCGCAGGTGGTACTCGACGGTGTGCGCGCTGATGAACAGCCGGGCGCCGATCTCCCGGTTCGTCAGCCCCTCGCGGGCCAGGCGCGCCACGTTCAGTTCCTGCTCGGTGAGCCGCGCCGCCGACTCTCGGGTGTGGACCCGCAAGGTCTCACCGCTCGCGCGCAGTTCGTCCGCGGCGCGCTGAGCGAATCCGTTCAGTCCACGGGCTGACAGCACCCTGTGCGCGGTGCGGAGCTGTTCGCGCGCTTCGGCGGACCGCCCCTGACGGTTGAGTGCCTCGCCGTACAGCAGGCGACAACGCCCCGCCCAGATCGGGATCCGCTCGTGCTCAAACCGCTTGATCGCGTCCAGGAAGAGCTGCTCGGCGTCGTCCCCCGCACGCAGTTGCGCCTCGGCCATCGCCAGGACGGCCAGCGCGTAGCTCGTGCCCACCGGCCGCGTTACGCCCGCCAACTGCTCCAGTGCCTGCTCGGCGAGCGCGCGCTCACCGGTGTGCGCGGCCGCTTCCACCAGTTCGAGCAGTGTGCGCATCGCGAGGTTCAGTTCGCGGGTGTACGGCAGTTCGCGCCGGCCGCTGGCCACCGCCTCGGTGAAGCGACCCAGGCCGTTGTAGAGGACCGCCTCGGAGAGGTTGACCGCGCTCAGCGCGTGTCCCTCGCCACGGGCGAGCCCGTCGGCCCGGACCTGCTCGGCCAGGCGCTCCGCCTCGTCGGCCTGCCCCCGGTACGCGGCGAGGAGGAGCCGCCCGTACGGCGGCAGCGGATTGCCGGTGACCTCCTTGATGGCGTCGATCTCGTCGCAGGAGGCCTCCGCCCCGTCCAGGTCACCGTCGGTCATCTGCACCAGCATCAGCAGGCTCAGGGCGATCGGCAGGACGGTGACGAGGCCTTCGGCACGGGCGAGTTCGACCTGCCGGTCGGCGAGCGCACGCAGCCCGGCGGGGTCCCACAGGTCCTGAGCGGCGCGGGAGGCGAACCACATCCAGTGCAGTTCGAGGGAGTCCGGCGCCTGCTCGAGGAAGGCACGCTGGGCCCGTCGCAGGGTGGGGAGGGCCGCCGTCTGCCCTTCGGTAGCGAGCAGCGCCTGCCCGCGCAGGATCAGGTCCCGTGCCCGGTCGGTCTCGTCGGCGGCGGACGTGGCGCCGAGGATCGCGTGTGCGACGGCCGTCACCTGCTCGGCGTCAGCGAGCCTGCCGCCGTAGGTCGCCGCCGCGAGGGCTTCGATGTAGGTGTCGCGGGCGAGAACCGGGTCGAGCCCTTCGAGTCCCCGTGCCGCGTCGAGCAGGTGCTGCGCCCCGCTGTGGTCACGCCGTAGCGCGTATCCGGCCCGCGCGCGCAGCCGCACCACGAGCGCCTCCTGCAGCGCGGTGAGCGGAAGGACGCGGGCGGACCCGAGCAGACGCAGGGCCGCTTCCGACGCGCCCGCGTCGTGCTTGGCCTCGGCGGCCGCGATGAGCCGCTGCCCGCGGTGGAACGGCGAGGGCGTGAGCTCCGCCGCCCGCTCCAGGAACGCGCCGGCGGCCGCCGCGCCACCGCGGGTTCGCGCACGCACGGCGGACTTCTCGAGATCGGCGGCGACCTCCTCGTCCGGTTGCAGGGTGGCATTGGCGCGGTGCCAGGCCCGGCGGTCCGGGTCGTGCTCGGCGCTGGTGACGTCCGCCAGAGCGGCGTGGACCCGACGCCGGTCCCCCGGTGTCGCCGCCCGGTACACGGCCGACCGCACCAGCGGATGACGGAAGCCGACACGGGTACCGACGACGAACGCCTCGGCGTCCTTGGCCGCGTCGAAGGCCTCCGGCCCCAGTCCCAGCACGGCGCTCGCCCGCCACAGCAGCGCCGGGTCACCGGTGGGCTCGGCGGCTGCCAGCAGCAGCAGGAGCCGTGCCGCCTCGGGCAGCGGGGCGAGTTGGACGACGAGGCTCTGCTCGATGCGGCTTTCCAGCGGCAGGGAACTTGTCAGGGTGAACCCGCCGGCGATCTGGGCCGGGCTCAGGGCCCGGGGCAGTTCGCGCAGGGCGAGGGGATTGCCGCGGGCCTCCGCGATCAACTGGTCGCGTACCCGCAGGTCGAGACCACCGGGTACGGCCAGGCGCAGCAGTGCGTACGCGTCCTCGTGACCGAGCCCTTCGACGATCATGTGGGGCAGGCCCGCGAACACCGGGTCGACCTGCCGCATGGCGAGCACCAAGGCGATGCCCTCCGCGTCCAGACGCCGGGCGGCGAAGGCGAGGGCTCGCGCGGACGCCTGGTCGAGCCACTGTGCGTCGTCGACGACGCACAGCAGTGCCTGCTCCTCGGCAGCCTCGGTGAGCAGCCCCAGCAGAGCCAGGCCCACGAGGAACGGGCTCGGGGCGGCCGCGCTGCGCAGGCCGAACGCCACCTCGATCGCTTCCTGCTGCGGGACCGGCAACCGGGCGGCGGAACCCATCATGTGTCCGCAGAGCTGCTGGAGGCCGGCGTAGGCAAGTTCCATCTCGGACTGGGAGGCGACGACGCGCTCGGTGCGGACCTGTGCCGCGGCCCGTGCCGTGAGGTGGTCCAGGAGCGCGGTCTTGCCGACACCGGCCTCGCCGGAGACGACCAGGGCACCGGCGCGGCCTCCCCGGGCACGGCTCACCAGCGCTTCCAGTTGAGCCAACTCGCCGTGTCGTCCCCGCAAGGGCGCGATGTCAGGCACCATGTCCGCCTTCGCCGGGAAGTACCGCTCCGCCAGGTCATTCGTCCACGAATTCTATCGGAGCGACGACCTGATCCGGCGAGCGTCGCGGCGCCGTGCGGGATGAGCATCGACCGTCCGGCTCAGCGGCGAGGTGTCACCGAAGAGAGAGGCATGACTCAATGAGGCATGAGGCCCGCCTTCGGCCCCATCACCTTGTACAACCGCGACTGGTTTCACGGGAATGCGGCCGGGGACAGCCCGTTCCGGGACCAACTGCCCTACGAGGTGACCGGAGCCGAGTCATTCTTCCCCACGGACTCGCTCCCTGACGTTCGAGAGCAGGGTTCCTCCGTGGCCTGGGGGGCCTGCAAACGTCGGCCGTCGCGCAGTTGGAACTCGCGTTGTTCCGCCTGGGCGGTCTGTGCGGGGGCCAACTGGTCGCGCAGCGTGTCCATGTCGTGCCGCAGGACTCGCACGCGCCGACACCACAGATCATGGACCACGATCCAGGCCAGGTGCGGGCCAAGTCGGCCCAGCAACCAGCGCAGCGTCCACGGATCGGACTGAGTGACGGCCTCCTCCGGTCAACGGCGGCATCGTGACTCGTGTGGGATGTCCACAAGCGCAGGCCGGCCGTTCCGTCCGTCGCAGAGCCCTATCCTCGGGTCCACAGGCCCCAGCTCCATGGTGGACCAGGCGGCAGCAGCTGTCCGATCCGCCCCAGATGACGGACTTCAACGCGGCGTAGTCAGCACCAAGTCAGCGCGGGAGGGGGTGATGACGTGGGCCTTCAACCAGCACAGGAGTCAGCACCGCACCGTCAAATCACTCTGAACTACGCGTCCTGGACGATGCTCGGTGCAACCGCCTTGAGCACCCTGAACCGCCCTCTCCATAGTCGACATGGTGGCCACGCGCATAGCTGACCCTCGAACTATGTTGCCCGGCCACATGTGCGCCTGACCTGCAGATTCCTACGGTATGGCGACAACCAATCGTCCCCGCACATCCCCAGGAAGTGGTGCCGATGTCGTCGCCAGCAAGCGCTCCACCAGCCCCGAACAACCTCAAGCGCATCGTCGCCGCGTCCCTCATCGGCACCACCATCGAGTGGTACGACTTCTTCCTCTACGGCTCCGCCGCCGCCCTCGTCTTCAACAAGCTGTTCTTCCCGGACTCCGACCCGCTGGTCGGCACGCTGCTCTCGTTCCTGACGTACGCCGTCGGCTTCGCCGCGCGGCCGCTGGGTGCCCTGGTCTTCGGTCACTACGGTGACCGGCTCGGGCGCAAGAAGCTGCTGGTCCTGAGCCTGTTGATGATGGGCGGTGCGACCTTCGCGATCGGGCTGCTCCCCACCCACGCGACGATCGGCACGGCCGCTCCCGTGCTGCTGACCGTGTTGCGGCTCGTGCAGGGATTCGCCCTCGGCGGTGAATGGGGCGGCGCCGTGCTGCTGGTGTCCGAACACGGGGACGCGCGGCGGCGCGGATTCTGGGCGTCCTGGCCGCAGACCGGGGCGCCGGCGGGGCAGCTGCTGGCCACGGGTGTGCTGTCGCTGCTGACCGCCGTGCTGTCGGACTCCGCGTTCAACAGCTGGGGCTGGCGGATACCGTTCCTGCTCTCCGGCGTACTGGTCATGGTCGGTCTGTGGATCCGGCTGTCCGTCGACGAATCACCGGTCTTCAAGCAGGCGTTGGCGCAGGCCGAGTCGCGCAGGGCGAAGGCCGAGCCGATGCCGATCGTCGCCGTGCTGCGGCACCACTGGCGCGACGTGCTGATCGCGATGGGCGCGCGCATGGCGGAGAACATCAGCTACTACGTCATCACCGCCTTCATCCTCGTCTACGCCACCACCGCGGCCGACCTCTCCAAGCAGACCGCGCTCAACGCGGTCCTGATCGCGTCGGCAGTGCACTTCGCGGTCATCCCGGCCTGGGGCGCGCTGTCGGACCGCATCGGCCGACGGCCCGTGTACCTGCTGGGCGCGGCCGGCGTGGGGTTGTGGATGTTCCCGTTCTTCATGCTGATCGACCACGGCGCCTTCGGCAGTCTGCTGCTCGCGGTGACCGTGGGGCTGGTGCTGCACGGCGCCATGTACGCGCCCCAGGCCGCCTTCTTCTCCGAGATGTTCGCGACCCGGATGCGGTACTCCGGGGCGTCGATCGGCGCTCAGTTCGCCTCCGTCGCGGCCGGTGCTCCGGCGCCGCTGATCGCCACCGCGCTGCTCTCCGAGTACGACAGCTCCACCCCGATCTCCCTCTATGTGATCGCCTCCGTCCTGCTGACCCTGGTCGCGGTGGGCGTGGCCAAGGAGACGCGCAACCGGGACCTCGCGGAGCCCATGTCGTCCTCCGAGGACGAGGACGGGCCGGTCAAGGCCTCCCGTGCGCAGGGGGCGCGCTCGATCTGAGCCCGTCCCGCCCGTCCGGTACCGGCCCCGTACGCCCGTGCGTGCGGGGTCACTGCCGTGCCGGGAGGGACAGCCGGTGGAGTCTGAGGGCCAGTTGTATCTCCAGTGCGCGGTCGGGGCTCTGCCAGTCGTCGCCGAGGAGGCGGCCCACGCGCTCCAGACGCTGGGCGACCGTGTTCACGTGGACGTGGAGCTCGTCCTTGGTGCGGGCCGGGCTCATGCCGCAGGCGAAGTAGGCGTCGAGGGTGTGCAGCAGCTCGGTGCCGCGCCGCTCGTCGTAGGCGACGACCTGGCCGATGGTGCGCTCGACGAAACCCGGAACGTTCTGCTCGCCGGCCAGCAGCAGGCCGAGGAAGCCGAAGTCCTCGGCGGCGGCGCCGTCCCCGAAGCGGCCCAGCAGGCCCAGGGCGTCGAGGCAGCGCCGGGCCTCGGTGTAGGCGGCGGCGACGGCGGCGGGGCGGGCGGCGAGGTCCTCCACGGGTGCGGAGGCGCCGACGGTGACGCTCTCGTGGACGGCCCGGCCGAGATGCCGGGCGGTGCGGCGGGCCAGGTCCGTGGCCCCGTCACCGGCGTCGAGCGGCAGCAGGAGCACCGTGCCGCCGTCCCGGGCGGCGGCCAGGCCGTGCCGGGTCGCCGCGAGGTGGGAGGCGGCGGCCCACAGGCGCCTGCGCGCGTCCGCCTCCTGGTCGGCGTCGGACGCCGCGGTGTCGAGCCGGGCGGCGAGCACGACGTGGGTGGCGGCCAGGTCGGCGCGGAGCCGCCGCGCGCGGTCGCCCAGCAGGCGCGGGTCGCGGTCGCGGGCGTCGAGCAGGTCGTCGAGCAGCTCGCCCCGGACGCGCTGCTCGGCCTCGGCGGCGGAGCGCCGGGCGAGCAGCAGCAGCGAGGTGACCGTCGCGGCACGTTCCAGGGTGAGCTGGTCGACGGGGTCGAGTCCGGGGTGGCCGCGCAGGACGAGGGCGCCGAGCAATTCGTCACCGGCGGCGACGGCGGCGATCCAGTCGTCCTCGTGCCGTACCGCGTGTCCCTCGGCGCGGGACACCTCCAGGGCGCCCGCCGGTGCCGAGACGGCCTCGGTGAACTCGACGGTGCCGTCCAGGACCTGGGAGACGGCGGCGGCCACGTCGTGCACCCCGCCGCCGCGCAGGACCAGCTCGGTGAGCCGGTCGTGGACGTCGGAGGCGCGCTCGATGACGGCGCTGCGGTCCCCGATGATCTCGTTGGCCCGCTCCAGGCCGGCCAGGGCCGAGCGGGTCTCGGCGAGCAGGTTGGCGGTGTCGATCGCGGCTGCCGCGAGGGCGGCGAAGGAACCGAGCAGGGCGATCTGCTCCCGCTCGAAGACCCGGGCCCGCCGGTCCGCGGCGAAGAGCACGCCGATGACGTGGTGGCCGAGCATGAGGGGCACGCCGAGGATGGCGACCAGGCCCTCGTCGCTCACGCCCGCGTCGATCGTGCGGGTGTGCTGGAAGCGGGCGTCCTTGAAGTAGTCGTCGGTGACGTAGGGCCGGGCGGTCTGGGCGACGAGGCCGCCGAGCCCTTCCCCCATGCCGAGCCGCAACTGCTGGAAGCGGGCGGCGACCGAGCCCTCGGTGACCCGCATGTAGGTGTCGCCGCGGTCCGCGTCGTGGAGGCTGAGGTAGGTCACGTCGGTGCCGAGCAGGGAGCGGGCCCGCTGCACGATCGCCCGCAGCACCGCGTCCAGGTCGCGCAGCCCGGCGAGGTCGTGGGCCGTCTCGAACAGCGCGGACAGCTCCGCCTCCCGCCTGCGCCGGCCCTCCAGCTCGGAGCGCACGCGCAGCGCGAGCTGCTTGGCCCGGTCGAGCGCGTCGATCCGGCCGGCCGGTCCTCCCTCGGCGCGGGCGAGCAGTACGGGCTGCTCGTATGCCTCGGCGGACGCGCCCCGGGCCAGCAGCTCCAGGAACGGCGTCTCGACGGCGGCGGACACCGGGACGTCGGCGTCGCCGGCCAGCGCTCCGGCTTCGGCGGCCGGGCGCTCGGTGGACTGCAGGTGATCGCGGGACATGCTCACAGGATTCCCCATCGCGCCATCGTCCCGGCAGCCCTGTGGACAACCCCGTCCACAGGGGCCGCCGCCGGGCCGGCCGGTGTGAGGACCGGGTCCCGGCTCAGTGCGCCGTCCAGCCGCCGTCCAGCACGAGTGAGGTGCCGGTGACGAAGGACGCCTGCGGCCCGCACAGGTACGCGACCGCCTCGGCGACCTCGTCCGGTTCGATCAGCCGCCGCACCGCGCTGTCCTGGAGCAGCACGTCGGTGAGCACCTGCTCCTCGGGGACGCCGTGGGCCCGGGCCTGGTCGGCGATCTGCCGCTCGACGAGCGGGGTGCGCACGTAGGAGGGGTTCACGCAGTTCGAGGTGACGCCGTGGGCAGCGCCCTCGAGAGCCGCGGTCTTGGACAGGCCCTCCAGGCCGTGCTTGGCGGCGACATAGGCCGACTTGTAGGCGGAGGCGCGCAGGCCGTGCACGGAGGAGATGTTGACGATGCGGCCCCAGCCCTGCCCGTACATGTGGGGCAGGGCGCCGCGGATCAGCCTGAAGGGCGCCTCCAGCATCACGGTGAGCACCGTGTGGAAGACGTCCGGGGGGAACTCCTCGATGGGCCGCACCAGCTGGATCCCGGCGTTGTTGACGAGGAGGTCGGTGCCGGCGGCGGCGCGTTCGGCGGCGTCCAGGTCGGTCAGGTCCAGGACCTGGGGCAGGACGCTGCCCGCGAGGTCGGTGCTGCTCTCGGCGAGCGCGTCCAGTCCGGCCTCGTCCCGGTCGACCGCTCTGACCCGGGCCCCGGCTGCGGCCAGGCGCAGGGCGCAGGCACGGCCGATGCCCCCGGCGGCGCCGGTGACGAGGGCGGTGCGGCCGTCGAGGTCGAGCGTGGAGGCGTGGGGGGCCGGGAGGACGCTGGGCGAGGTCATGTCCCCGACCCTAGGCAGCGCCCGCCCCGCTCCCCATGTGGGCACGCCCCATACTTCAGTAGGGGGCAGTGGGGTCGAACCATGTGGGTGCGTCGGACAGCGCCTGCTTGATCCTGACCTGCCCGAACTCCCCCAGCTCCGGCAGCGCGTCCACGGCGAACCAGCCCACCTCCAGCGACTCGTCGTCGTTGACCCGGGCCTCACCGCCCACGGCACGGCAGCGGAAGGTGACGTCCATGAACTGGCAGACGTCCCCGTTGTCGTAAGTGACCGGACTCAGCGCCTGGACGAGGACCAGCCGCTCGACGACGCACCGAACGGCGGTCTCCTCCTCCACCTCGCGCATCGCGCAGGCGGCGGGCTGCTCGCCGGGCTCGGGGATGCCTCCGATCAGTGACCATCGCCCGTTGTCGGACCGTCGGCCCAGCAATACCCGCCCCTCGTCGTCGAAGACGACGGCGGTGACTCCGGGGAGCCAGAGAAGTTGCTGTCCGGCGGTGACGCGCAGGTCGCGGATGAAGTCGGGAGTAGCCATGCGGACGACCCTAACGGGCCGGGCCGGCCACTCCCGGCGGTGTCACGGGGCGTGCGACGGGCGTACGGCTACACGTCACGGGCGCGTCGCCCGCGCACACCGGCGCCGACGGCCCAGCCCAGCGCGCCCGCCGCGACCAGCACGAGTGCGATCTCGGGGAGTACGCCCAGCCGGGTGGCCGGGGTCTCGGAGGAGCGCAGGGGCACCTCCTGGACCAGGGAGTCCGCGACGAACATGCCGGTCCTCTGGGTGATCCGGCCGTCCGGCATGATGATCGCGCTGACGCCGCTGGTCACCGGGACCGTGACGGTCCGGCTGTGCTCGACCGCCCGGACGCGGGACATGGCGAGCTGCTGGTAGGTCATCTCGCTGCGGTCGAAGGTCGCGTTGTTGCTGGGCACGGAGATCATCTGGGCGCCGTCGGTGACCTCGGAGCGCACGGCCCAGTCGAAGGCGGCTTCGTAGCAGGTGACCAGACCGACCTCGGTGCCCGCCATGGAGAACACGCCGGGCTCGCTGCCCCTGCTGAAGTCCCGGCTGACCATGGAGGTCCAGTCGTCGTTGATCGCCCCGATGAGCGAGCGCAGCGGCAGGTACTCGCCGAAGGGCTGGATCTGCCGCTTGTCGTAGGTGTCGACGGGTCCCTTGTCGGGGTCCCAGAGGATCTGCTCGTTGAGGAGCTTGCCGTCCCGTTCGACGACGCCGCCGACCGAGACGGGCGCGCCGATCGCCTTGGCGGCCCGGTCGATGACCATGCGCGCGTCGGTGTTGGCGAAGGGGTCGATGTCCGAGGAGTTCTCCGGCCAGAGCACGAAGTCGGGGCGTTCCACCCGGCCCGCCCTCACCTCGGCGGCGAGGCGTTCCGTCTCCCGCGCGTGATAGTCGAGTACGGCCCGCCGCTGCGAGTTGAAGTCGAGGCCCGCGCGCGGCACGTTGCCCTGGATCACCGCCACGGTCGCGGTGCCGTCCTCCGCCTCGTCGCTGACCAGCGGGCGGGCGGCGACGGCGGCCACGACAGGGACGGTCACGGCGACGAGGGCCACCGCCGCCGCGCCACGCCGTACCTCGCCGTCCCGGCGTGCCCGGACTGCCAGACGCACCGCCTCGCCGAGGCCGAAGCCGCACAGGACGACCGCGAATCCGAGCACCGGCGTACCGCCGAGCGCGGCGAGGGGCAGGAACACGCCGTCCGCCTGGCCGAACGCGATCTTGCCCCAGGGGAACCCCTCGAAGGGCACACGCGCGCGTGCGGCCTCCCCCGCGATCCACAGCGCCGCCGCCCACACGGGCCATCCCGGCAGCTTCGACACCGCCGCGACACCCGCGCCGACCAGCGCGACGAAGAGCGCCTCGATCGCCACCAGGGCGAGCCAGGGACCGGGGCCGACCTCCACACCGGTCCACACCAGCAGCGGCAGCAGGAACCCGAGGCCGAAGAGGTAGCCGAGGCCGAGGCCCGCCTTCCAGCCGCGGCCGCGCAGCACCCCGCCGAGGACGGCGAAGGCGGGCAGGGCCAGCCACCACAGGGTGCGCGGCGGGAAGCTGACGTAGAGCAGTACTCCGGAGAGCGCGGCCGCGGCGGCCGGGAGGAGGCGCAGGAGCCGTGCGGTGAGCCGGGAGGCGGGTGCGGGCTGCGGCTGCGTCCGGTCCGGCTCGCCGACGGAGGTTGCGGTGGCTGTCACCCCCCGGAGTGTACGGCGGGTGACCGACCCGCCGACAGCACGGTAGGCGGCGGCGGGCGTACGGCCCGCAGGGGGCGACGGGCGGCCGGCGACCGATGCGGTGTCGTTTCGGCACAACCGGGTGCCGAGCCGTCCACAATTCGCCGACCGGCCGTTACGGTGTGCCGGAGCCTCGGTCGCCGGGCGGGCGGCGGGGCCCGTCAGGTCGGGGGCGACGGCGGCGGGGGACACGGTGGGTTCGAGGGGGACGGCGTCCGCGGACGCCGCGAGGACGGCTGACGCCGGCGGCGGCAGACGCGGCGGTGCCGACACCGCGGGGGTGGTGATCCTCGGGGCGTGCGCGTCCTGGTCGCTGATCACGGCGGCGGCGCGCGACGGGCGCCCGGAGGGCGTGCTGCTCGCCGTGCTGGCCGTGGCCGCCGGCTACGCCGCGGGGCGGATCTGCGGGGCGCTGCTCCCGGTCGCCGCCCCCTCGGCCGCGGCGCTGGCCGGGGTGGCCCTCACGGTGGCGGTCCCGCATCTCGCGCCGGGACCGCGGATCACCGCGCCGCTCGGGCACGCGGGTGCGACCGCCGCGCTGCTCGCGCTGTCGGCGGGCGCCGCGTGCTGCGGGGCATGGGCCACCCGCGCGGCCGTCGTGCGGGTGGCGCTGAGGCTGCTGGCCGTGGGGATCGCCGTGGCCGCGGCGGCGATCGGTTCGGCCGTGGGCTGCGTCGCGTGCGCGGTGGTGCTGGCGTGTTCCCTCGCCGCCGGCCGGATGCCCCGCGGAGTGGGGATCGCCGGGCTGGGTGCGGCCGCGGGGGTGGTGGCCGGCCTGGGGTGGCTGGTCCTGAGCCCGTGCGTGCCCGATGGTCTCGCCGCCTCCCTGGAGGGTCGGCTGACCGCCCATCGCGTGCAGTTGTGGCGCGACGCGCTGGAGCTGCTGCGCGCGGACGTGGTGTGGGGCGCGGGCCCGGGGCGCTTCGGCGCGCTGAGTCGGGCCGCCGCCGGGGCGCCGGTGCCCGACGGCAGGCCGCACTCGGCGCTGTGGCAGCAGGCCGCCGAACAGGGCGTCGTGGGCGTGGTGCTGCTGGGCGCGGCCTTCGGATGGGTGCTGTACCGGCTGTGGCGCTCGCCGCGGCCCACGCCGGTCGTCCTCACCGCCGGTGCGGCTCTCACCGCGCTGGCCGTGATCGCCGCCGTCGGCAACGCGCTGAGCTTCACGGCGGTGTCGGTGGGCGCGGGGCTTCTCGCGGGGCTGGCCACGTCCCGCCCGCTCGCCGATGACGGTGCGCTCAGTGCGCGGGCTGCTCGGGTGCCTTCGGACGCAGCCGGTCCGTGATGACCTGGACGGCCGCTTCCGCGTCGTCGACGGTGACCGTGAAGGTGTGCCCGTCGCCCAGCTTGAGGATGAGGCCCTCGCCGCGCCGCACGACCACGGCGGTGCCCTTCTCGGGCCGCCAGCGGTAGCCCCAGCCGCCCCAGTGGCGCGGGGTGACGTGCGGGGCGAACTCGGCCCCGACGACGTGGGACAGGGGGATGCGCCGGCGCGGCAGGCCGATGTGGCCGCAGCGCACTTCGAGGCAGTCCTCGTCGACCCGCAGCGCGACGTGTACGAAGGCGAGCGTGCCGAAGAGCACCAGCAGTCCCGCCGCGATGCAGCCGACGACCGCCATGGTGAGCGGGACGACGCCGGACTCCCAGGCGGAGTCGACGGCCAGGGCGATGCCGAGCGCCATGCAGGCCGCGCCGATGAGCGCCAGGAACCACTGGACCCGGTTGGTGGCACGTCCGGTCCAGATGTCCGGCTGCGGGGTGGTCTCGCCGTGGCGATGCCTCATGGATATGAGGTTACTCATGTTTCGCTGCGCGGGTACCTCGTCGCGCTGGGTGACTGGGCCGTCCGAGCGGTCGGGCCGTCAGCGGGCCGGCGTGACCGCGCGCAGCAGCCTGCCCTCGGCGTAGGCCAGCGCGGGCGCGGGCAGTGTGCCCTCGCGTCCGCTGAGCAGCACGGTGAGGGTGCCCTCGGCCGGGGCGCCGGGGTCGGGGTGGGCGCCGATCCGGCGCAGCGCCTGGGCGGCGACCGCGCCCGCCGATCCGTGCAGCACGAGCCGCGGGGCGCCGGGGCGCTGTACGGCGGCACGGATGCGCTCGGCGACCAGTTCGTAATGGGTGCAGCCCAGGACGACGGTCGTTACGTCGTCGGGGGTGAGGGCCGCCGCGGCGGCGACGGTCGCGGTGATGGCCGCCTCGTCCGCGTGCTCGACGGCTTCGGCCAGCCCGGGGCACGGCACCTCGGTGACGGTCGCGTCGCCGCCGAAGTCCGCGATGAGGCCGCGCTGGTAGGGGCTGCCGGTGGTGGCGGGGGTCGCCCAGATCGCCACGGGGCCGCCACCGGCCGCGGCGGGCTTGATCGCCGGTACGGTGCCGACGACGGGCAGCGTGGGCTCCAGCTTGGCGCGCAGGGTGGGCAGCGCGTGCACGGTGGCGGTGTTGCAGCCGACGATCAGCGCGTCGGGTCGGTGCGCGGCGGCGGCCTCGGCCACCGCGAGAGCCCGCGCGGTGAGGTCCTCGGGGGTGCGGGGACCCCAGGGCATGCCGTCGGGATCGAGGGAGAGGATGAGATCGGCGTCCGGTCGCAGGCGCCGTACCGCGGCGGTTGCCGCCAGCAGACCGATTCCGGAGTCCATGAGCGCGATCTTCACCCGGCCACCATAGTCGATGCGCGGTCGAGGGCCGGTGGCGTGGGGCAGACTGCGCACGTGAGCGCCGACGCGTGGATGACCCCGGTGACCGTCGTATCCGCACTGTCCCTCGCGGCCTGGCTGTGGCTGCTTTTCGCGCGGGGCTTCTTCTGGCGTACGGACGTCGGACTGCCGCCCCGGGAGGAAACCGGTGTCTGGCCCTCGGTGTGCGTCGTCGTCCCGGCCCGCGACGAGGCGGCGGTGCTGCCCGCGAGCCTGCCGTCGCTGCTCGCCCAGGACTATCCGGGGCGGGCCGAGGTCTTCCTGATCGACGACGGGAGCACCGACGGCACCGGTGAGCTGGCGTGCGAGCTGGCCCGGCGGCACGAGGGGCTGCCGCTGACCGTGGCCTCGCCCGGGGAGCCGCCGGCGGGCTGGACGGGCAAGCTGTGGGCGGTGCGGCACGGCATCGCCCTGGCACGCGGGCGTGAGCCCGAGTACCTGCTGCTGACCGACGCCGACATCGCGCACGCGCCGGACAGTCTGCGCGCTCTGGTGGCGGCGGCCGGCACCGGCGGTTTCGACGTCGTCTCCCAGATGGCGCGGCTGCGCGTGGCGAGCGCGTGGGAGCGGCTCGTGGTGCCCGCCTTCGTGTACTTCTTCGCGCAGCTCTATCCGTTCCGGTGGATCGGGCGCGAGGGGAGGACCGCGGCGGCGGCCGGCGGCTGTGTGCTGCTGCGGACCGGGGCGGCCGAACGGGCGCGGATTCCGGACGCCATCCGGCACGCCGTCATCGACGACGTGGCCCTCGCCCGCGCGGTCAAGGGCTCCGGCGGCCGCGTCTGGCTGGGCCTGGCGGAGCGGGTGGACAGCGTGCGCCCCTATCCGCGGCTGCGCGACCTGTGGCGCATGGTCTCGCGCAGCGCGTACGCACAGCTGCGGCACCACCCGCTGGTGCTCACCGGCACGGTGGCAGGTCTGGCCCTCGTGTACCTGGTGCCGCCGTTCGCGGTGGTCGTCGGCGCGGCGCGGGGCGAGACGGCGGCGGCTGTCCTGGGGGGCGCCGCGTGGCTGGTGATGGCGGGGACGTACGCGCCGATGCTGCGCCACTACCGTCAGCCGCTGTGGCTCGCTCCCCTGTTGCCGTTCACCGCGTTCCTCTATCTCCTGATGACGGTCGACTCGGCGGTGCAGCACTACCGGGGGCGGGGCGCGGCGTGGAAGGGCCGCACCTACGCCCGTCCGGACGTCGTGCCCGACGAGGGCTGACGGGCCGGACGGGGTCCGTTCACTTGCGGCCGGGAGTCCAGTTCATGCCCCATCCGTAGGCGTGGTCGACGGTGCGCTGCGGACTCACGCCGCGTTCCGGCACCAGGTACCGGGCCTCGCGCTGTACGACGAGGTCGCCGCCGGTGTTGGTGATCAGCGCGAGGGCGCACACCGTGGAGGGCACGGTGCACTCGTCGAGCGAGAAGTCGACCGGGGCGCCGTACTGCGGCTGGAGGGTGACCGTGGCGTGCAGGTCGGCGAAGGAGCGGGCCCCCTGGTAGATGGTCACGAAGACGAGGATGCGCCGGAAGTACTGCCTGTGGTCGAGGCTGACCGTGAGGTTCTCGCCGGTGGAGACGGCGCCGGTGCGGTCGTCGCCGTCGAGGTGGACGAACGGCGGCCGGTCGAGGGCTCCGAAGGCGTTGCCGAGTGCCTGGACCACGCCCTTGCTGCCGTCGCTCAGTTCGTACAGCGCGCACAGGTCGAGGTCGAGGTCGTCGTGCATGGCGACCGGGCGGCCCAGTTTGCGGGCCCAGCCGGAGAACTGCTTGCGCACCTGCCAGTTGAGGTTGACGCGCAGCGCACCCGAGGTGCCGCCCTGCTTGGTCAGCGAGACCGAGGGCGCCGCCTTGGTGAGCGTGACCTTGGTCAGCCGGACCGGCGCGGCGGAAGGCGGCGCGGCCGGGGGCTGGGTGGTGACGGCGGGAGGGGTGACCGGAGGAGCGGGAGGTGCCGCGGGGGGCGGTGGGGGCGGCGTGACCGCGGGCGCCGGTGGAGTGGGCGCGGGTGCCTGCTGGGGCTCGTCCACCGAGATGCCGTAGTCCGTGGCCAGACCTTCGAGCCCGCTGTCGTAGCCCTGGCCGACGGCGCGGAACTTCCAGGCGCCCTGGCGGCGGTAGAACTCGCCGAGCACGAAGGCCGTCTCCACGGTCGCGCCCGGGTTGTCGAAGCGGGCCACCACGGTGTTCCGCGCCGCGTCGCGCACCTCGACGTAGAGGTCCGGGACCCGTCCGAACGAGCCGCCGTCCGAGGAGGCGGCGAGGATGACGGTCTCGATGGCGGGCTCCACGCGCGCGAGGTCTACGTGGAGGCTGTCGGTCACCCGCCCTCCGGCGTCCCGCTTGCCCTCGTGCCGGACCGCGCCGGAGGAGTGCGCGGGCTGGTTGTAGAAGACGAAGTCCGCGTCGGAACGCACCTTCCCGCCCACGAGGAGCAGGGCGGACGCGTCCGCGTCGGGGACCGAGGGGCCCGATCGCCAGCCCAGTTCGACCCGCAGCGCCGTCGTCGGCACCGGGGTGTTCGATCCTTTCGTCATTGTCATGTCCGCCCCCATCAGGTGTCACCGGGCCGCGTCCCGGCGCTTCGTCGCGTTCTTGGCGCCCAACCTATTCTCCCGGCCGTCCGTCCCACGCGCGGAGTGCGACGAGAGGTTCGGCCAACCGCCGGTAACCCGCTGGGAACACGGCCTTTACCTCAAAAGCACACGGCCTGACGCCCTATTTTGCCAAGTTCGCTCGCATTGGGGACACCGGGTCAGTGCGGACACGGAAAACAACCCTCTTATCGGTCTCCCCAACCAGCACATCGTGGGCTTAACTTATGGCCATGACCTCCCCCCGCTCCACTTATGGCGGCGGCTACTACTCCGCCTCCTTCCCGGACACCCCGATCTACGACTCGCTCGTGGCCGAACGGGGCACCCCGCAGATCGCCCCGATCCGGGTCCCCGCGGCGTACGACGTGCCGAGCAGTCATCTGCCCGCGCTCCCGTCCGCCCTGCCCGCCCTCCCGGCGGGTCCCTCCCAGTCCTCCTACGGCTACCCGCAGCAGGCGCCGCAGCCCGCGCCCCTGCAGCAGGCCCCGGCCGCGTACATCCCCCAGCAGGCGACCGCGCCGCGCGGGTACCCCGGTCCCCAGTACCAGCAGCAGCCCCGCCCGGCGGCGCCCGGCCCCGCGGGTTACGAGGCGATGCGCCCCGCGACTCCCCGGCCGGCCCCCGCGCCGTACCAGGACCCGTACAACCAGCAGCAGTACCGCGGCTACTGAGCCGTCCCCGGGAACGCCCGTGCCACCTGGCACGATGGCGTCATGGGGAACGCGCGACTGCAGTCGATCCACGTCCATCCGGTCAAGGCGTTCCGGAGCCTGTCGCTCCGGGAGGTCGTCGTGGAGCCCTGGGGGCCGGCCGGAGACCGACGCTGGATGCTGATCGACGACGGGGGAAAGGTCGTCACGCAACGCAAGCAGCCGCGCCTCGCCCTGGCCGCCGCCGAGCTTCTGCCCGGCGGCGGCGTCCGGCTGTCCGCACCCGGCAGGGAGCCGCTGACGGTGCCGGTGCCGCGCGGGGCGGTCACCGTCCCGGCGCAGCTCTTCCGTGACAAGGTCGAGGCCCTGCCCGCGGACGACGCGGCCGCGCACGACTGGTGCAGCGCCTTCCTCGGGGCGGAGGTCCGGCTGGTGCACCTGGACGATCCCGCGACCCGCCGGCCCGTGGACCCCCGGTACGCGCTGCCGGGCGAGACCGTCACCTTCGCCGACGGCTTTCCGCTGCTGCTCACGACAACGGCCTCCCTGGACGCCCTCAACTCCCTGATCGCGGGCGGCCCGCACGCCGCCGACGGCCCCCTGCCCATGAACCGCTTCCGGCCGAACCTGGTCGTCTCCGGCACCGAGCCGTGGGCCGAGGACGGCTGGTCCCGCGTCGCCGTCGGCGAGGTCGTCCTGCGGGTCGCCAAGGCCTGCGGGCGCTGTGTCGTGACCACCACCGACCAGGCCACCGCCGGACGCGGCGCGGAGCCCCTGCACACCCTCGGACGGCACCGCCGCGTCGACGGCAAGCTGGTCTTCGGGCAGAACCTGGTCCCGGCCCGCCGCGGCACGGTCCGGGTCGGCGACCCGGTACGGATCATCGACTGACGTGCCACGCCCCGGAGGCGGGATCAGGACACCGGCCCGGAGCCGGGAACCCGCTCCCCGGTCCGGGCGTTGGGCTTTGTGAGACGTTCATGAGAAACGGGCCGGGACGGGCCGGCCGGGGGGTGGCGGGGAGCAGGAAGGGGGGCGGACGTGCGGGCGATCCGGGGGCTGTGGCGCTGGCGGCGCAATCCGCTGTGCCGCGCGACCGACCTGGCCGAGGCATGGGTGGCACTGGCGGGTCTGTTGCTGATCCTGTCCGTGGCGCCGTTGCTCGGGGTACTCGCGGGCGGCGCCGCCCAGGACACCCTCCAGCGGTCGGTGCGCGAACAGCACGAGTCCCGGCACCGGGTGACGGCCACCGTGGTGCGTCCCCTGGAGCGCTCCACCCTGGCCGTCGATCCGGAGGGCGCCGGTGAGAGCCTGCGCAGCCGCGTCCTCGCCGACTGGACCGGTCCGGACGGCTCCCGGCACGAAGGCTCCGTCACGGTCCGCATCGACGACCCGGATCCCGGCGACCGCTTCGGGCTGTGGACGGACGAGCGGGGAAGCGCGGTGGCCCGCCCGCTGGACGGCGCGACGGCGGCCACGCACGCCGTGCTCGCCGGGATCGGCGCCGCGGTGGCGGCGGCGGCCCTGGTCGAGGCGGGCCGGCGCATGGCCGTCTGGCGCATGGTCCGCGGCCGGTACGCGCGTTGGGAGCGGGAGTGGGAGCGGGCGGGCCCGGACTGGGGCAGGACCGGCACGGGCAGCTGACGGGCTTCCGGCTCCGGTCAACTCACCACCTGCGCGCACGCTACGGTGGACCGGCCGAAGCGAATCGGCGACAACCCGCGTACGACGAGGTGGGGGCACAGCAACGCCATGGCACAGGGCACGGTCCAGGTGACGCACACCGGCACCTCGCGGTGGCGGCGCCGCACGGGTGAGTACGCAACGCTCGCCGCCGCCCTGGAGGCCGCGGCCGAGGGTGACGTCCTCACCGTCGCCCCGGGGACCTACCGGGAGAACCTCGTCGTCCAGCGGGCGGTGACCCTGCGCGGGCCCGAGGGCGGCCAGGGTTCGGTGCGCATCGCGCCCGTCGACGGCGTCCCGCTGACCGTGCGCGCCTCGGCGGTGATCCAGGACCTGCACGTGGAGGGCCAGGACGCGGCGGCGCCCGCGGTGCTCGTCGAGGACGGTACGCCGGAGCTGCTGGGCCTGAGAGTGGTCGCGCGTTCCGCCTCCGGGATAGAGGTGCGCGGCGGCGCGCGGCCCACGGTGCGGCGCTGTGTCGTCGACAATCCGGCCGGTGTCGGCATCGCCGTCCTGGACGGCGGGGGCGGCGTGTTCGAGGAGTGCGAGGTCGTCTCGGCCGGACAGGCGGGCGTCGCGGTGCGCTCCGGCGCGCATCCCCGGCTGGAACGCTGCCGCGTGCACCATGCCGCCGGTTCCGGGCTGACCGCGACGGGCGAGGGCTCCGCGCTGGAGGCCGTGGGCTGCGAGGTGTACGAGGTACGGGGCAGCGGAGTGCAGGTCACGGGCCGGGCCACCGCGCACCTGACCGACTGCGACGTGCACCGCACCACCGGCGACGGCGTCACCCTGGACACGGACGCCGTGCTCACCCTCGCCGACTGCCGCATCCACGACATCCCGGAGAACGCGGTCGACCTTCGTTCCCGTTCCGTCCTCACCCTGACCCGCACCACCGTGCGGCAGTTCGGCCGCAACGGCCTGTCGGTGTGGGACCCGGGCACGCGGGTGGACGCCAACCAGTGCGAGATCTTCGACAGCACGGGCGACTACCCGGCCGTGTGGGTCAGCGACGGCGCCACCGCGGTGCTCGACTCCTGCCGGGTGCACGACGTACCGGACGCGCTGTTCGTCCTCGACCGCGGCTCCCGCGCGGACGTCGTCGACAGCGACCTGTCCCAGGTGCGCAACACGGCGGTCTCGGTGAGCGACGGCGCCACCGCCCAGCTCGACGACTGCCGCATCCGGGACGCCGCCACGGGCGCGTGGTTCCGCGACCACGGCAGTGGCGGCACCCTCAACAACTGCACCCTGGACGGCAACCGCACCGGCGTCATAGTCACCAAGGGCGCCGACCCCACGATCGAGCGCTGCACGGTCGACTCCCCCTCGGAGGCCGGTGTCTACGTGTCGGCCGGCGGCCGCGGCAGCTTCCTGAACTGCCGGGTGACCGGCAGCGCGGGCTACGGCTTCCATGTGATCGACGGCTGCCGTACGACGCTCAGGAAGTGCCGCACGGAGCGGTGCGCGCGCGGCGGGTACGAGTTCGCGGAGGGCGGCCCGGACAGCGCGTACGACTCCGGTCCGCTCGTCGAGGACTGCACCAGCGACGAGAGCGGCGGCGCGGCGGCGACCGCCCCGGCGGATCCGGTCGTGCAGACGGTGAACCAGTCCCCCGGGCTGCTGGGCTCGATCCCCGGGCAGCGCACCACCGAGCAGGAGCCCCTGATCGCGGCCGTCGCCCCGCAGGAGCCCGCGCGGACCTCGAAGGCGGTGCTCGGCGAACTGGACGCCCTGGTCGGCCTGGACAGCGTCAAGCGCGAGGTGCGGGCCCTGACCGACATGATCGAGGTGGGCCGGCGCCGGCAGCAGGCGGGCCTGAAGGCCGCGTCGGTCAAGCGGCACCTGGTCTTCACCGGCTCCCCGGGCACCGGCAAGACGACGGTCGCCCGGCTGTACGGCGAGATCCTCGCCTCCCTCGGTGTGCTGGACAAGGGGCACCTGGTCGAGGTCTCCCGGGTGGACCTGGTCGGCGAGCACATCGGCTCCACGGCGATCCGCACCCAGGAGGCGTTCCAGCGGGCGCACGGCGGGGTGCTGTTCATCGACGAGGCGTACGCGCTCTCCCCCGAGGACGCGGGCCGGGACTTCGGCAAGGAGGCCATCGACACGCTGGTCAAGCTCATGGAGGACCAGCGCGACTCGGTCGTCGTGATCGTCGCGGGCTACACGGCCGAGATGGAGCGCTTCCTGTCGGTCAACCCGGGTGTGGCCTCCCGTTTCTCACGGACCATCACCTTCGGCGACTACGGCCCCGACGAGCTGCTGCGGATCGTGGAGCAGCAGGCCGACGAGCACGAGTACCGGCTGGCCCCCGGCACGGCCGAGGCGCTGACGAAGTACTTCACGGCGATCCCCAAGGGCCCCGCCTTCGGCAACGGCCGCACCGCCCGCCAGACCTTCGAGGCCATGGTGGAACGGCACGCGAGCCGGGTGGCCCAGCTGGCCGATCCCAGCACGGACGACCTCACCCTGTTGTACGCCGACGACCTGCCCGAACTGCCGTGACGGACCCGGCGCCCGGGCGGCCGAGGGAGCGCTAGCAGGCCCCGGTGGCGTCGTCCGCCGCCGGAACGGGCTCGGGGCCCCCGGTGTGGCGGGGCGCCGGCACCTCCGGTCGGAGCCGGGCCAGCAGCCGCCCGCGCTCCTCGGCGAAGACCGGGTCGGCCTGGTAGTCGGAGTGGCCGAGGACCGGCGCGGGCAGCGGATGGAGTTCGGTGCGGCCGTACGTCAGCGGGTCCTTGAGGGGTGCGCGGTCCACCGCGGGGCCCGGGTCGCCGGGCAGCCGCACCGGTCCGCCGATGGGGTCGGTGTGACGGTACAGATTGCGCCAGCAGTCGACCTCCCGGTGCAGCGAGGCGAGCGCCTCCGGTCCGAAGTGGGCCGGGAACCAGCGGCCGTACAGCCGCTCCAGCGGTGAACCGTAGGTGAGCAGGGCGACCCGCCTGCGGGCGGCCGGCTCCAGCTGCCAGGACGCGGCGGCGGCGAGGACGCTGCCCTGCGAGTGCCCGGAGATGACCAGCCGTCCGCCGGTGGCGCGGGTCCAGGTCGCCATCCGCCAGGTCAGGTCGGGTACGGCGCGCTCGGCGTAGCAGGGCGGTGCGAAGGGGTGGGCGGCGCGCGGCCAGAAGGTGCCGACGTCCCACAGGATGCCGATGGTGCGCCGCGCGGAGGCGTCCTTGTAGGCGCGCCTGCCCCACGTCACGAACAGTATGAAGCCGAGGCCGATCAGCCAGGAGCCCAGTGCCTGCGCGGTCTGCGCGGCACCGTGCACGACGGCGTACGTGCCGCGCGCCGCCTCACCGGGCACCTGGTCGGTCGTCAGGGCGCCCACCAGCGCTCCGGCGCCCAGCAGCAGGGTGGCGGCGGAGGTGATGGCGACGAGGAGCGGCGCCCGGTCGGTGAGGGTGGCCGTCGCGCGGGCCAGCGCGATGCGCCGGGTGCGTCCGGGGTCCCCGGCCTCCCCCGCGTGGTCGCCCTCCACGGCGTCCCGTTCCGCGCGGGCGAGGCTCCAGGTGTGCCGGGCCAGCGCGGCGCACAGCAGCAGCACGATGACGAGGAGCGGCGGGATGACGGACGCCTGCCAGGTCAGCAGGACGGGCGGGCCGTCCAGGAAGGTGCCCGTGCCGTCCATCCAGTCGGAGACGCGCTGGGCGACGCCGCCGGACATGAAGCCGCCCAGGGCGCAGGCCAGCATGACGACGGCGGGTCCGCCCAGGCCGCGGATCGCCGCGCGGGCGTCGGGGAGGCTGCGGTGGAGCAGGTGCGCGACCACGGCGAGGGCGATGACCAGCAGGCCCTGCGTCAGGGCGATGCCGCCGAAGGCCAGGTCACCGGAGAGCCGGCCGGCCGACGCCCATCCCGGGCGGTCCCAGCCGCCGTAGAGCAGGGCGAGGACGAACAGGACGAGGGCGGCGAGCGGCAGACGCCGTACGAGGTGGCGGTCGAGGCGCCGGTCGAGGCGGTTCTCGCTGCGGCCCCGGCGGCAGACCACCACGACCACGGCGACGGCACCGGCGGCCAGTGCGATCTGGAGGAGCCATCCCAGCGTGTCCAGTGCCGCGGGACCGCCCGGCCGGCGGTCGAAGCGGGCCGCGGGTGCGCCGACCGCCACCGCGATGGTCAGCAGCCCGGCGGCGGTGTGCGCGGCGCGCAGCCGGGCCACCAGGCGGCGGCCGTACCAGAAGCCCGGCCGGCCGAGGGCGGTGTGCCCGGGGCCCTCCTCGGGGTCGGACTCGCGGTCCATCGGCTGCTGCGACTCGTACGCCCGCCAGGTGCGCAGCGACAGGTACCACAGCAGACCGGTGAGGGCGGCGGGTACCGCGGCCGCGAGGGCGAGCCTGCGGCCCGGCGCGCTCCACCAGCCGCCGTCGGAGACCACCGGCGACAGGAAGCCCACCCAGGAGTGGCGCTCTGCGCACACGCGCGTGCCGGCGCACTGCCAGGCCACGAGGTCGAGCGCGACCTCGCAGGCGGCGGCGACCAGCAGCACCGTCAGGGTGAGCCCCGCGAGCCGCACCAGCAGCCCGTACAGCCGTACCGTGCGGATCCGGCCGTTCGCGGCGGGCCGCATCCAGTGGGCGAGGTTGACCACCATGAACGGCAGGAGCAGCAGCCACAGGGCGCGGGTGCCGTTGCCGGAGGTGAGGTTGCACCAGACGTAGGCCTCGGGCACCGGCCGACCGCGGTAGTCCTCGGGCCGGGACTCCGCGTCGACGTCCTCCGCGCGCCGGAAGACGGCCGCGACGTGGTCGCCGGTGACCCGCACGGTCCGCGGGTCGTCCAGCATCTCCGCGGGCGTGGTGCCGCCCACTCCGTGCACCAGGAGTTCCAGGGCGGTGCCGGATCTCCCGTCCCGCTGCTCGGCCTGTTCCACTGTCCGCACTCCCCCGTGACGCGCCGTCGGCTCTGTCCGTGCGGGCACAAGGATCTCCGTTCGACGGGCTCCGCACACCCTTCGGCACGGAATCTCCCCGAACCGTGTGACGAGTGATGCCATGACGAGACACGGGTGACATGTGCGCGACGGACGGGTGGTGGCGCGGCCGGCGGTGCGGCGTGCGAGGATGAGACGGCCGCGCACGGGTGCGGGGAGAAGTCCTCATCAGAGCGAGTGCGGCGGCGGGTCGGACGGTTTGCGGCGAAAGGACCGAAGCGTACGTGAGTGAGAATCCGAACCTCCTCGCGGAGCAGCGGCGCGCCCTGATCCTCGACGAGGTGCGCCGCCGGGGCGGGGTCCGGGTCAACGAACTGACCCGCAAGCTCGGCGTGTCGGACATGACGGTCCGTCGTGACCTGGACGCGCTGGCCCGGCAGGGTGTGCTGGAGAAGGTGCACGGCGGCGCGGTCCCGGTGGCGGAGGCGAGCACGCACGAGCCGGGCTTCGAGGCCAAGTCGGGTCTGGAGCCGACGGCCAAGGAGGAGATCGCGCGGGCCGCGGCCGAGCTGGTCGCGCCGGGTGCCGCGATCGCCCTGTCCGGCGGTACGACGACGTACGCGCTCGCACACCGGCTGGTGGACGTGCCGGACCTGACGGTGGTCACGAACTCGGTGCGGGTGGCCGACGTGTTCCACGTGGCGCAGCGCACGTCGGGGACCCGGCCGGGCACGGCGACGGTGGTGCTCACCGGCGGGGTGCGCACGCCCTCGGACTCGCTGGTGGGCCCGGTGGCCGACCAGGCGATCGCCACGCTCCACTTCGACGTGCTGTTCCTCGGTGTGCACGGGATATCGGCCGAGGCCGGCCTGTCCACGCCGAACCTGGCGGAGGCCGAGACCAACCGGCGGCTGGTGCAGTCCGCGCGGCGTGTCGTGGTGGTCGCGGACCACACCAAGTGGGGTGTCGTGGGCCTGAGTTCCTTCGCGACGCTGGAGCAGGTGGACACGCTGGTGACCGACGGCGGCCTGTCGGCCGACGCCCGCGCGGAGGTCGCCGAGCACCTCGGGCTGGTCGTGGCGGGCGAGCCCGAGCCGACGACCGACTGATCCGGGTACGCGGACGCCGGCGCGGCGATTCCCGCCCCGGCGTCCATGGCGCCCCGTGCCCCGCGTGCGCCGTCCGTCCCGTGAGGCCCCGCTGACACCGCACGCGCCCCCGGCTATCGTGGCGCCACTCGGCCGATCGTCCGCATGCGCCGCCGCGTACAAGGGGGTTGTGTCCATGGCTCACCGTCTGCGTCCGGTGGGTCTCGACTTCGTCGAGACGGCGCCGGTGCGCCTGGTCTTCGCGCGGGAGATCTCCGCCGCTCCGGACGCGGTCTTCCGCGCGCTCGCCGAGGACGTGGCCGGCTGGCCCACGTGGTTCTCGGCGGTGACGTTCGCCCGGCCCATCGGTGAGGACGCGGGGCGCGAGGTCCGGCTCCGGGGCGGGACGCGCTTCGTCGAGACGGTCCTGACGGCCGAGCGGCCCGAGGTGTACGCCTATCGCGTGGACGTCACCAACACGCCCGGCGCCCGGGCGATGGCCGAGGAGTGGCGGCTGGCGCCGGCCGGGACGGGCACGCGCGTGCAGTGGACCTTCGCGGCCGACGGTACGGCCCTGTTCCGCTTCGTGCTGGGCCGGGCCCGCCCGGGTCTTGGGCGGTCGTTCCGTGGCGCGGTCACCGCGTTGGACCGGCGCCTGACCCGTCCCTAGGGCCTGTCCGGCGGGGGCTGCCGGGTGAGTCGGGCCAGGTGCCCGTGCGCAGCAGCGTCTCGATCGCGGTCGTGTAGGGGCCGATGTCGAGGCCCTGTTCGGCGAGCCAGGTGTCCGAGTAGTACTTGTCGAGGTACCGGTCCCCCGGGTCGCACAGCAGCGTCACGACGCTGCCCCGGCGTCCCGCGGCCACCATCTCGGCGACGATCTTCAGCGCGCTCCACAGCCCGGTGCCCGTGGAACCGCCCGCCTTGCGGCCGATGGCCTGCTCCAGGGCGCGGACGGCCGCGACGCTCGCCGCGTCCGGGACCTTCATCATGCGGTCGATGGCGCCGGGCACGAAGCTCGGTTCCATCCGGGGCCTGCCGATGCCCTCGATCCGTGAGCCGCGGTCGCAGGCGACGTCCGGATCGCCGGTGGTCCAGCCCTCGAAGAAGCAGGAGTTCTCCGGATCGGCGACACAGACCCGGGTGTCGTACTGCATGTAGTGCACATAGCGCGCGAGCGTCGCCGAGGTGCCTCCGGTGCCGGCCGTGGCGACGATCCACGCCGGTTCGGGGAACCGTTCCAGCCGCAGCTGCCGGAAGATCGACTCGGCGATGTTGTTGTTGCCGCGCCAGTCGGTGGCACGTTCGGCGTAGGTGAACTGGTCCATGTAGTGGCCGCCGGTCTCGGCCGCGAGGCGTGCGGACTCCTCGTACATCCGGCGGGAGTCGTCCACGAAGTGGCACCGTCCGCCGTGGAACTCGATCAGGCGGATCTTCTCCGTGCTCGTGGTGCGCGGCATCACGGCGACGAAGGGCACGCCGACCAGTTTCGCGAAGTACGCCTCGGAGACGGCCGTGGAGCCGCTGGACGCCTCGATCACCGGGCGGTCCGGGCGGATCCAGCCGTTGCACAGGCCGTAGAGGAAGAGTGAGCGGGCGAGGCGGTGCTTGAGGCTGCCGGTCGGGTGGGTCGACTCGTCCTTGAGGTAGAGGTCGATGCCCCACCGCTCGGGGAGCGGGAAGAGGAGCAGGTGGGTGTCGGCCGAGCGGTTCGCGTCGGCCTGGACCTTGCGCACGGCCTCTTTCAGCCATGCCCGGTAGTCGGCGTCGCTGTGGTCGACGTCCAGGGTGGCGCCGGTGCGGGTCTGCGGGGTGGTGCTCACGAGGAGGCTCCTTACGCTGCGCTCCGACGGCGTGCCGGGCGGCCGACGCCTCGATCATAGACATCTTCCACACGCTTCTCACCTGCATAAACACACCTTTGGGCGCCTCAAAGGCACCCCTGGGGCGCGTCGGCACGCACGGTGGGGGCGCATTCGCGCGAGTGCTCCGGACGACCCCGGAAAGAGAGGGTGCGTACTGGTGCTGGACGCGCGGTGCGGGCAGACTGCCAGCGGGTGGGACGACCGACGCGCGCGAGGGGGCGACGGCATGGCGGACCCGGAGTTCAGGGCCACGGGAGTGCGGATCGGTAAACGGCTGCGCTCACTCACCCGGGCCGGGACGGTCCGGATCAGCGGTGGCAGGGTCGAGTTGCTCACCAGCTACGGCAGTGAGATCGACAGCGCGCCGGTGCAGGCGGTACGGGCCTCGCGCCCCTGGTTCGGCCCGCACGACCGGGCCCTCGCCGACCTCAACGGCAAGCGGTACCTGCTGACGCTCGGCGAGCGGGACCCCGCGCCGGGTGAGCCGGGCCCGCCCGCGGCCCGCCGTTTCATCGAGGCCGTGCACAGGGCGGCCGGACATCACCGTTGAGATGTCCGTAAGTTGCGGTGCCTCACCCCTTGCGTCACGCTGGTCTCACGTCACTCTGGGTTTACCGGCGATAACGCTGCGAACCAGCCCGCCGGCCATGACAGCAGGCGGCGGCGCGCCGCGTGCGCCCTGCTGGATCCGAACTCCGTGTTCTTCCGGACCTCTTTGTCGGGGAGTCGCAGCCGTGATCAGTCACCCAAGCAGACACTGCACGGTGGAGCTGCAAGCCCTGCCGTCGCGGATCGGCCAGGTCCGCAGAATCGTATCTGCGCAATTGCGCTACTGGCATATGCACTCCCTGATCGACCGGGCCTCGCTCGGCGTGACGGAGCTGCTGACCAACGTCCACCTGCACGCCCGGCCGGACAAGACGTGCACCGTGGAGATAGAGCTGCTGCTGGAGCGGCTCACCGTCTCGGTGCGGGACCACGATCCGCGCCTGCCCGTGGTGGACGACGCCGAGCCCCTCGCCACCTGCGGGCGAGGGCTCGCCATGGTGGCGGCGATGAGCGAGAGCTGGGGCGCCCGGCCGGACGGCGAGTCCGGCAAGGTCGTCTGGTTCACGCTGCCGACGTGCGGCGCCCTGGCCCCGGTCACCGCCTGCCCGCCGCGCCGCCTGGTCGAGGAGGTGCCGGCCGCCGTGTTCGCGGAGACCGAGCACGCGGTCGATCTGGGCAGCCCCCAACCCGCTCCCGCCCGGTCGGCCGTTGCCGGCTGACCGGGCGGTGACCCCTCGCTGCCGGGGGCCGTGCGGTGTGGATCCGGTACCCGGTGGGTTCGGTGGGGGTGGGGGTGCGGGTGCGGGTTCCCGTGCCCGTGCATGACCCCGTGCCCGTGCATGACCCCGCGCCCCGTGCCCGCGGAGAGCGTGCCCCGCAAGGAGTACGTCCGGCGCGTGCGCGCGCGGAGTCCCCCAACACGCGTGCCCGGCAAGGAGGACGCCCCTGCCGGGCGTGCGCGCCGTGGGGACGCCTGCCGCCCATGCCCACAAGGGGGACGCCCACCGCGGGCAGGCGCTCGGAGCACCCCGGGCGTGTGCCCGCAGGGAGTCCCCCGGCGGGGGCGGGTCGCTGCTCCGTGGCCGCGGCGCGCAGTACGGCCCGGCGGGCCGCGCGCCGGGCCGGGCGGAGGCAGGCGAGGGAGACCGCCGTGAGGCCGACGACGGCCGCCACCGCGAGTCGACGGGCGGCACGGCGAAGGCGAAGGCGGTGCCGCCGACCGGGTCCGTGACGGTCAACGCCCGTCCCTCGCCGTCGGCTTCCGCGACGCCTCGACTCAAGAGCGGCGGCGCAGTGCATCAGGGTGGGTTGCCGTGGCCCACGCGTCCCGTGATCGCCGTGAAGCGGCCGCCGGGTCGTCGTGGTCATGTCGCACCGCCCTTGCGGGTCCGGCCGAACTGCTCGTCCAGCACGGAGAGCCGGCGCCAGTACTCGTCCTCGTCGATCTCGCCGGAGGCGAAACGGTGACCGAGGACGGCGATGGGCGAGTTGTCCTCGACGGTGGGCCGTCCGGATCCGCGGCGCCCGCGCCATACGGTGCGGCGGAGCAGGGTGACGCCGGCGCCGATGACCAGCGCCCAGATCAGCGGGAAGAGCAGGATCCAGGGGCCGGGCCCGCCGTCGCCGAAGTGTGCCAGGGTCTCCATGTCGTCCAACTCCTCGGTGGCGATGTCCTTCGTGTCGCTTCCGAGCGTCGCCCCCGAGGCGGGTCCCGGTCGTCGTACCGCCAGCGGCACTGTGCGTACCCCGCGGGGAGTACGTACGCCGTCCGGGCCTGCTTCCTCCCCCCCCCGCCGGACTTCGGATGTCCTCCGCCTCGATCTCTGTAACTACTAGTATGTACACTGGATGCATGAGCACCTCGGAGCGGCTGATCGAGTCCACCCGCGAGCTGTTGTGGGAGCGGGGATACGTGGGGACCAGCCCCAAGGCGATCCTGGAGCGGGCCGGCGCCGGACAGGGCAGCATGTACCACCACTTCAAGGGCAAGCCCGATCTCGCGCTGGCCGCGATCCGGCGGACCGCCGAGGAGATGCGGGCCACCGCCGAGGGGGTGCTGGACGGTCCGGGCACGCCGTACGAGCGGATCGCGGGCTATCTGCGGCGCGAGCGCGAGGTGCTGCGCGGCTGCCCGGTGGGGCGGCTGACCATGGACCCGGACGTGATCGCCGACGACGCCCTGCGCGCACCCGTCGACGAGACGCTCGACTGGCTCAGGGCGCGCATCGCCCGGATCGTCGAGGAGGGCAGGGAGCGGGGCGAGTTCGCACCCTCACTGGACGGCGAGGAGATCGCGGCGGCCGTCGTCGCGACGGTCCAGGGCGGTTACGTCCTCGCCCGCGCGTCCGGCTCCCCCACCGCGTTCGACGCCGCGGTCCGGGGACTGCTGGCCCTGCTGGCCCCGCACGACGCCCCCACCCGGTAAGGAGCCCCGCCGATGCACGCCATGCAGTACGAGTTCACCCTGCCCGCCGACTACGCGATGGACGCCGTCCGGGAACGGGTCGCCCGCACCGGGCACCTCCTGGACGACTGGCCCGGTCTCGGCGCCAAGGCGTACCTGATGCGGGAGCGCGGGGTGCACGGCTCGCCGGTCAACCAGTACGCGCCGTTCTACCTGTGGCGCACCGTGGAGGGCATGAACTCCTTCCTCTGGGAGGGCGCTTTCCAGCGGCCCACCGACGACTTCGGCCGGCCCGCGGTCCGGCAGTGGACGGGCCTGGCCTACGAGGAAGGCGGCGCCGCCCGCTCTCCCGCGCGGGTGGCTCTCCGACACCGGCGGCCGGTGCCGGAGGGGGTGCCCCTGTCGCAGTGGGCGGCGGAGGCGGTGCGGGAGACCGGGCGGCTGGCGGCCGTGGACGGCGCGTTGCTCGCGGCGGCGGTCGTGGACACCGGCCGATGGGAACTGGTCCACTTCTCACTGCATGCCGACGAGGCGCCGGACGGGGTGACGGGCGAGGTCTTCCAGGTGCTGCACGTGTCGGCGCCGGAGCGGGAGCGGCTGCCCCGGGGGCGCCAGTGGTGAGCGCCGTCCGCGTATGCGACAGGCACGACGACCCGTTCTTCGCCGGCCCCGGGCTCCCGGTCGATGCTCCGTCCTTCGACGGGCCGTCTCGGGTCCGCCACGCCACCCACCGACGACCCGCCGACGTCCGATCCACCGACGTCCGACCCTCCGAACCCTTGAACCCCGAACCGCAGCCGTCCGAACGGGAGATGCCCGCATGCCCTTCGTCCGCATAGACGCTCACGGCACCGACGCCGACCGTCTCGACGCGCTCGGCCGGGCCGTCCACGACGCCTTGGTCGAGACGCTCGGCATCCCGCACGACGACCGGTTCCAGGTCCTCACCGGACACGACGGCACCCGCAGCGCGCTGCGGTGCGACGACTACCTCGGGGTGCACCGGGACGAGGGCATCGTCTTCGTGGCGATCACCCTCCGAGCGGGCCGGACGAGCGAGCGCAAGCGGGCGCTGTACCGCCGGATCGCCGAACTCGCCGAGACCTACGCGGGCACCGAACCCCGGAACGTCTTCGTCACCCTGACCGAGAACACCTCCGCGGACTGGTCGCTCGGCCACGGGATCGCGCAGTACGCGACGCACGGTACGTAGGCTCGGACCATGTTGAGACTCGGTGTCCCCGTCATCGGCGTCACGGACGTGCCCCGCGCGGAGGCGTTCTGGACCGCGGCGCTCGGTCTGGTCGCCACGGACGAGTGGCGGAGCGAGACCTGGCGCACGCTGCACCACGCCGACGGCTCCGGTCGCGCGCTCGGCCTGATGCGCAGCGAGTCGCCGGCCGAGCCGCACCCACGCGTCCACCTGGACCTCTACACGGACTCCACGGAGGAACAGCGGGCGGAGGTGCGGCGGCTGGTCGGCCTCGGCGCGCGGGAGGTCGACTGGGACCGCTACCCGCCCGACCCCGACTTCGTCGTCCTCGCGGACCCGGACGGCAACGTCTTCTGTGTGGTCGACCTGAGCAACGCCCCCAGCGGGGGCGCCCGGCCGGCGCACTGAACCCTAGGCCAGCGCGCCCAGCGGGTCGTCCAGGACCGGCTGCCAGGCCAACTCGGCCGCGCCGACCAGGCTGTTGTGGTCCAGGCTGCACGGCAGGATCGGTACGCCGCCGCTCTGGCCCCACAGGCTGCGGTCGGCGACGACCGCGCGCAGCCGCTCGGGGTCGGCGTCGAGGAGGGCGCGGTGGAGGCCGCCGAGGATGATGCGGTCCGGGTTGAGGATGTTCACCAGGCCCGCGAGGCCCAGGCCGAGGCGGTCGATGAGGGCCTCGGTGGCGGTGCGGACGGCCGGGTCGGTGTAGTGGTCGCGGATCAGGTCGTAGGACTGCTGGAGCAGGGAGACCTCGGGACCCGGCTCGCGGCCGGCCGCCGTGAGGAAGGCCAGCGGGTCGGCCTCCACGTCGAGGCAGCCGCGGCTGCCGCAGTGGCAGGGGCGGCCCTCGGGGTTGACGGCGAGGTGGCCGACCTCCAGGGCGAGACCCGAACTGCCCATGTGCAGGCGGCCGTCGAGGACCAGGGCACCGCCGACGCCGCGGTGCCCGGTGGCCACGCACAGCAGGTCGCGCGCTCCGCGCCCGGCGCCGTGCCGGTGTTCGGCGAGGGCCGCGAGGTTGACGTCGTTCGCGGCGAACGCGGGCCCCTCGATACCGGCGGCGCGCACCTGCTCGGCGAAGATCCGACGCACGGGCGCGCCCGCGGGCCAGGCCAGGTGCAGCGGGTTCAGGGCCAGGCCCTCCGGTTCCGCTACCGCGGACGGCACGGCGAGCCCCGCGCCGACGCAGCGCCGCCCGGTCTCCCGCAGCAGCTCCGTGCCCGTCTCGACGACGGAGGCAAGCACCTTCGCCGGATCGGCGTCGACGACCTCGCAGCCGGGTGCGGTGGCGACGATCCGGCCGCCGAGACCGACCAGGGCCGCGCGGAAGCCGTCGGCGTGGACCTGCGCGGCTAGCGCGACGGGGCCGTCCTCGGCGACCGCGAGGCGGTGCGAGGGGCGGCCCTGCGAACCGGCCGCCGCGCCGGGCCTGGCGTCGACCCGGATCAGGCCGAGCGCCTCCAGTTCGGCGGCGACGGCGCCTGCCGTGGCCCGGGTCACGCCGAGTTCCGCGGTGAGGACGGCCCTGGTGGGGGCGCGTCCGGTGTGCACGAGCTCCAACGCGGGTCCGAGCGCACCGCGCCCTCGCTCCAGCCGCGTCCTCGAGGTGGTCCCTTCCCCCGCCGCCCGGGGGTCCGCCTTGCCGCTCATGGAGGGGAGTCTCCCATGATCCGCACGTGTGGAGTGTCTAGAGGCCGCTGACCCGGAGCGTGATGTTGAGCCGCCCGGTGACCCCCAACTCGGGCGGTGCCGTGCCCGGGTGCACCCTCGGCACACCGTGGTACGCGAGCCGGGAGGGCCCGCCGAAGACGAACAGGTCGCCGCTGCGCAGTTCGACGTCGGTGTAGGGGCGGGTCCGGGTCTCCGGGTTGCCGAAGCGGAAGACGCAGGTGTCGCCGAGGCTCAGGGAGACCACGGGCGCGTCGGAGCGCTCGTCGGCGTCGCGGTGCATGCCCATGCGGGCGTCGGCGTCGTAGAAGTTGACCAGGGCGATGTCGTACGCCGCGTCCGCCGCGGCGTCGGCGCCCAGCGCGTCGGTCACCGCGCCGCGGCCCAGCTCGCCCAGCCAGGCCGGGAAGGGCTTCACCGGCGCGCCGTCGCCGTCGACGACGGTGCGGGCGTAGGCGTACGGGTGCCAGTGCCAGCCGAGGCAGACCTGCCGGGCGGTCATGGTGCCGCCGCCGGGAGTGCGGACCGTGCGCAGCCCGGCCGGGGGACGGGCCCACTCGCGGCAGGCACGCAGCAGCTCGCGCTGCCGTCCGGGCGTCAGCCAGTCCGGCACGTGGACGGCACCGGGCGCGGTCTCGGTACGGCTCCTGGGGAACAGCTCGGAGTCCATGTCCCCATCCTGCCCGCGACGCCGTCCGGTCCGCGCGAGGGGGCCTGAGCTGCGGCTCGGTTAGCCTGGGCGCACGATGAACGACCGCAGTGACCGTATGACGACGCCATGGGGCGAGCAGGTGCTGACCCGCTTTCCCGAGGACCCGCGCGACCGGCTCCGGGCCTGGGACGCCTCCGACGAGTACCTGCTCGGGCACCTCGCGGAGCGGGAGGTGCCGCTGACCGGCACGGTGGTGGTGCTCGGGGACCGCTGGGGGGCGCTGGTGACGGCGCTTGCGGGGCACCGGCCGGTGCAGATCACCGACTCCCACCTCGGCCGGGAGGCCGCTCGCGTCAACCTGGAACGGGCCGGCGCGGAGCCGGGCTCCGTGCGCCTGCTGACCACGCAGGACCCTCCGCCGGACCGCGTCGACGTGCTGCTGGTGCGGGTGCCCAAGAGCCTGGCGCTGCTGGAGGACCAGTTGCTGCGGCTGGCACCCGCGCTGCACGAGGGCACGGTCGTCGTCGGCGCCGGGATGGTCAAGGAGATCCACACCTCGACGCTCCGGCTGTTCGAACGGATCGTGGGCCCGACCAGGACCTCGCTGGCCGTGAAGAAGGCCCGGCTGATCTTCGCCACGCCCGACCCCGGCCTGCGGCGGCCGGCCAACCCGTGGCCGCTCACCTACCGGCTCCCCGACGACGTAGGACCGCTGCTCTCCGGCCGGGCCGTCGTCAACCACGCCGGCGTGTTCTGCGCCGACCGGCTGGACGTCGGCACCCGGTTCTTCCTCCAGCACCTGCCGACGGCCGGTGGCGCCCGCCGGGTGGTGGACCTGGGCTGCGGCAACGGTGTGGTCGGTACGGCGATGGCGCTGGCCGACCCCGGGGCTGAGGTGCTGTTCACCGACGAGTCGTTCCAGGCCGCGGCGTCCGCGGAGGCGACGTACAGGGCGAACGGGGCGACCGGGCAGGCGGAGTTCCGGGTGGGCGACGGGCTGGCCGGGGTGCCCGACGGCAGCGTCGACCTGGTCCTCAACAACCCGCCCTTCCACTCCCACCAGGCGACCACCGACGCCACCGCGTGGCGGATGTTCACCGGGGCGCGGCGCGTGCTGCGCCCCGGCGGCGAGCTGTGGGTGGTCGGCAACCGGCACCTGGGCTACCACCTCAAGCTGAAGCGCCTGTTCGGCAACAGTGACCTGGTGGCGAGCGACAGCCGATTCGTGGTGCTGAGGGCCGTCAGGACGTAGCGCCGACCACCTCGATGATCGTGGCCACCGCCCGCGCCATGGCCTCCCTGCCGGCGGTGAGGTAGCCGCGCGAGTCGACCGCGTCGGGGCGGGCGGCCAGGTGCTCCCGGATCGCGCCGGTCATGGCGATGTTGAGGGCGGTGCCAACGTTGACCTTGGCGATGCCGCCCGCGACGGCCGCGGCGAGTTCGGCGTCCGGGACGCCTGAGGAGCCGTGCAGGACGAGAGGTACGTCCAGCGTGCTCGACAGTGCCTTCAGCAGGTCGTGGTCGAGGGCGGCGGTGCGGCTGGTCATGGCGTGCGAGCTGCCGACGGCGACGGCCAGGGCGTCCACGCCGGACTCGGCGACGAAGGCGCGGGCCTCGGCGGGGTTGGTGCGGGCGCCCGGGGCGTGGGCGTCGAGGGGCGCCGCGCCGTTCTTGCCGCCGACCTCCCCCAGTTCGGCCTCGATCCAGATCCCCTGGGCGTGCGCCCAGTCGACGGCGGCCCGGGTGGCCGCGAGGTTCTCCGCGTACGTCAGCCGGGAGGCGTCGTACATCACGGAGCTGAACCCGGCGTCCCGTGCCTGGCGCAGCAGGCCGTCGCTCTGGACGTGGTCGAGGTGCAGGGCGACGGGCACGGCAGCGCCCTCGGCGGCGGCGACGGCCGCGGCGGCCAGGGGCAGCAGGCGGCCGTAGCGGTACTTCACGGCGTTCTCGCTGACCTGGAGCACGACGGGCATGCGCACGGACTCGGCGCCGGCGACGACGGCCTCGATGTGTTCCAGGGTGATGACGTTGAAGGCGGCTACGGCGGAGCGTGCGGCCGCGGCGCGGCCGACCAGGTCGCCGGTGCTGGCGAGGGGCACGGTCTCTCCCTTCCCGGGCGTCTGGGCACGGGTGTCGGGGGCGGTCTCGGGGACGGGCGACGGGTGCGCGCCGGGTGGGCGCGGCGGCGTCAGGGGGCGAGGATCACCGAGCGGGTGAGGTGGCGCGGGCGGTCCGGGTCGAGGCCGCGGGCGGCGGCGACGGCGACCGCGAGCCGCTGGGCACGGACCAGTTCGGCGAGCGGGTCCAGCTCCCCCGGCACCCACATCGCGCCGGTGTCCCGGACCTGGTCGGCCAGTCCCTCGGGGGCCTCGCCGAACATCCATGTGGCCGTGCCGGCGGTGCTGATGCTGATGGGCCCGTGTCGGTACTCCATCGCCGGGTATGCCTCGGTCCAGGAGAGGGACGCCTCGCGCATCTTGAGTCCGGCCTCGTTGGCCAGTCCGACGGTCCAGTCCCGGCCGAGGAAGGTGAACTGGGTGCGCTCGACCAGCCCTTCGGGCAGCGCGGCGGCGAGCGCCGTGCGGGCGTCGGCGACGACCGTGTCGGTGTGCAGGCCCAGGTGGGCGCGGAGCAGGGTGAGGGCGGTGGTCGCGAACCGGGTCTGGACGACCGACCGTTCGTCGGCGAAGTCGAGGACGACCACGTCGTCGGCGGCCGCCATGACCGGCGTCTCCGGGTCCGCGGTGATCGCGACGGTTCGGGTACTGCCCTTCAACTCCGTGAGCAGCTCGAGCACTTCGGTGGTGGTGCCGGAGCGGGTGAGGGCGACGACCCGGTCGTACGCGCGTCCCCGCGGGAATTCCGAGGCGGCGAACGCGTCCGTCTCGCCCTGGCCGGCGCCCTCGCGCAGCGCCGCCACCGACTGCGCCATGAAGTACGAGGTGCCGCAGCCGACGACGGCCACCCGCTCGCCCGCCGCGGGCAGCGCCGCCGTGTGCCCCGCCGCCTCCGCGGCGGCGCGCGTCCAGCACTCGGGCTGGCTGTTGAGTTCGTCCTCGACATGCGTCATGCGGCACACTCCCCGATCGATCGATCTGATTGTTCCTGCAAGATATAGCGACCTTTCGAGCACAATCAAGCAATCCGAGGAAGTGGACCGTGCGCTAGGGTCGGCGGGAGATCGAGGAACGGAGGCGCGGATGTCGCGCGACGCCCGCTGGAAGGCGCTGCTGGAACTGCTCGTGGAGCGGGGCCGGCTGGACGTCGAGGAGGCGGCGACCGAGCTGGAGGTCTCGGCCGCGACGATCCGCCGTGACTTCGACCGGCTCGCGGAGCAGCAGATGCTCGTGCGCACGCGCGGTGGCGCGGTCGTGCACGGGGTGTCGTACGAGCTGCCGCTGCGCTACAAGACCGCCCGCCGCGCCTCGGAGAAGCAGCACGTCGCGCAGGCGGTCGCGGCCCTGGTGGCGCCCGGGGAGGCGGTGGGGCTGACCGGGGGGACGACCACCACGGAGGTGGCGCGCGCCCTGGCCGTGCGCGCCGACCTGGCGGCCGGGACGCCCGCGCTGACGGTGGTCACCAACGCGCTCAACATCGCCAACGAGCTGGCCGTGCGGCCGCAGTTCAAGATCGTGGTGACCGGCGGGGTGGCCCGGGCGCAGTCGTACGAGTTGATCGGGCCGCTCGCGGACGGCGTGCTGGGCCAGGTGACGCTCGACGTGGCGGTGCTGGGTGTCGTCGCCTTCGACGCCGCGCACGGTGCGGCGGCGCACGACGAGGCGGAGGCGGCGATCAACCGGGTGCTGTGCGAGCGCGCCGAGCGTGTGGTGGTGGCCGCCGACTCCAGCAAGCTGGGCCGGCGGGCGTTCGCCCGGATCTGCGCGACCGAGTCGGTGGACACGCTGGTCACGGACGCCTCCGCCGACCCCGAGCTGGTGCGACAGTTCGAGGAGGCGGGGGTCCGGGTCGTCACGGCCGGCGCGTAGCAGCGGTTCGCCGGAGCGTCAGTGCCCGTGCCCGTCGCCGTGTCCGTCGCCGTGATCGTCGCCGTGTTCGGCCGGCGAGGAGGGGGCCGGTTCCGACGCGTCCGGCGCCGCTCCGGCCCGCACCGTGAAGGCGGCGGTGTGGACCTCGCCCCGGTGCCGGAAGTCCAGGAAGAGGCGGTAAGTGCCGTCGCTGGGCGCGGTGGCCGTGAAGGAGATGCCCGGGCCGGGCTTGGTGGTCCCGTCGCCGGGCTCACCGTTGGGGTGGACATGCAGGTAGGCGAGGTCACCGGAGCGCAGGGCGACGAGGTGGCCGTAGGCGCCGAGGTAGGGCTGGAGGTCGTTGACGGGTTCGCCGTCGCGGGACACCTCGAACTTCAGCTCGCTCGCCTTGCCGGGGCGCAGGGATCCGGCGAGCTCGACCTGGTAACCGTCGGTGCTGGCAGTACTGTTGACGGCGGGCATGCGCGCGGGCTCGTAGCGGCCGGAGGCGGCGAGGTCGGCGCCGAGCGTGAGGTTCTCGGCGCCCTTCCCGGCCGGGGTGAAGTCGGCGAAGACGCGGTAGCCGCCCGCGCGGGGCAGGTCGACGGGCGTGCTCCAGGTGCCGTCGGCCGCGCGCGTGGGGTGCAGGTGGCGGTAGGTGACCAGGTCGCGTGAGGCCACGATGAGGTGGAGTTCCTTGTCGTGCTCGCGTTGGTACGCGGTGACGGCCCCGCCGCTCGCGTCCCGCACCGTGAAGCGCAGCTCTTCACGCTCACCGGCGCTGACGCGCGGGGTGGCGAGGTCGAGGGTGTAGCCCTTTTCAGAGACCTGGAGCCCACCTGGCGGGGTGCTCTCATGCCCCTCATGGCCGTCGCCCTCCGGCTCCCGGGGCGCCGGCCCGCCGTGCTCGTCGTGGGGCGCGGGCGGCGCGCTCTCCTCCACGACGGGGTCCACTCCCATGCCGACGCCGTACGCGGTGCCGAAGGTCGCGGCTAGTGCGGCGGCGAAGGCGGTGATCCTCAGTCCGGTGCGCATGACGGTCGTCTCCTCGGGTTCCGGGCCTCCGGCTCGACGGCGAGTGGAGGACACTTCTTGCATTTCACAATACCCCTAGGGGGTACCTAGTCAAGCGGGGTGAACGCTTGCGTTCGATACCCCCTACGGGTATACAGGAATCCGGAGCGGATATACCCCCACCCCGTATATGACACCCAGCGCACGCCGCGCACGCGTCAGGAGCAGCCATGACCACCAGCACGACCAGAGCACCGGCCGAGGTGGAGCTCGCCATCGGCGGCATGACCTGCGCCTCATGTGCCGCCCGGATCGAGAAGAAGCTCAACCGGATGGACGGGGTCAGCGCCACCGTCAACTACGCGACGGAGAAGGCCAAGGTCAGTTACGGGGGCGAGGTGTCCGTACCGGACCTGATCGCCACGGTCGAGGCAACGGGATACACGGCCCGCGAGCCCGAGCCGGTGCGCGCCGAGCCCCCGCCCGGCACCGGGCCGGCCGCTCCCCCCGGGGACGGCGACGCGCTGCGGCCCCTGCGGCAGCGGCTGGTCACCGCCGTACTGCTCGCCCTCCCCGTCGTCGCGATGGCGATGGTGCCGGCGCTGCAGTTCGAGTACTGGCAGTGGCTGTCGCTGACTCTCGCGGCGCCCGTGGTGACCTACGGCGCGTGGCCCTTCCACCGGGCGGCCCTCACCAACGCCAGGCACGGCGCGGCCACCATGGACACACTGATCTCGGTGGGCACCTCGGCGGCGTTCCTGTGGTCGCTGTGGGCCCTGTTCCTCGGCACCGCGGGCACGCCCGGCATGACCCACCCGTTCGAGCTGACCATCGCGCGCGGTGACGGCTCCGGGAACATCTACCTGGAGGCGGCCGCCGGGGTGACCGCCTTCCTCCTCGCCGGGCGCTACTTCGAGGCACGCGCCAAGCGCAAGGCCGGCGCCGCGCTGAAGGCCCTGCTGGAACTGGGCGCGAGGGAGGTCACGGTCCTGGGCCCCGACGGCCGGGAACGGACGGTTCCCACGGCCGAGTTGGCGGTGGGCGACCGCTTCCTGGTCCGCCCCGGCGAGAAGATCGCCACCGACGGCACGGTCCTGGAGGGCTCCTCCGCGGTGGACGCCTCGATGCTCACCGGCGAGTCGGTCCCCGTCGAGGTCGGCGTGGGCGACGGCGTCACGGGCGCGACCCTGAACGCGGGCGGCCGGCTGGTGGTCGAGGCGACCCGTGTCGGCGCCGACACGCAGCTGGCCCGGATGGCGAGGCTGGTCGAGGACGCGCAGAACGGCAAGGCCGCCGCCCAGCGCCTGGCCGACCGCGTCTCCGGTGTCTTCGTCCCCGTCGTCATCGCCCTGGCGCTGGCCACCCTGGGCTTCTGGCTCGGCAACGGGTCGGGACCCACCGCCGCGTTCACGGCCGCCGTCGCCGTACTGATCATCGCGTGCCCCTGTGCCCTGGGGCTGGCCACTCCCACCGCCCTCATGGTCGGCACCGGCCGGGGCGCCCAGCTCGGCATCCTCATCAAGGGACCCGAGGTGCTGGAGTCCACCCGCAGGGTCGACACCGTCGTCCTCGACAAGACCGGCACCGTCACCACCGGCCGGATGACCCTGCTCGCCGTGCACACCGCCGGTGACACCGAGGAGGACGACGTACTGCGCCTGGCCGGTGCCCTGGAGCACGCCTCGGAGCACCCGGTCGCCCGCGCGGTCGCCGACGGGGCGCTGGAGCGGCTGGGCGGCGCCCTGCCCACCCCCGAGGACTTCGCCAACGTCCCGGGGCTCGGCGTGCAGGGCGTCGTCGACGGCCACGCGGTCCTCGTCGGCCGGGAGCGGCTGCTCGCCGAGTGGGCGATGACCCTTCCGGCGGACCTGGCCCGTGCCAAGGGCGAGGCGGAGACGTCCGGGCGGACCGCGGTCGTCGTCGCGTGGGACGGGGAGGCGCGGGCGGTCCTCGAGGTCGCGGACGCGGTGAAGGAGACCAGCGCCGAGGCGATCGGCCGACTGCGCGCCCTGGGGCTGACGCCGGTGCTGCTGACCGGGGACAACCGTGCCGTGGCCGCCTCCGTCGCCCGCGAGGTCGGCATCGACCCCGGGGCCGTCTTCGCCGAGGTGCTGCCGCAGGACAAGGTCGACGTGGTCAAGCGCCTTCAGCGCGAGGGGCGTTCGGTCGCGATGGTCGGCGACGGCGTCAACGACGCCGCCGCGCTCGCCCAGGCCGACCTGGGGCTCGCCATGGGCACCGGCACCGACGCCGCCATCGAGGCCGGAGACCTCACCCTGGTCCGCGGCGACCTGCGCGCCGCCGCCGACGCGATCCGGCTGGCCCGCAGGACGCTGGGCACGATCAGGTCCAATCTGTTCTGGGCCTTCGCCTACAACGTCGCCGCGCTGCCGCTCGCCGCGGCCGGACTCCTCAACCCGATGATCGCCGGTGCGGCCATGGCCTTCTCCTCGGTCTTCGTCGTCGCCAACTCGCTGCGCCTGCGGTCCTTCCGGGCCGCGGGCTGAGCGGCCACCGGCACGCCGGGCGGACGTGCTCGGCCGAGCGCGATGCCGGCCGAGCACGCCCGCCCGGCCCCGTCCACGGGCGGACCACGTCCCCCGGACGGGCCCTGCCGACGCGCCTCGGGCACCGGGGCGGACCAGGATGGTGCGGCGAGGGACCACGCCACGTACACCGGCCGGCCCACGGAGCAGGAGCCGATGAACGAACCGACCAGAGCCGACGGGGACGACGACACCGGCGGCCCGCCGGGCCCGCCGCCCGCCCCGCGACGGCCCCCCGGTCGGGCCCTCGGCGCCGTGCTCGGTGACCTGCGTGCCGTCGACGGCGCGCTGTACGCGGCGGTCGCCGCCACCTCCACGCCCACGCTCGACCGGGCGCTGCGCCGCCTCTCCCACGCCGCGGACCATTCGAAGGTCTCCCTCGGGATCGCCGCCGCCCTCGCCCTGAGCGGTGCGCGGGCGCGCAGGGCCGCGCTCGTCGGGGCCGGGGCGGTCGCCGTGGCCTCGGCGTCGACGAACCTGCTGGGCAAGCGGCTGGTGCGCAGGGCGCGGCCGGACCGGGAGTCGGCGCGGGTGACGGTGGACCGGTACGTGCCCATGCCCGCGTCGGCGTCCTTCCCGTCGGGCCACACGGCCGCGGCGGTCGCGTTCGCCACGGCCGTCGGCGTCGTGCTGCCCGCCGCCGCCGTCCCGCTGGGCGCACTGGCGAGCGCCGTCGGCTACTCCCGGGTCCACACCGGCGTCCACTATCCCGGCGACGTCGCCGCGGGCGCCGTCGTGGGCATCGCCAGCGCGGCGGCGGCGCTGGCCGCGGCGGCCGCCGCCCCGGTGCCGGGCGTGCGGTCGGTCTACTCGGCGCCGACGGCGCCGCAGACCGCCGTCGGCCCCCGGTAGTCGCCGGGGGGCCGGAACCCGACGGAGTGCCACGGCGCGGCGGCCCGAACCCGGGGCCCCCGGCCGGCGAAGCCCCTCGCTGGTGCCGGGGCCACGGCCCTCACGCTCCGTGCACCCCCGGGCGAGGGCGCTCCTGGTGCCCTTTCCGTCCGGCTGTGGAAACGTCCGGATCATGGCCCACATGTCCCACGGCGCCCACGGCAGACCCCCGGCCCGTGGGCGGCGCTGGTCCGCGTTCCGGCAGTCGCCCTTCTGGCCGGCCACGGTGCTGGTGCTGATCCTCGCCGCCGCCGCCGGTCTCTTCGCGGGCTCGTACACCTACTCGATGGCGGACCCGACGCCGCGTTCGATCCCGACAGCGGTGGTCGGCTCGTACGACGAGGCCCGCAGCCGGGCCTTTCTGGACGGGCTTGAGCAGGCGCTGAACGCCTCGGTGAAGGTGCACACCTACGACACCCGGTCCGCGGCGGTCGGGGCGCTGGAGGACCAGGAGGTCTTCGCGATCTTCGAGTTGCACGAAGGGGGACGGACCGCCGTCCTCGACCTGTCCAGCGCGTCGGGCGCCTCGGTCGCCGAGGTTCTGTCCGACGCGGCACCCGCCGTGGGCCGGAAGACGGGCGTCCAGGTCACCGTCCGGGACATCAACCCCCTCCAGGAGGGCGACCCGCGCGGGCTGGCGATCTTCTACATCTCCCTGGCCGCGGTGATCATCGGTTTCGTCGGGGCGATCCAGCTCAGCGTGCACGCGCGGTCGCTGGTCCCCTTCGAGCGCATCCTGTTCACGATGGCCTACGCGCTGCTCGGCGGCTTCGCCATCGCCGCGACGGTGGACTGGCTGCTGGACGCGCTCGACCTGCCGTTCGCGGAGTCGTGGGCGATCCTGGCGCTCACCCTGTTCACCTCCGGCATGGTCTTCTCCATGTTCAACACCCTGTTCGGGCGCTGGGCGATGCTGCCGACCTGGGGGCTGATGGTGCTCCTCGGCAATCCCTCGTCCGGCGGCGCGGTGTCCTGGCCGCTGCTGCCGTCCCCGCTGGGCGTGATCGGCCAGTGGCTGCCGCCGGGCGCCTCGGTCAACGCGCAGCACACGGCGGTGTACTTCCAGGGCCATCAGCACGTGTTCCCGTTCCTGGTACTGGGCGGATGGGCCCTGTTGTCCTGCGCGGTCTTCTGGATCTGGCGTCACCGACACCCGGGCGGGCGCGAGAAGGAGCCGGTGGCGGAGGAGGCGTCCTGAGGAGGCGGCGCCCCGGGCCTCATCCGAGTTCCTCGCGCCGGGTCGCGGCGATACGGGTGAGCGCGACCCCCAGGCCCACTCGACGAGCTTCTGACGGCCGGCGTCGGCCAGGGTGGCCAGGGTGTACCGGCCGTCTCCGAGGTCGGGGCGGCGCCCCGCGCCGCCCGGTGACCGGGCCGGCCGCCCGGTGGCCGAGCCGGCCGCCGTGCACGGGAACGGCCGGCGCCGGGCCGCTGCCCGGCAGGACGGTCACGCTCGTACTTTGACCGCGCCCGGACGGACCGGACGGACCGGGGCCCGCCGTTCTCCCCCGCCGGCGGGCGGCCCGCAACGCGGGCGAGCGGGGCCGACGCCCGACCGCCCCGTCTGTTCCGAACGCGGCCCGGCTGCGATCATGAGGACGGAGTTTCCGCCCTCGGTTGGTTGGAGTGCACATGGCCCTCGACGTCGACGCGATCCGCGCGCAGATACCCGCCCTGAAGTCCGGCTCCGCCCGTTTCGACGCGCCGGGCGGCACCCAGACCCCGCAGCCGGTGATCGACGCCATCGGCGAGGCGCTGGCCAACCCACTGGCCAACCGGGGCCGGACGACCGAGGGCGAGCGCAACGCGGACGGCATCGTCGCGGACGCCCGCAGCGCGCTCGGCGACCTGCTGGGCACCGAGCCGCGGGGGATCGTCCTCGGCCGCAGCGCCACCCAGCTCGCCTACGACCTCTCTCGGACGCTCGCCAAGGCGTGGGGGCCCGGCGACGAGGTGATCGTCACCCGCCTCGACCACGACTCCAACATCCGGCCCTGGATCCAGGCGGCCGAGGCGGTGGGCGCGAGCGTGCGGTGGGCGGACTTCGACCCGGCCACCGGGGAACTGCGTCCCGAGCACATCGAGGCGGTGCTCTCCCCGCGGACCCGGCTGGTCGCCGTGACGGCCGCCTCCAACCTGATCGGCACCATGCCCGACCTGCCTGCCATCGCCCGACTGGCGCACGGAGTCGGCGCGCTGCTGCACGTGGACGCCGTGCACTACGCCTCGCACGCGGTCGTCGCCCCGGCGGCGCTCGGCGCGGACACACTGGTCTGCTCTCCGTACAAGTTCCTCGGTCCGCACCTGGGCGTGCTGGCGGCGCGGCCCGAGTTCCTGGAGTCACTGCGCCCGGACAAGCTGCTGCCGTCCAGCGACGCCGTCCCCGAGCGGTTCGAGCTGGGCACGCTGCCGTACGAACTGCTGGCCGGCACCCGTGCCGCGGTGGACTTCCTCGCCGGTCTGGAACCGGAGGCGCACGGCGGCCGCAGGGAGCGGCTCGTCGCCTCCTTCGCCGCCCTGGAGACGCACGAGGACGCGTTGCGCCGGCGGATCGAGGCAGGGCTGGCGGACCTCGGCAAGATCACCGTCCACTCCCGCGCCGCGCGGCGCACGCCCACCCTGCTGTTCACCGTGGCGGGCCTGAGCCCGGCCGAGGTGTACCGGCAGCTCGCCGAGCGCGGGGTCGACGCGCCCGCCGGCACCTTCTACGCACTGGAGGCCTCGCGCCACCTCGGCCTGGGCGACGAGGGCGCGGTCCGCGTCGGCCTCGCGCCCTACACCAGTGCCGACGACGTGGACCGCCTCCTGACGGCCCTCGCCGCTCTCACCACCGGCTGACCGGGAGTCCCGGCGTCCGGGCTCACCCCAGCGGCACCGTCACCTCACCCGCGCCGCGCGCGCTCCCGCCGCCCGCGACCCGCACGGTGAACGGCCGGTCGGTGCCGGTGGCGGTGACCCGCAGGACGTCGCCGTCGCGGCGCACGCGGAAGGTGGCGGCCGGGGTGCCCAGCAGGTCGGGCACGGTGACCTCGGTCGCGTAGTCCGCGCCGGCGGGCGGGTGGACCAGCAGGGTCGGGTCGTCCAGCCAGTCGCCGTCAGGGCGCCGGTCGTCCAGGGCCAGCGGCAGGACCGCGCCCTCGCGGACGTACAGCGGCAGGCTGTCGAAGGCGTGCCGTTCGGTGCGCCAGGCCGGGCCCGTGACGGGCTCGCCGGTCAGGAGGTGGGTCCAGGTGCCCTCGGGGAGGTAGACCTCCACCTCGCCGTCCTCGGTGAAGACCGGGGCGACCAGGAGGTCCGGGCCGAGCATGTACTGGCGGTCCAGCGGGCGGCAGCCGGGATCTTGGGGGAACTCCAGGAGCATCGGACGCATCATCGGCACGCCGGTGCGGTGGGCCTCGGCGGCGACGCCGTACAGGTAGGGCATCAGGCGGTGCTTGAGGAGGGTGAACCGGCGGGCCACGTCGACCGCCTCCTCGCCGAACTCCCAGGGCACCCGGTACGACGAGGAGCCGTGCAGCCTGCTGTGCGAGGAGAGCAGGCCGAAGGCCAGCCAGCGGGTGAAGACCGATGCGTCGGGCGTGCCCTCGAAGCCCCCGATGTCGTGGCTCCAGAAGCCGAAGCCGCTCAGGGAGAGCGACAGTCCGCCCCGCAGCGACTCGGCCATCGCCTCGAAGGACGACCAGCAGTCACCGCCCCAGTGGACGGGGTACTGCTGCCCGCCCGCGGTCGCCGAGCGGGCGAAGAGGACCGCCTCGCCCTGGCCGCGCTCCTTCTCCAGGAGTTCGAAGACGGTGCGGTTGAAGAGGTGGGTGTAGTAGTTGTGCATGCGCTCCGGGTCGGAGCCGTCGTGCCAGACGACGTCGGTGGGGACGCGCTCGCCGAAGTCGGTCTTGAAGGAGTCCACGCCCTGGTCGAGCAGGGGTTTGAGCTTCCCGGCGAACCAGTCGCGGGCGGCGGGGTCGGTGAAGTCGACCAGGCCCATCCCGGCCTGCCACAGGTCCCACTGCCACACGTCGCCGTCCGGCCTGCGGACCAGGTGCCCGAGGGCGGCGGCCTCGTCGAAGAGCGGGGACTTCTGGGCGATGTAGGGGTTGATCCAGACGCTGACCTTCAGTCCCTTCGCCTTGAGCCGGGCGAGCATGCCCTCCGGATCGGGGAAGACGTCCGGGTCCCACTGGAAGTCGCACCACTGGTACTCGCGCATCCAGAAGCAGTCGAAGTGGAAGACGGTCAGCGGTATGCCGCGTTCGGCCATGCCGTCCACGAAGGACGTCACGGTCCGCTCGTCGTACGACGTGGTGAAGGACGTCGTGAGCCAGAGGCCGAAGGACCAGGCCGGGGGGAGGGCGGGGCGGCCGGTGAGGGCGGTGTAGCGGGTGAGGACGTCCTTGGGGGTGGGCCCGGCGACGACGTAGTACTCCAGCGTCTGGTCCTCGACGCTGAACTGCACCTGGCCCACGGACTCGGAGCCGACCTCGAAGGAGACCGCGCCGGGGTGGTTGACGAAGACGCCGTAGCCGCGCGAGGAGAGGTAGAACGGGATGTTCTTGTAGGCCTGCTCACTGCTGGTGCCGCCGTCGGCCTGCCACATGTCCACGACCTGGCCGTTCTTGACGAACGGGGTGAAGCGTTCGCCGAGGCCGTAGACCTGCTCGCCGACGCCGAGCGAGAGCCGGCTCACCATGTGGTGGGCGCCGTCGCCGGTGGTGGCGAAGGCGGTGCCCTTGGCGTTCGCCCGGGTCAGCTCGCGTCCGTCCGCGTCGTGGAAGGTCAGGCCCCAGGGACCGGCGCGGTCCAGCCGGAGCGTGAGCGGGCCGCTGGTCAGCTCGGTGACGGTGCCGTCCTGGCGCACCGCGCCGGCGCCGTCGGCCGGGCCGGCGAGGGCGAAGTCGGGGCCGGGCCCGCGCTTTCCGGCGTGATGGGTGACGCGGACGCCGATGACCCCCTCGGCGGGCGAGAAGCATTCGACCGTGAGCAGCGGCGCGTTGAGCGTGTCCCCCCTCCGCGCCACCTTCTTCACGGCGGCATAGGCAGTGAAGCGCTTCGATTCCGGGCGTACATCGCGTATCTCGGTGGCGTACGAGAGATGCACACCCTCACGGATGAGCCAGAAGCCGTCGGTGAACTTCATGATCTTCCTCGGGTGGGGCGGAAGCTGTCGGATGGGGAGCGCACAAGCCGTCGCACAGCTTGTTGATCGTACACAGAACCCCTCCCCGTGCCGAGGCGTTCACGTCAACCCAACCGCTTTGAACAGGCGTGATCACCAAAAACAACAGCACCGTCACCGCACGGAGTGAAGAGGCCGCGGCTGCTTCGGTCTAGCGCGGGAGCGGGTCCTTGACGTATTAGTCATCCCATCAAACAAAACGGTCCGGCGGGGTAGCCGGACGGGACGACAGCAAGGGCCGCACCATGTCGAAGCGCTTCACCTCGCTCGTCACCGCTTCCGTGCTGGTCGCCGGGGCGGCGCTGGCCGGCTGCGGGCAGCAGCGCGACGCCGGCGTGTACACCGTGATGAATTCCTCGACCGACGAGTCCTACCACCGCTGGGACGCCGAGGCGATGGCCCGCTGCGGGGAGAGGCTGGGGGTCACCATCGAGCAGCAGAGCGTTCCGGCGGCGCAGGTGATGACGAAGGCACTGCGCATGGCGTCGTCCAAGTCACTGCCGGACATCGTGCAGTTCGACGCGTCCGAGATGCCGACGTTCGCCGAGGCGGGCGGTCTGGTCGACCTCGGGACCCTCGGGCTGAGCACCGACGGCATACCCGACGGCATCGTCGACTTCGGCTCGTACAAAGGGACGTACTACGGCGCTGCCCGGTCCGTGAACACGCTCGCCCTGTTCTACGACAAGGACGTCCTCGACGAGGCGGGCGTGCGAGTGCCCACCACCTGGGCCCAGTTGCGGGAGACCGCGAAGCAGCTCACCCGGGGCGGGCGGTACGGAGTGGCGCTCAGCGCGGGCGGCGCGGAGGACGGCGTCTTCCAGTTCATGCCGTTCATGTGGTCCAACGGCGGCGACGAGACCGACTTGGACGGTCCGAAGGTGGTCGAGGCCCTCGACTACTGGAAGGGCCTGCTGAGTGACGGTTCGCTCTCGAAGTCGACGGTCAACTGGACACAGGCGGACGTCAACGACCAGTTCATGGCCGGCAACGCGGCGATGATGATCAACGGGCCGTGGCAGGTGGAGACCCTCAACAGCGACGAGTCGCTGCACTGGGGCATCGCGCCGATCCCGGTCCCCCGAGCCGGTGACGACTCGGTGGGTCCCCTGGGCGGCGCCGTGCTCACCGTGCCCAACACCGGTGACGAGGCGCGGGAGAGGACGGCTGGGAAGATCGTGGCCTGTCTGTCGAGCGAGGAGGAGCAACTCACCTACGCGCTCAACAGCTGGATGGTCCCGGCCAACGCCCGGGCGGCCGCCGCCTGGCGCGAACGGGTGCCCGAACTGGACTCCCTCGCCGGGCAAGTGGCCGTCGCCCGGTCCCGGACGGCGCAGCTCGGCGCCGGCTGGTCGAGTGTGTCGCTCGCGCTGCAGAGCGCCTTCCAGTCCGCCCTGACCGGCCAGTCCAGTGAGTCCGCCCTGAAGCGCGCCCAGCAGCGGGCCACGAGCGGGAACTGAGGTACGCCCCCATGACCACGCCCACCGTCACCGCCCGGACCCGGCGCCGGCTCGCGCAGTGGGGGTTCGTCGCCCCCGCCGTCGTCTTCATGCTGCTGTTCTTCGGCTATCCGCTGGTCCGCAACGTCGTGATGAGCTTCCAGCACTACACGCCGAAGACCTTCTTCACCGGGGAGGCCCCCTTCAACGGGGCCGACAACTGGTCCAACGTGTTCCAGGACGCGCTGTTCGGCAAGGCGCTGTGGCACACGCTGGTGTTCACCGCCGGGTCGCTGCTCGGGCAGTTCTGCATCGGGCTGGCGCTCGCGGTCTTCTTCAGCCGCCGCTTCCCGCTGAACGGCGTGCTGCGTTCGCTGATCCTGCTGCCCTGGCTGGTGCCCATGGTGGTCTCCGGCATCGTGTGGCGGCGCATCCTCGACCAGGACACGGGCGTGCTGAACTCGTTCCTGGACACCCTCGGGGCCGGCGGCCACGCCCCCTGGCTGACCAGCCCGGACCTTGCCCTGCTGTCGGTCGTGCTGGTCAACGTCTGGATCGGCATCCCGTTCAACATGGTCATCCTGTACGGCGGCCTCCAGGAGATCCCGAGGGAACTGCACGAGGCGGCCGCCCTGGACGGCGCGTCGGCGTGGCGGACCTTCCGCTCCGTCACACTGCCGGTGCTCAGGCCGGTCGTCACGGTCGTGCTGGTGCTCGGGTTCATGTCGACGGTGAAGATCCTCGACCTGATCCTCGCCCTGACCGACGGCGGACCGGCCGACGCCACGCAGACGCTCGGCACGCTGACGTACCAGAACTCCTTCGTCCAGCTGGACTTCGGCGCGGGCGCCGTGGTCGGCAACGTACTCATCCTGATCTCCGCCGTGTTCGCGGTGTTCTATCTGCGGGCCAACCGCACCGAGGGGAAGTGACCGACGATGGCCACCCACACGCCCACCGCGTCCCGGCGCCGCTGGGGCTCCACCGTCGCCGGTGTGCTCGTCCTCGGCGTGATGCTCTTCCCGCTGTACTGGATGCTCAACACCGCGCTCCAGCCCGAGTCGGGGCTGCTCCGGGTCGACCCGGTGCCGGGCGGCCTCGACCTGTCCGGCTTCTCCAAGGCGATCCGCGACCAGGGCGGGCACCTGCTGACCTCACTGGCCGTGTCGCTCGGCGCGGTCGCCCTCTGCCTGGCGATCTCGGCGCCGGCGGCGTACGGGCTCGCGCGGTTCGGGCTGCGCGGCTCGCGCACCATCGTGTTCGGCACCCTGATCACCCAGATGGTGCCGGGCATCGTCATCGCCAACGCGCTCTACAACTCGTACGTGGACCTGGGCCTGGTCAACTCCTACTTCGGCCTGATGCTCGCGGACGCCTCGCTGGGCATCCCGTTCTCCATCGTGTTGATGCGCTCCTTCATGGTGTCGATACCGGGCGAGGTGATCGAGGCCGCACAGATCGACGGGGCCGGGCCGGTTCGGACGTTCGCGAAGGTGGTGCTGCCGATGAGCCGCAACTCGTTGATCACCTCGGGACTGTTCGCGTTCCTGTTCGCGTGGAGCGACTTCATGTTCGCGCTGACCCTGAACACGACCGACGAGGTCAAGCCCGTCACCCTGGGCATCTACCAGTACATCGGCGCGCACGTCGGCGACTGGGGCTCGGTCATGGCCGCCTCCGTTCTCTCCGCGGTACCGGCGGCGATCCTGCTCGTCCTCGCCCAGAAGTACATCGCCGCCGGGATCACCGGCGGCTCCGTCAAATGACGCGGGCGGACAACGGTGCCTTGCCGCGGTCCCCGTCCGGCACCTAGCCTGACTTTGTGCCGCTAATAAACAAAACCCGATCGCACAGCGCCGTGCCGGGTCCCCGCGACGATCTCACCCGCCTGCGCATCGCCCTGACCGCCTTCTTCGCCCTCGACGGCTTCGTCTTCGCCGGCTGGGTGGTGCGCATCCCCGCCATCAAGGAGCAGACCGGTGCCTCCGCCAGCGCCCTGGGGCTGGCCCTGCTCGGTGTCTCGGCCGGTGCCGTCGTCACCATGACGCTCACCGGCCGGCTGGTCCGCCGCTACGGCAGCCATCCCGTCACCGTCGCCTGCGCGGTCCTGCTCTGCCTGAGCATCGCCCTGCCCCCGCTCACCCACTCGGCGCTCGCCCTGGGCGCCGTCCTTCTGGTCTTCGGCAGCGCGTACGGCGGGATCAACGTCGCCTTCAACAGCGCCGCCGTCGATCTGGTGGCCGTGCTGCGGCGGCCGATCATGCCGAGCTTCCACGCGGCGTTCAGTCTCGGCGGCATGGTCGGCGCCGGACTCGGCGGGCTGGTCGCCGGATCGCTGTCCCCGACGCGGCACCTGCTCGGCCTCACAGTGCTCGGACTGCTGGTCACCCTCGTCGCGGGCCGCGCCCTGCTGCGCTGCGAGCCCGCCGCGCCGCCCGACCGCCCGGCCGGGGACGACGGCTCCCCACGCCGCCTCGACCGCCGGACCCGCCGCCTGGTCGTCACCTTCGGCCTGATCGCGCTGTGCACGGCGTACGGCGAGGGCGCCATGGCCGACTGGGGCGCCCTGCACCTGGAGCAGGACCTGGACGCCTCGCCGGGTCTGGCCGCGGCCGGCTACTCCTGCTTCGCCCTCGCCATGACCGTCGGCCGGCTGACCGGAACGACCCTGCTGGAACGGCTGGGCCGGACCACCACGGTGGTGGCGGGCGGCACCACCGCCGTGGCCGGGATGCTGCTCGGCTCGCTCGCCCCGTCGGTGTGGGCGGCCCTGTTCGGCTTCGCGATCACCGGGCTCGGACTCGCCAACATCTTCCCGGTCGCCGTCGAACGGGCCGGCGCCCTGGGCGGACCGAGCGGGGTGGCGACCGCGTCCACGCTGGGATACGGCGGCATGCTGCTCGGGCCGCCCGCGATCGGCTTCATGGCCGACTGGTTCTCCCTGCCGGCCGCGCTCACCAGTGTGGCCGTGCTCGCGGCGGTCGCGGTGCTCGTCGCGGTGGCGACCCGGCGCGCGGCGGTGGAGAGCTGAGGGGCGGAAACGGTCAGCGCACCAGCATCCGGTTCAGCACGGCCCGCTGCACCGGGAGCGCCGCGCCGTGCCGGGCCCGCCCCTCGGCGGTGAGCGCCACCCGGACGCCCCGCCGGTCCTCCGGGCACAGGGAGCGCTCGACGAGGCCGTCCTTCTCCAGGCGGGCGACCAGCCGGGACAGCGCGCTCTGGCTCAGATGGACCCGCTCGGAGATCTGCTGCACCCGGTAGCCGCAGGCGCCGTCGGCGTCCGGCGAGCCCGCCAGGATGTCGAGCACCTCGAAGTCGCTGCCGCAGAGCCCGTGTCGGTGCAGCGCGCGGTCGAGTTCGCACTGGGTCCTGGCGTGCAGTGCCAGCATGCCGCGCCACCGCGCGACGAGCGCCTGTTCGGACCTGTCCCCCGCCATGGCCGCACCGTAGCAGAGCCCACGCGGCGCGGAAGACCGGTCGCCGGACCGGCCCCGTCCTGCCAGACTTGCCGGCATGGAGACATACGGGGGACGGCGGACGCAGGGCGAGCGGGACGCGATGACGGTCGAGATCGGCTACGCGCTGTGCAGCGCGGCGTTCGCGGCGGCCGTGCTGTTCGGGGCCGTGGCGGGACCCGCGTATCTCTTCGCCCTGCCGGCCGGTTCGCGGGGTGTGCTCGTGACCGCGGGAGCCGTACTGGCCGTCGCGGTGTTCCTGGTGCGGGTGGTGAGTGTGCTGGTGCGGTTCGGTCGCGGGGGTCAGCCCAGCCAGCCCGGCCGTACCAACCCCGACTCGTAGGCGAGCACGACCAGTTGGGCGCGGTCGCGGGCGCCCAGCTTGACCATGGTGCGGCTGACGTGGGTCTTGGCGGTGAGCGGGCTGACGACCAGTCTGCGGGCGATCTCCTCGTTGGACAGGCCGATGCCGACCAGGGCCATCACCTCCCGTTCCCGCTCGGTCAGCCGGGCCAGCTCGCCCGCCGCCGCGGGCTCCTTGGACCGGGCGGCGAACTCGGCGATCAGGCGCCGGGTCACGCCGGGCGACAGCAGCGCGTCGCCGTCCACCACCGCGCGCACGGCGCGCAGGAGTTCCTCGGGTTCGGTGTCCTTGACCAGGAAGCCGGAGGCGCCCGAGCGGATGGCCTCGAAGACGTACTCGTCGAGTTCGAAGGTGGTGAGCATGACGACCCTCACCTCCCGAAGGCCGGCGTCCCCGGTGATCCGGCGGGTCGCGGCCAGGCCGTCGAGCAGGGGCATGCGGATGTCCATCAGGACGACGTCGGGGCGCAGTTCGCGGATCACGCGCACCGCCTCCTCGCCGTCGGCGGCCTCGGCGACCACCTCGATGTCCGCCTGGGCGTCCAGGAGGGCCCGGAATCCGGCCCGTACCAGTGACTGGTCGTCGGCGAGTAGTACGCGGATCACCGGTCCTCCTCCTTCGTGTGCGCCACGTCGATCGGCAGCGCGGCGAGCACGCGGAAGCCACCGTCGGCGCGCGGGCCCGCCTCGATGGTGCCACCCAGCGCGGCCGCCCGCTCCCGCATCCCGGCCAGCCCGTTGCCGCTGCCGCCCGCGTCGGCGTGCGTCGCTGGTCCGTCGTCGTCGACGCGCAGCCGCAGCGTGCGGCCGTCCCGGTCGAGGCGCACGCGCGCGTGCCGCGAACCCGAGTGCCGCACCACGTTGGTGAGCGCCTCCTGGACGATGCGGAACGCCGCCAGGTCGGTACCGGGCGACAGTCGCGGCGACTCCCCCTCGACCTCGACGGTGAGGCCCGCGCTCGCCGCCTGCTCGACCAGTTCGGGCAGCCGGTCGAGGCCGGGGGCCGGTGCGCGCGGCGCGTCTCCGGGGGTACGCAGGGCGTCGAGGACCTGCCGCACCTCGCCGAGCGCCTCCTTGCTCTGGTCCTTGATGGTGGTGAGCGCGGTGCGCGCCTGCTCCGGGTCGGAGTCGAGGAGGGCGAGTCCGACGCCCGCCTGCACGTTGATCACGGAGATGCTGTGCGCGAGTACGTCGTGCAGCTCACGGGCGATCCGGAGCCGCTCCTCGTCCGCGCGGCGCTTCGCCGCCTGGGCCCGTTCGGCCCGTTCCCGCGCCCACTGCTCGCGCCGGGTCCGGGCCAGCTCCGACAGCGCCACGATCGCAACCACCCAGGTGGCGATCACGATCTCCTCTCCCCAGGAGGCGGCGGAGTCCCCGGACGGCGGCAGCCGGCTGTAGAGCCAGTGCGACACCAGGGCGTGCCCGGCCCACAGCGTGGCCATCGCCGTCCACGCGGCCCGGCGGTGCCCGGTGACGACGGCACTGAAGCAGGCCACCGCGACGGCCACGAACACCGGCCCGTACGGGTATCCCGAACCCAGGTAGAGCAGCGTGGCGGCCGCCGTGCCGAACACCACGGGCACCGGGTGGCGCTGCCGCCACAGCAGGGCGGCCCCGGTGACGAACAGCAGTGCCCGCGCGAAGGGGTCCAGGCCGGCCCGCTCCCCCGCCTGGGCGTGCGCGGCGAAGTTGGAGCCGATCAGCACGAACGCCGTGATCAGCGCGGTGGAACGCCAGGGCCAGCGGGGTCGGCGGTGCTCGTCGTCCCGCCGGTCCCACCACGGGGGTCCGAGCCGCCACCACTGCGGTGGCCCGCCGCGGCGCTCGCGCTGTCCGTCCATGCGGCCACGCTAGACGCCGTGTGCCTCCGGCGGCGTCAGCCGGGCGTGGTGATCACGGGTACTCCCGGGGAAGTACGGCGGGCTCCGGCAGTGGGACGGCCCGGCCGTGAGCGGGGGCTTCTGCCGGTGGTCGGCTGCGGGCGCGTGGTGGCTGGGCGCGCCGTTCCCCGCGCCCCTGGGTGGGTCAGCGCGGCGTCCGTTCAAGGGCTCCAGGGAACTTCTGACAGTGGCCGGGCAGGCGCGTGGTGGCCCGGACACGCCGTACCCCGCGCCCCTGGGTAGGTCAGCGCGGCGTCCGTTCAAGGGCTCCAGGGAACTTCTGACAGTGGCCGGGCAGGCGCGTGGTGGCCCGGGCACACGGTTCCCCGCGCCCCTGGGTGGGTCCGGGCGACGCGTCTCCAGGAGTGCGAGGGCGACGGTGCACAGGCCGGGCGGGTCAGGAATCGACCCCCTCGTTCGCCGAGGCGTCGGTGGGGCGCCGGTCCATGGCCGTCAGGGCGCGCTGGGCCAGCGGGTGGCCGCGGACCAGTTCGCCCAGGGAGGTCGATCCCTGGGTGATGTCCTTGAACGCCTTCCAGGCCGGGCGGAAGCCGGTCAGGGCCGCGTGGAAGAGACCGGGACGGCGCTCGAACACCGTCAGCATCCGCTTGCCGACGCTCATCTCCACGCCGAGGCCCGCCTTGATGGCGAAGGCGTAGTTGAGCGCCTGCCTGCGCGCGTCCACCGCGTCGTGCGCCTCCGAGATCCGCACCGCCCACTCCCCCGCGAGCCGGCCCGACCGCAGCGCGAAGGAGATGCCCTCGCGGGTCCACGGCTCCAGGAGGCCCGCCGCGTCGCCGCAGACCAGGACCCGGCCGCGGGAGAGCGGCGAGTCGTCCGCGCGGCAGCGGGTCAGATGGCCGGAGGAAATGCTCGGCTCGAAGCCGGCGAGTCCGAGCCGGCCGACGAAGTCCTCAAGGTACCGCTTGGTCGCCGCGCCCTCGCCCCGCGCCGAGATCACCCCGACGGTGAGCGTGTCGCCCTTGGGGAAGACCCAGCCGTAACTGCCGGGCATCGGCCCCCAGTCGATGAGGACGCGGCCCTTCCAGTCCTCGGCGACCGTGTCCGGCACCGGGATCTCCGCCTCCAGGCCGAGGTCCACCTGGTCCAGCTTCACCCCGACGTGCGCGCCTATCCGGCTGGCGCTGCCGTCCGCGCCGACGACCGCGCGTGCCAGCACGGTCTCCCCGCCCTGGAGGACGACCGCGACGGTGCGCCGGTCCGGGACCGCCGACCCGTGCTGCTCCACCCGGGCCACCGTCGCCCCGGTGCGCACCTCGGCGCCCGCCTTCTGCGCGTGCTCGACGAGCTGCTGGTCGAACTCGGGCCGGTTGATCAGCCCGAACAGCATCTGCCGGGAGCGCCGGGTCCGGGTGAAGCGTCCGTTGTTCGAGAACGTCACCGCGTGCACCCGGTCCCGGAAGGGCAGCTCGAAGCCCGGCGGAAGGGTGTCCCGCGAGGGACCGATGATGCCGCCGCCGCACGTCTTGTAGCGGGGCAGCTCCGCCTTCTCCAGCACCAGCACGCGGCGCCCCGCGACCGCCGCCGCGTAGGCGGCCGAGGCCCCTGCCGGTCCCGCGCCCACCACGACGACGTCCCAGACCTGACGCGCGTCGTCCGCCGAAGAGTTCTCGCTGCTCACGATGGTCTACTGCTCCGATCAAACCGCATGCCGCACCTGACCCCCGCATCCTACGGCGGCCATCGCCGCAGGCCACTGTGGGAGGATCGGCCCATCAATCCAAGTACTCCTTGGTACAACGTCGCACCCACAAGGAGCGTGCCCATGTCGTCGAATCCGGTCGCCGAGACCGTCTCCTCCCTGCTGCCCCGCGCGAAGGAGGAACTCGCCGCGCTGGTGGCCTTCAAATCGGTGGCGGACTTCGACCAGTTCCCGCGCAGCGAGAGCGTCGGCGCCGCCAACTGGATAGCGTCCGCCCTGCGCGCCGAGGGATTCCAGGACGTGGACCTGCTCGACACACCGGACGGCACACAGTCGGTGTACGGGTACCTGCCCGGGCCCGAGGGCGCCAAGACGGTGCTGCTCTACGCGCACTACGACGTGCAGCCGCCGCTGGACGAGGCCGGCTGGGTCACGCCGCCGTTCGAGCTGACCGAGCGCAACGGCCGCTGGTACGGGCGCGGCGCTGCCGACTGCAAGGGCGGTGTGCTGATGCACCTGCTGGCGCTGCGCGCGCTCAAGGCGAACGGCGGCGTGCCGGTGCACGTCAAGGTGATCGCCGAGGGTTCGGAGGAGCAGGGCACGGGCGGTCTGGAGCGGTACGCCGAGGCGCACCCGGAGCTGCTGGCCGCCGACACCATCGTCATCGGCGACGCGGGCAACTTCCGGGTCGGCATGCCGACGGTCACCTCGACGCTGCGCGGCATGACCCTGGTACGCGTGCGCGTGGACACCCTGGAAGGCAACCTGCACTCCGGCCAGTTCGGCGGTGCGGCGCCCGACGCGCTGGCCGCCCTGATCCGCGTACTGGACTCGCTGCGCGCCGAGGACGGCTCCACGACCGTCGACGGGCTGGCGGCGGACAGCGCGTGGGAGGGCCTGGCGTACGACGAGGAGCAGTTCCGCCGGGACGCGCGGGTGCTGGAGGGCGTGGAGCTGATCGGCTCCGGTTCGGTCGCGGACCGGATCTGGGCCCGGCCGGCCGTCACCGTGCTCGGCATCGACTGCCCGCCGGTCGTCGGCGCCACCCCGTCGGTGCAGGCCGGCGCCCGCGCGCTGGTGAGCCTCAGGGTGCCGCCGGGCGTGGACGCCGCCGAGGCCACCAAGCTGCTCCAGGCGCATCTGGAGGCGCGCACGCCGTGGGGCGCCCGGGTCGGCGTCGAACAGATCGGCCAGGGCCAGGCGTTCCGCGCCGACACCACCAGCCCGGCGTACCAGGCCATGGCGGACGCGATGGCGGTGGCGTACCCCGGCGAGGAGATGCAGTACGCCGGTCAGGGTGGCTCCATCCCGCTGTGCAACACCCTGGCGGCGCTGTACCCGGAGGCCGAGATCCTGCTGATCGGCCTGAGCGAGCCGGAGGCGCAGATCCACGCGGTGAACGAGAGCGTGTCCCCGCAGGAGCTGGAGCGGCTGTCGGTCGCCGAGGCGCTGTTCCTGCGCAACTACGCGGCGAGCTGAGCGAGGACTGCCCGGGTTCTGCCGTCGGCAGAGCAGAGGGGCCTCGCCTCCGCGTGGGGCCCTGCCCGGGGTCGTCGGGTCCGCCGCTCGTGTACGAGGCTGGGAGCCTCCGCCGCACGAGAACGCGCTGCGGCTGCTTCCAACGGGCGGCTTCGACCGGCCGACGCGGGTGACAGAGGTGTCCGACGGCGACGTTCGCCGTTGTCTCGTCGCCGGACGACGGCAGGGTGATCCTCGGCGTGTTCCACACCGATTGAGGCCGGGCCGACGCTGCGGGAGTCGGCACGGAGCCACGGGGCGGCCCTGTGACGTCAGCCGACGGGGATGCCCGCCTCCAGGTAGAGGGCGGCTCCGCGTTCCCGGGCCCGCAGTGCCCAGCGCAGCCGCTCGTAGCGGACCGGGGGCAGCAGGCCGGCCGCCTCGTCCTCGGTGACGAAGCGCCAGTCGCGCAGTTCCTGACCGGGGAGCAGCACCCGGCCGGCGTCGGCGGATGCGAGCCGTCCGCCGTCGAAGAGGAGCCGCAGACCGCCGTATGCCGGGGGTGCGGGCCGTTCCCAGTCGACGACCAGCAGTGCGGGTACGTCGGCGAGGCGGATGCCGGTCTCCTCGTGGACCTCGCGCATGCCCGCGCGGGCGGGCGCCTCGCCGGGTTCGACGACCCCGCCGGGGAACTCCCAGCCCGGCTTGTAGGTGGGGTCGACCAGCAGCACGCGGTCCCGCTCGTCGAAGAGCAGGACACCGGCGGCGACGGTCTCGCCCGTGGGCTCCGGAGTCTGCACGATCTCGCAGGCCGGGGCTGCGCCGGTGCCGACGGCCTCGGCGACCCGGGCGGCGGCCTCGTACGGGGTGAGGGCGCCGGTGTCGACCGGGTGGGCGTCGGCCGTGAGCCAGGAGGCGAGGGCGGAGCGGTAGGGCTCGATGTTGTCGTACGACCACTGCCGCACGCGTATCTCGCCGTCGGGCAGGCCCTCCGGTATCTCACGGCGCGCTATCCGCTCCCGCAGGATCGTTTCGGCCGGGGCCAGCAGGACGTGCCTGACCTCGATCCGGCGGGCGGCGAGCCCGCCGAAGATCTCGTCCCGGTACTCCTGGCGGAGCAGGGTCATCGGGACCACGAGGTGCCCGCCGAGCTCGGCGAGCATCGCGGCCGCCGTGTCGATCACCAGGCGGCGCCAGATCGGCAGGTCCTGGAAGTCGCCCGCCTCGGCCAGGCGTTTGGGCGGCAGCAGGTGTGCGAGTGCCCCGCCGATGATCTCGGGGTCGAAGAGCGTGCTGTTCGGGATCAGTTCGATCAGTTCCCGTGCGGTGGTGGTCTTCCCCGCACCGAACGCGCCGTTGATCCAGACGACGGTCACAGGTCCCCCTCTTCTGTTGGCCCCCTGTGGCTTGCCCGCTCCACCCTGCCACGGAAACCAGGCCCAGTTGAGGGCGTACGACAGCGGCGCCGGCGCCCCCGGGGAAAGGGGTGCCGGCGCCGTGAGTGCGGAGGGCCCGCGCGGGGTCAGCCCAGCTGTCCCAGGGCGTCGTCGTCCGGGGTCAGGCTCTCGGTGGCCACCGTGTCCTGGGCGGTGCTGACGGCGCCCTCGGCGTCGAGGCCGAGCGGGAGGTCGCTCGGCTCGGAGTGGGACGGAGTGACGGCCGCGACGACGAAGCCGGTGGCGAGGGACGCGAGGGCGAGCATGCTGCGCTTCTTCATGCCCCGTTCAACTACGGGGCGACGCCGTGGTCACGGGTACGCCCCGGGAAGCGTCGCCCCGGCCCGCCCCTGCCGTCGTCGACCAGGGGCGACCGGCAACTCCTCCGTCGCCTCGGTGCGGCGCCGGCTCAGACGTGCGCCGCCGTCACCCCGGTCACCCTGGTCAGCGCCGCCGAAGCCGCCCCCACGAGGCCCGCGTCCGTGCCCATCTGGGCGGGGACGACCACCAGGCGCTGGACGAAGGAGAGGGTCGCGTAGTCGGTCAGGGCCTTGCGCAGAGGGGTGAAGAGGACGTCGCCCGCCTTGCCCACGCCGCCGCCCACCACGGCGATGTCGATCTCGACCAGGGTCGCGGTGGCGGCGATACCGGCGGCCAGTGCCTGCGCGGCGCGCTCGAAGGAGGCGACCGCGACGGGGTCGCCCAGGCGGGCGGCGGCGGCGACCGCGGCGGCGGAGGTGTCACCGTCCGGGCCGGGCCGCCAGCCGCCGTCCAGGGCGCGCCGGGCGATGTTGGGGCCGCTCGCTATGCGCTCGACGCAGCCGCGGGCACCGCACGGGCAGGGATCCCCGTCCAGGTCCACGCTGATGTGACCGATGTGGCCGGAGTTGCCCGTCGGGCCGGGGTGCAGCCGGCCGCCCAGCACCAGTCCGCCGCCGACACCCGTCGAGACCACCATGCACAGCGCGTTGTCGTGCCCCCGCGCGGCGCCCTGCCAGTGTTCGGCCGCCGTGATGGCCACCCCGTCGCCGATCAGCTCGACGGGCAGGTCGCCGACGGCGTCCCGGACCCGTCGGACCAGCGGGTAGTCGCGCCAGCCGGGCACGTTCACCGGACTCACGGTGCCGGCGGAGGCGTCCACCGGGCCCGCGCTGCCGATCCCGACGGCCGTGACCCGCCCCCACAGCGCCGACGCCGTCAGCTCCGCGAGCACGGCCTCGACCGCCCCCATCACGGTGTCGCCGTCCTCCCGGGCAGGCGTCGCACGCTGGGCGCGCGCGTGGATGCGGCCGTCGCCGTCCACCAGCGCACCGGCGATCTTGGTGCCGCCGATGTCCAGCGCTGCCACGAGGTCGGTGTGCATCAGAGTCGGATCTCCCCGTCGGACCGAAAACGAAAAAAGAAAGCGAAAAAGGCGAACACAAGTGCGCACCGTGGACCGGTCCCAGGTGGGGACGAGGACCGGAGAGTGCGATGGACAGTGTCTCCCGCATCTGACAACGTTGTCCAGGCTCTATGCTCGACGCCACATCCTCATACAAACGCATGACCGACACATCCCCCGTGGACGACAGGAGCCGACGCACTCCCGTGGACGACAGGACAGGACACCGCATCGTGCCCGACACGACCCGCCGCGCAGACCGCCTCCCCGGGAACCGCTACGGCAATCGCCCCACCATGAAGGACGTCGCGGCGCGCGCCGGGGTCGGCCTGAAGACCGTCTCCCGGGTGGTCAACGGGGAGCCCGGCGTCACCCCGGAGACCGAGCGCCGCGTCCAGGAGGCCATCGACGCCCTCGGCTTCCGCCGCAACGACAGCGCGCGGGTCCTCCGCAAGGGACGGACCGCGAGCATCGGCCTCGTCCTGGAGGATCTGGCCGACCCGTTCTACGGGCCGCTCAGCCGCGCCGTGGAGGAGGTGGCCCGGGCGCACGGCGCGCTGCTGATCAACGGGTCCAGCGCGGAGGACCCGGACCGTGAGCAGGAGCTGGTGCTGGCGCTGTGCGCGCGGCGCGTCGACGGCCTCGTGGTCATTCCGGCCGGGGACGACCACCGGTACCTGGAGCCCGAGCTGAAGGCGGGCGTCGCGACGGTGTTCGTGGACCGCCCGGCGGGGCAGATCGACGCGGACGTGGTGGTGTCCGACAACTTCGGCGGCGCCCGGGACGGCGTGGCCCACCTCATCGCGCACGGGCACCGCAGGATCGGCTTCATCGGTGACATGCCCCGCATCCACACGGCCGCCGAGCGGCTGCGCGGCTACCGGGCCGCCATGGAGGACGCGGGCATCCCGGTGAAGGACGCCTGGATGTCCCTGGGGGTCACCGACCCCGAGCGGGTGCGCAGGGCGGCCGAGGACATGCTCGCGGACCCGGAGCCGGTCACCGCGATCTTCACCGGCAACAACCGGGTGACCGTCACCGTCATCCGCGTCCTGGCCGGGCACACGCCGGGCGTCGCGCTCGTCGGCTTCGACGACATCGAGCTGGCCGACCTGCTCCAGCCGGGCGTCACCGTGGTCGCGCAGGACGCGGCCGCCCTCGGCCGCACCGCCGCCGAGCGCCTGTTCCGGCAGCTGGACGGCACCCTTCTCGCGCCGGACCGCATCGAACTGCCGACCAGGCTCGTCACCCGCGGCTCCGGCGAGCTGCCGCCGGCGGGCTGAGGCGGGCGTGCCGAAGCCGGCGGGCGAAGGCTCCGCGCCGCGGCCTCCCGAGGGCTCCCGCGCGGCCGTACGGGCCGACGGCGACGACCGGACGCTGGAGGCGCTCGGTCTGGCCGGGGTGCCCCGTGAGGAGCCGCTGCTGTACCCGGGCGCGTGGCCCCGGGAGTCGGGGCTGCTCGACGGCGACCGGCTGCTGCCGCTGGACCGGCCGGTCACCGAGGACGGGGGCGACCGGGTCCCGGTGCTGGCGATCGGTTCCAACGCGAGCCCGGGCCAGCTGCGCCACAAGATGGCCGAGTTCGGCATCGACTCGCCGATCCCGATGGTCAGGACCCGGGTCACCGGCCTGGACATCGGGGTCTCCGCCCATGTGAGCCGCATGGGCTATGTGTCCGCCTCGCCGGTGGGCGCCCCGGGCGTCGTGCGGGAGCTGTTCGTCCTGTGGCTGGACCCCGAGCAGCTCGCCGTGATCGACGCGAGCGAGGGCGTGCCCATGGCCCACGGCAACTTCGACCGGGCCTGGCTCCCCGCGCCCGAGGTACGCGTCGAGCCGCCGGACGGCACGGTGCTGCGCGGCGCGTACGTCTACGTCAACCGTCACGGCGTCCTGCACGACGGCTCCGGTACGCCACGGCGGCATCCGGGCGAGCAACGGCCCCTGATCACCGACCTGCTGCGCGGATCGGCCCGGTTGCGGGCGCTCTTCGGCACGACACCCGAGGAGTTCTGCGCCCGGGCCCGGACCGACCGCTCCCTGTGCGACCGGGGCACGCGGCTGTTCGCCGAGGAGCGCCGGGTGACGGCATCGGGCCTGGAGCGGTACGTGCGCCCCGACCGGCCCGAGGACCCCCGCAACGGGAACCGGCCGCCGCCTACTGCGCCGATGCCGTGAGGTCGCCGCGTCGGGGTGCGGAGAAGCCCTCCAGGTCGGTGCGGGTCAGGCCGGTGAGGCGGGCGACCTCGCCGATGTCGAGGGCGCCGCAGTCCAGGCCGCGCAGGAGGTAGCCGCTGAGGGCCTTGGCGGTGGCGGGCTCGTCCATGACGTCGCCGCCCGTCCGGTTCACGTAGCGGGCGAGGCGGGCGGCGGCCTGCTCGAAGCCCTCGCGGTAGAAGGCGAAGACGGCCGCGTACCGGGTGGGGATGTGGCCGGGGTGCATGTCCCAGCCCTGGTAGTAGGCGCGGGCGAGGGCGCGGCGGGTGAGGCCGTAGTGCAGGCGCCAGGCGTCGTGCACCTTGGCGGTGGGGCCGACCGGCAGCACGTTGGTGGAGCCGTCCGAGACGCGTACGCCGGTGCCCGCGGCGGCGACCTGCATGACCGCCTTGGCGTGGTCGGCGGCGGGGTGGTCGCTGGCCTGGTGGGCGGCGGAGACGCCGAGGCAGGCGCTGTAGTCGAAGGTGCCGTAGTGCAGTCCGGTGGCGCGGCCCTCGGCGGCCTGGATCATGCGGGCGACGGCGGCGGTGCCGTCGGTGGCGAGGATGGACTGGCTGGTCTCGATCTGGATCTCGAAGCCGATCCGGCCCGGCGTCAGCCCGCGCGCCTTCTCGAACGCCTCCAGGAGCCGCACCATGGCGGTGACCTGCTCGGGGTAGGTCACCTTCGGCAGCGTGAGGACGAGCCCCTCGGGCAGGCCGCCGGCCTCCATCAGGCCGCTGAGGAAGACGTCGAGGGTGCGGATGCCGCGGGCCCGCACCGGGGCCTCCATGCACTTCATCCGGATGCCCATGTACGGGGCCGCCGTGCCCTGTTCGTACGCCTCGGCGATGAGGCGGGCGGCACGGGCGGCGGCCTCGTCCTCCTCGGCGTCCGACCGGTTGCCGTACCCGTCCTCGAAGTCGACCCGGAGGTCTTCGATCGGCTCGCGCTCCAGTTTGGCGCGCACGCGCGTGTACACGGGCTCGGCGAGGTCGTCGGTGAGGCCGAGGACGGCGGCGAAGGAGGCGGCGTCCGGGGCGTGTTCGTCGAGGGCGGCGAGCGCCTGGTCGCCCCAGGAGCGGATGGTGTCGGCGGCGAAGACGTCACCGGGGACGTACACGGTGTGGACGGGCTGGCGGGTGCCCGGGTCTCCGGGGTAGCGGCGCTCCAGCTCCGCGTCGACCGGTGCGAGGGAGGCACTGATCTCCTCGCCGACGGCGCCCGCGAGGCTCGTTGCCACCTTCTCCTGCTGACCCATCCGACACCCTCCTGGCATCCACTTTTCCGCTGACCGGAATCAATAATCCGTAGAGCGAAGTTATCCGGCGCTTCGTCGCCGGTCAACACCATCCTGCGCAGACACCGAGGCCCCCGCGACCAGGACGACGGTCGCGGGGGCCTCGGCCGAAATGCCGGGAGGGCGCTCAGCCCTTGCGGGACTTCACTTCCTCGGTGAGCTGCGGGACCACGTCGAAGAGGTCGCCGACGACGCCGTAGTCGACCAGGTCGAAGATCGGGGCCTCGGCGTCCTTGTTGATCGCCACGATCGTCTTCGAGGTCTGCATGCCCGCGCGGTGCTGGATCGCGCCGGAGATGCCGGAGGCGATGTACAGCTGCGGCGAGACGGACTTGCCGGTCTGGCCGACCTGGTTGGTGTGCGGGTACCAGCCCGCGTCCACCGCGGCGCGCGAGGCACCGACGGCCGCGCCGAGGGAGTCGGCGAGCGCCTCGATGATCGCGAAGTTCTCCGCGCCGTTGACGCCACGGCCGCCGGAGACGACGATCGCGGCCTCGGTCAGCTCGGGGCGGCCGGTCGACTCGCGCGGCGTGCGCGCGGTGACCTTGGTGCCCGTGGCCTGGGCGGAGAAGGTGACCGACAGGGCCTCGACGGCACCGGCGGCAGCGGCGGGCTCGACGGCGGCGCTGTTGGGCTTGACCGTGATGACCGGGGTGCCCTTGGAGACGCGGGACTTGGTGGTGAAGGCGGCGGCGAACACCGACTGGGTGGCCACCGGGCCCTGGTCGCCTGCCTCCAGGTCGACGGCGTCGGTGATGACGCCCGAGCCCAGGCGCAGCGCCAGGCGGGCGGCGATCTCCTTGCCCTCGGCGGAGGACGGGACCAGCACGGCGGCCGGGGACACGGCCTCGACGGCGGCCTGGAGGGCGTCCACCTTCGGCACGACCAGGTAGTCGGCGTACTCGGCGGCCTCGTGGGTGAGGACCTTCACCGCGCCGTGCTCGGCGAGGGCTGCGGCGGTGTCGGCGGCGCCGTTGCCCAGTGCGACGGCGACCGGCTCGCCGATGCGGCGGGCGAGGGTCAGCAGTTCCAGGGTCGGCTTGCGGACGGCACCGTCCACGTGATCGACGTAGACGAGAACTTCAGCCATGGGACTTCTTCTCTCCTGCTTGCGAAAGATGAGGGGCGGTCGGCGGAGCGGGGCTCAGATGAACTTCTGGCCCGCGAGGAACTCGGCGAGCTGCTTGCCGCCCTCGCCCTCGTCCTTGACGATGGTGCCCGCGGTGCGCGCCGGGCGCTCGGCCGCGGAGTCGACCGCGGTCCAGGCGTTCTCCAGGCCGACCTCGTCCTCGTCGATGTCGAGGTCGGAGAGGTCCCAGGACTCGACCGGCTTCTTCTTGGCCGCCATGATGCCCTTGAAGGACGGGTATCGCGCCTCGCCCGACTGGTCGGTGACGGACACGACGGCCGGGAGGGAGGCCTCCAGCTGCTCGGTGGCGGTGTCGCCGTCCCGGCGGCCCTTGACCGTGCCGCCCTCGACGGAGACCTCGGACAGCAGCGTCACCTGCGGCACGCCCAGGCGCTCGGCGAGCAGCGCCGGTACGACGCCCATGGTGCCGTCGGTGGAGGCCATGCCGGAGACGACCAGGTCGTAGCCGGCCTTCTCGATCGCCTTGGCCAGGACCAGGGAGGTGCCGACGGCGTCGGTGCCGTGCAGGTCGTCGTCCTCGACGTGGATCGCCTTGTCCGCGCCCATGGACAGCGCCTTGCGCAGCGCGTCCTTCGCGTCCTCGGGGCCCACCGTCAGGACGGTGATCTCCACGTCGTCGTCGGAATTCTCGGAGATCTGCAGCGCCTGCTCGACCGCGTACTCGTCCAGCTCGGAGAGCAGACCGTCCACGTCGTCCCGGTCGACGGTCAGGTCATCGGCGAAGTGCCGGTCGCCAGTGGCGTCGGGCACGTACTTCACAGTGACAACGATCCTCAAGCTCACGCCGGCTCTCCTACTGCGTCGACATTTCAGTGCTGCCTCTTGCAGGCAGCATAGGCGCCCCAAGCGGCCGATCCCGGGCGGGGCGACCTGCGCTTCGCACCGGAATATTACTCGTCAGTACACCCAGTTCTTTCCCGCTAAGCAAGCGCTTTGAACTGTGACCTTCGCAACGCAGCGTAACCGGAACTCGACGCCTCCGCAGAAGCAGCCGGTGCCGGGGGGCCGGTACCGCTCAGTCGCGCAGGCCGGTGTAGCCGCCCCGGTGGTACAGCAGCGGACCGCCGGTGCCCGAGGGGTCGCCGGTCAGCACCTCGGCCAGCACGATGCGGTGGTCCCCCGCGGGCACCCGGCCGACCACACGGCCCACGAGCCAGGCGAGGACCCCGTCCAGCAGGGGGACGCCGTGCGGACCCTCCCGCCAGGCGGTGGGCGCCGCGAAGCGGTCGGCGCCGCTGCGGGCGAAGGTGGCGGCCAGCTCCTGCTGGTGCTCGCCCAGGACGTGCACCCCGACGTACTCGGCCGCGGAGACCGCGGGCCAGCTGGAGGAGCCGGTGCCGATGCCGAAGGAGAGCAGCGGCGGCCGGGCGGACACGGACGTGAGGGAGGTGGCCGTGAAGCCGGCCGGACCGGCGGCACCGGACGCGGTGATCACGGCGACTCCCGCCGCGTGCCGCCGGAAGACGGACCGCAGCAGGTCGTCGGTGGCGAGCCGCGCCGCGGCGACGTCGGGTGTGGCCGTCATACGGGGTGTCCTTCTGCGTTGTGCCTCGGTCCCGGCACCGGGGAGCGGGGCCTTCGGGCAGGCTGACGACAGGTGGCACACACAGTCAAATGCGTCCCGGGGCGCGGAAGCTGTGGAGGACGCCTCACCCCCGGCGTGGCGCTGATCACACCGCCTCGCCCAGGGCGGCGATCACGTCCGCCTTGCGCGGCTGCCCGACGGCACGCCGCACGACGCGGCCGCCGCCGTCGAGCACCAGCACGGTCGGGGTCTTGTGGACGCCGAGTGCGCGGACGAGTTCCAGGCGGGCCTCGGCGTCGATCTCGACGTGGGCGACGCCGGGGACCATGCGGGCCACCTCGCCGAGGACCCGCCGGGTGGCACGGCAGGGGGCGCAGAAGGCGCTGGAGAACTGCACGAGCGTCGCGCGGCCGCCGAGTTCCGCCCCGAGGTCGGACGCGTCGAGGGGCGGGCCCGGAGTCCCGGGCCCGCCGTCGTCACCCTGCCCGCGCACCAGCGCGCCCCCGTTCCGCCGCGTCCGCGGCACTCATGGGCACGCCTGAGCAGCGCGCCACCGGTCCGGTCGTCCCCAGGTGCAGCACTCGCGGCGGCGTGGAGATTCCCGCTCCACCATCGTCTTCCGGCCACCCGATGGACGGGCGAGTGATGAGGATCTCGCCGCGTACGGGCACCAAGGCTGGTACATGGGCCGTTCTTGGGGCACGATCTGCGACAAGCCGTAAACCTACGGCTGCGTAACTTTCGACTGGGAGCCCCCTTCCCAGGCTGACAAGGAAGGGTCCGACCCGCCCATGGCAGAACTCGCCTACCGCCCGGCCATCGGTCTCGCCCGCACCCTGTTCAAGGTGTGGGACCTCAAGATCGACTGCCAGGGTTCGGAGAACATCCCGCGCGCGGGCGGCGCCGTGCTGGTGAGCAACCACATCAGCTACCTGGACTTCATCTTCGACGGCCTGGCGGCGCTGCCCCAGAAGCGGCTGGTGCGCTTCATGGCGAAGGAGTCGGTCTTCCGGCACAAGGTCTCCGGCCCGCTGATGCGCAACATGAAGCACATCCCGGTGGACCGCAAGCAGGGCGAGGCGGCGTACGCGCACGCCCTGGACTCGCTGCGGGCCGGCGAGATCATCGGGGTCTTCCCGGAGGCGACGATCTCCGAGTCGTTCACGCTGAAGAGCTTCAAGTCGGGCGCCGCGCGCCTGGCGCAGGAGGCGGGCGTCCCGCTGATCCCGATGGCGCTGTGGGGCACCCAGCGCCTGTGGACCAAGGGACACCCGCGCAACTTCAAGCGCAGCCACACCCCGATCACGATCCGGGTCGGCGAGGCGATGGAGGCCTCCCGCGAGCAGTACGCGGGCGCGATCACCCGCCGCCTGCGCGAGCGCGTGCAGGAGCTGCTGGAGGCCGCGCAGCGCGCCTACCCGGTACGCCCCAAGGGCGCAGACGACACCTGGTGGATGCCGGCCCACCTCGGCGGCACCGCGCCGACGCAGGAGCAGCTGCGCGCGCCCCAGGCGCTCTGAGCCGGGCGCCTCAGAGCGCCGCGGGAAGGGTCGCCCACAGGTGCGGCCGGTCGGTGGCCGCCTTCAGGACGTCCACCACGGCCGGGTGCGGCGCGGCGTACAGCTCCGGGTAGTCCGCCTCCCCGGCCTCGCGGTCCGGCGTGAAGGCCAGCCGCTCCCCCTCCAGGGAGAATTGCGCGTTCACGCCGGGCTTGTTCCCGCGGGGGTCCTGCCGGTGCCAGGCGCCGTTGAAGCGCACCGCGACCAGTCCGTGCACCACGTCGAACCGCTGGTAGCACAGGGCGGTCGGGATGTCCTCGGCCCGCAGCAGGGCGGCCAGCGCGTGGGCCTTGGCGTAGCAGATGCCGGTGCGCCGCTCCAGGACGTCGGAGGCCCGCCAGGTGACGCGCGGGTCTCCGGAGTCCTGCGAGTGCGGGATGGTGTCCCGCACGAACTCGAAGGCCAGTCGCGCATAGGCATACGAGTCGTCCGCCTCTTTGGCGAGTTTGCCGGCCACCTCCCGTACACGGGGGTGGTCATGGTCAATGACCTCGTCGGCAGCCAGATAGGCGGACAGGTCGGGGGTCTTCTGGATCAGCTCCATGCCCGCAGAGCATAGAAACGCGATCACCCGTCAGTCAATGACTTTTCAGGTGACCGCATATCTATGCATCGGGTGAGCCTCGCGGCTCAGCGCGCCATCTCCTCCTTGAGCGCCGCCACGAAGGTGTCGACGTCGTCCTCGGTGGTGTCGAAGGCGCACATCCAGCGCACGTCGCCGGCGGCCTCGTCCCAGAAGTAGAACCGGAACCGCTTCTGCAGGCGCTCGCTCACCTCGTGCGGCAGGCGGGCGAAGACCGCGTTGGCCTGCACCGGGTAGAGGATCTCCACACCGTGCACGGCACGCACGCCGTCGGCGAGGCGCTGCGCCATCTCGTTGCCGTGCCGGGCGTTGCGCAGCCACAGGTCCTTGGCGAGCAGCGCTTCCAGCTGCACCGACACGAAGCGCATCTTGGAGGCGAGCTGCATGGAGAGCTTGCGCAGGTGCTTCATGTGGCGGACGGCGTCCTGGTTGAGGACCACGACGGCCTCGCCGAACAGGGCGCCGTTCTTGGTGCCGCCGAGCGAGAGCAGGTCGACGCCGACGGCGTTGGTGAACGTCCGCATGGGCACGTCCAGGGAGGCGGCGGCGTTGGCTATCCGGGAGCCGTCCAGGTGCACCTTCATGCCGTGCGCGTGGGCGTGTTCGCAGATGGCCCGGACCTCGTCGGGTGTGTAGAGCGTGCCCAGCTCGGTGCTCTGGGTGATCGACACGACCTGCGGCATCGCGCGGTGCTCGTCGTCCCAGCCGTACGCCTGCCGGTCGATGAGGTCGGGGGTGAGCTTGCCGTCGGGCGTGGGCACGGTGAGCAGTTTCAGCCCGCCCATGCGCTCGGGGGCGCCGCCCTCGTCGACGTTGATGTGCGCGCTCTCGGCGCAGATCACCGCGCCCCAGCGGTCGGTGACCGCCTGGAGCGCGACGACGTTGGCGCCGGTGCCGTTGAAGACCGGGAAGGCCTCGGCGCCGGAGCCGAAGTGGCCGCGGATCACCCGCTGGAGGTTCTCGGTGTACTCGTCCTCGCCGTACGCGACCTGGTGCCCGCCGTTGGCCAGCGCCAGCGCGGCGAGCACCTCGGGGTGGGCCCCGGCGTAGTTGTCACTGGCGAAACCGCGGACCTCGGGGTCGTGATGGCGACGCGCGTCGGTCTTCGGGGGGTTCACGGCTTCTCGGTCAGCCACAGACGGTTTCCGTTCACTTCCGCGGCGGGCTTGTCCCAGACTCCGGCGACGGCCTCGGCGAGGTCACGCACGTCCGTGAAGCCCGCGAACTTCGCGTTGGGCCGCTCGGCGCGCATCGCGTCGTGCACCAACGCCTTCACCACCAGGATCGCAGCCGCCGACGTCGGCCCCTGCTCGCCCCCCGCCTTGCGGAAGTAGTCCGCCATCGCCAGGGTCCAGGCCTCGGCCGCGGCCTTGGCGGCCGAGTAGGCCGCGTTGCCCGCGGTCGGGTTGCTCGCGCCCGCGGCGCTGATCAGGAGGTACCGGCCGCGGTCGCTGCGCTGGAGCGCCTCGTGGAAGGCGAGGGAGGTGTGCTGCACCGTGCGGATCAGCAGCAGCTCCAGCAGGTCCCAGTCGTCGAGGTTGGTCTTGGTGAAGCTCTGGCTGCCGCGCCAGCCGCCGACGAGGTGGACGAGGCCGTCGACCCGCCCGAACTCCTGCTCGGTGCGGTCGGCCCAGGCCTGGGCGGCGTCCCGGTCGAGCAGGTCCACGGTCTCGCCGGTGACACTGGCGCCGCCGTGCGCGTAGCGAGCCGCGTCCACCGCCTCCGCCAGCCGCTCCGGGTCGTTGTCCGAGCCGACGACCGTCGCACCCGCCTCGGCGAGCCGCAGCAGCGCGGCCCGTCCGGCGGGTCCGCCCGCTCCGGCCACCGCGATCACCGCGCCGTCGAGCGCCCCGTTCCCCATGGTCCTCGCCTCCCGAGCCTGTGCCTGCCGCTGTTGTGCCTGACCGCCCGTGCCGTCGCTCACGCGGCGGCCCGTTCGGTGCCGTCCGCGGTGATGCCCCGGGTCGAGGCAATCACCTTCTTGAGTTTCTTGGACAGCGCCTCGTAGAACATGCTCAGCGGAAACTCGTCCGGAAGCACGTCGTCGACCAGCTTGCGCGGGGGCAGGGTGAGGTCCAGGGCGTCGGGACCCTTCGCCCACTTCGAGCCCGGGTGCGGGGCGAGGTAGGTGGAGACGAGGTCGTAGCCGGCGAACCAGTGGACGATCTTCGGGCGGTCGATGCCGTCCCGGTAGAGCGTCTCGATCTCGGCGCACAGCTGGTTGGTGACCTCGGGTGCGCGCTGCCAGTCGATGAAGAGCTTGTTGTCGGTCCAGCGCACGACGTCGTGCTTGTGCAGGTAGGCGAAGAGGAGCTGGCCGCCGAGCCCGTCGTAGTTGCGCACGCGCTCACCGGTGACCGGGAAGCGGAACATGCGGTCGAAGAGGACCGCGTACTGCACGTCACGGGCCTGCGGGACCCCGTCGGCCTCCAGGCGTACGGCCTCCCTGAAGGCGGTCAGGTCGCAGCGCAGCTCCTCGAGGCCGTACATCCAGAACGGCTGGCGCTGCTTGATCATGAACGGGTCGAAGGGCAAGTCGCCGTGGCTGTGGGTGCGGTCGTGGACCATGTCCCACAGGACGAAGGCCTCCTCGCAGCGCTTCTGGTCGTCCACCAGCGCGGCGACGTCCTCGGGCAGCTCCAGGCCCAGGATGCCCACGGCGGCGTCGGTGACACGGCGGAAGCGGGCGGCCTCGCGGTCGCAGAAGATGCCGCCCCAGGAGAAGCGCTCGGGGGCCTCGCGCACGGCGATGGTCTCCGGGAAGAGGACGGCCGAGTTGGTGTCGTAGCCGGCCGTGAAGTCCTCGAAGGTGATGCCGCAGAACAACGGGTTGTCGTAGCGGGTGCGCTCCAGCTCGGCCAGCCAGTCGGGCCAGACCATGCGCAGCACGACCGCTTCGAAGTTGCGGTCCGGGTTGCCGTTCTGCGTGTACATCGGGAAGACGACCAGGTGCTGGAGGCCGTCCGCGCGGTTCGCGGCGGGCTGGAAGGCCAGCAGCGAGTCGAGGAAGTCGGGCACCTCGAAGCCGCCGTCGGCCCAGCGGCCGAGGTCCGCCACCAGGGCCTCGTGGTACGCGTGGTCGTGCGGGAGGAGCGGGGACAGCTCGCGGACCGCCGCGACGACCCGGCGCACGGCGTCCTCGGCGTCGGTCCGCCCGGGCGCGCCCTCGGCGTCGAAGTCGATCGACCCGTCCTTGGACTGCCATGGCCGGATCCGCTCCACGGCATCCTTGAGCGCGGGCCACGCCGGGTGCTCAACCACCCTGCTCGCCGGAGGAATGTTCTCCTCCGCACCCACCTGCACAAGAATTTCCGTCATGTCCCATCCTCTACGAGAGAAGCTTGCGTCAGGACACCGTATGCATACGAGGTTTCTCCCAGCAAGGGGAGCCCCCGTAAATTATCCTGCCCCACCCGGGCCTTCACCGCATTTTTTCCTGCGGGACGCCTCGGCTCGTATACCAGGCGCGGCAGAGGGGAAACGGTCCCGCAGGGCCGTTAGGCTGCCGCCCTGCCATCGCCGACGTCGACGGAAGCGAGTCGAGCCTTGAACTTCCTCACCATCGGTCACCGCGGAGCGATGGGTGTCGAACCCGAGAACACCCTGCGTTCCTTCGTCGCCGCCGAGCAGGCCGGCCTCGACGTCGTCGAACTCGACCTGCACCTGAGCAAGGACGGCGCGCTCGTCGTCATGCACGACGCGGAGGTGGACCGCACCACCGACGGCACCGGCGCCATCGCCGACAAGACCCTCGAGGAGCTGCGCGCGCTGGACGCGGGCCGCGGGGAGCGCATCCCCGTCTTCGAGGAGGTGCTGGATGCCGTCGCGGTGCCGTTGCAGGCCGAGATCAAGGACGCGGCGGCCGCCCGGACGCTCTCCGAGGTGATGCTCCGCCGGGACCTGGTGGACCGGGTGGAGGTGATCTCGTTCCACGCCGAGGCCATCGTCGAGATCGCGCGACTGGTGCCGGGAGTGCGCACCGCGCTGGTCGCGCAGTACTACGGCAAGGAAGTCGTGGACCGGGCCGTGGAGGCGGGCGCCGGGACCCTGTGTCTGGACATCAACCGGATCACCCTGGAGATCGTGGAACGGGCCCGCAAGGCGGGCCTGCGGGTCTTCTCCTGGACCGTCAACACCCAGGACCAGCTGCGGCTGGTGCGTGCCCTGGGCCTCGACGGCGCCACGACCGACTACCCGGAGATCAAGCGCACCGGCCGCTTCACCGCCTGAGTACCGCGCAAGGGCTCAGCCCAGCGGCTTGACCAGCAGCTCGAACTGCAGGTCGTCCCGCTGCGGAATGCCGAAGCGCTCGTCGCCGTACGGGAAGGGCGTCATCTCTCCCGTACGGCGGTAGCCGCGGCGCTCGTACCAGGCGATGAGGTCCTCGCGTACGGAGATCACGGTCATGTGCATCTCCGTGACGCCCCACGTCTCACGGGCCTGCCGCTCCGCCTCCGCGATGATCGTCCTGCCGAGGCCCTCGCCCTGGAGCACGGGACTGACGGCGAACATCCCGAAGTACGCGTGCTCCCCGCGGTGCTCCAGCTGGCAGCAGGCCACGATCCGGCCGTCCCGCTCGACCGTCAGCAGCCGGCTGTCCGGCGACTTCACGACGTCCAGCACGCCCTGCGGGTCCGTGCGCTGCCCCTGGAGGATGTCCGCCTCGGTGGTCCACCCGACCCGGCTGGAGTCGCCCCGGTAGGCCGACTCTATGAGCGCCACGATCCCGTCCACGTCGGCGTCGGTGGCATCGCGGTAGATCAGTCGGCCGGCGGTGGTGTCCATGTGGGGCGTCTCCGGTTCTCTCTCGGGCGCGGCGGGGGCATCGATGAGGGTAACGCCGCCAGTAGGGTCGGGACGCATGGTGCATGTACTCAGCAGCCGGATCCTGCTCCGTCCCACCGACCCCGAACGCTCCCGCGCCTTCTACGGCGACCAGCTCGGCCTCGCCGTCCACCGGGAGTTCGGCACCGGTCCGGAACGGGGCACCGTCTACTTCCTCGGCGGCGGCTTCCTGGAGGTCTCCGGCCGCTCCGAGGGCCCGCTCTCCCCCGCGCTCAAGGTGTGGCTCCAGGTCGAGGACGCGGCGGCGGCCCACGACGAACTGCGCGCCAAGGGCGTCGAGATCGTGCGGCCGCCGGTCGAGGAGCCGTGGGGGCTGGTGGAGATGTGGATCGCGGATCCGGACGGCACCCGGATCGTGCTGGTGGAGGTGCCCGCGGAGCATCCGCTGCGTTACCGGCCGGGGATCTGAGGCGTCCGGGCCGCCGGGGCGGTGCGTGCCGGATGGCCCCGGCACCGGGGCGGCCTTAACGTGCTGGAAGGGGGCGGACGGCCCATGGCCCGGCGCAAGGAGGCCCCTCTATGAAGCTCCATGAACCGGTGACCGGCGGACCCTGCTGGGCGGAGCTGGGGACCGACGACCTGGCGGTGGCCGAGCGGTTCTACAGCGGGCTGTTCGGCCGGCGCCCCGAGACGGACCCGAGGCAGCGGGCGAGCGGCCACACGATCGCCCGGCTCGGCGGCGACGCGGTCGCCGGGCTGGCGCCCCTGTCGCGGGCGCAGCAGCCGGTCGCGTGGGACGTGGTGTTCGCCGTGCGCGACGCGGACACCGCCGTCCGGCAGGTGACGGCGGCCGGCGGCACGGTGCCGGAGGGGCCCACGGACGTCCCCGGCCACGGCCGCTTCGCGGTGGTAGTGGACCCCACCGGGGCGCTGTTCCAGCTGTGGCAGCCCGGCTCGTTCGCCGGTGCCGGGCTGTTCAACGCGCACGGCTCGCTGGGCTGGGTCGAACTGCTGACCCGCGAGCCCGACCTGGCCGCCGACTTCTACACCACGGTGTTCGGCTGGAGCCTGACCGCCTCCGAGTACTACCCGCAGTGGGGCATCGGCGGGGCGGACTTCGGGGGCATGGTGACGATGGACGACAAGTTCCCGCACGAGGTGCCGGCGCACTGGCTGCCCTACTTCGCGGTGACGGACGTGGACACGGCGGCGGCCGGCACGACCGACGGCGGCGGCACCGTGCTGATGGAGCCCGTCTCGCCGCCCGACGGACCCCGGATCGCGGTGCTGCGCGATCCCCGGGGCGCGATGTTCGGCGTGTACCGGGCGGGGGACGAGCGCTGAGCCTCCCGGGGCGGCGTGTGACGGCGCCGGGGCGGCGTGTGACAGCCGCCGTGGCCGGCTCAGCCCGGTCTTCGGGGGCCGCTTCAGACCCGCAGCGCGTCCAGGCGGCCCTCCAGCTGGCCCAGCAGTCCGCCGAGAAGTGCCGCCAGCTCCCCCTGCCTGGGCTCGTCGACGCCCGACAGCACTGCGGCCTCGTAGGCGAGCTGTTCGGGCAGGATGCCGTCGACGAGCTCGCGTCCGGTGTCCGTGAGGCGGACGTGCGCGACGCGGCGGTCCCGGGTGTCGCCACGCCGCTCCACCAGGCCGCGCTCGGTGAGCTGCTTGAGGCGCTTGGTGACGGCGGCGCCGGAGGAGAAGGTCTCGCGGGCGAGGTCGCCCGGGGTCAGCTCGTGGCCGGTGCGGCGCAGCGCGCCGAGCAGGTCGAACTCGGCCCGGCTCAGGCCCGCCCGGCGCAGTGGCGCGTCCTCGGCCTGCTGGAGGAGGGCGGCGCAGCGGTTGATCCGGCCGATGATCTCCATCGGCCCGGTGTCGAGGTCCGGATGGACGGCCCGCCACTGCCGCACGACCGCGGCCACGGTGTCGCCGCCCGGCCCCCCTCTCCCGTCGCCCCCGGTCGCCGAGCCCCCGTCGGTTGCGGTCATGGCCGTACGTCCTCCGCTCTCGTACCCGTGTCCCGGTCCCGACGCGCTGCCCCGCGTCGCACCGCTGCGGCGAGCGTACGGTGTCCGGACTGCTCGGCAAGCACGACCCTCTCCTGCGGCAGTGCGCGTCCCCACCATTCACCGGCCGCCCCGTCCACGGTGGACCGCAGGTCGGTCAGCGCGGCGGCCAGGGACCGGCGGGCGGTCTCCAGGGCGCCGGGCGCCGGATCGGGCTCCGCCAGGACGCGGGCGGTGTGCTCCCGGGCCCGGTCGGCGGCCCGCAGCGCCCGCTCGACGCGGTTCCCGGCGCTTCGGTCGGTGACGGCGACGGCGGCCAGGAAGCCGACCAGGGCGCCGACGAGGGTGTCCACCACCCGCTCGGTGATCAGCGAACCCGGTTCCTGATACCCGGCGAACTCGGTGATGAGCAGCGCCATCGGGGTCACGCAGACGCTGCCGAGCCAGTAGTTGCGGGTGATGAGGGCCTCGGCGCCGAAGTTGAGGGCGAGGCAGAGCAGGACGAGCGGTGCCTGGCCGAGGTGCGCGAGCGGGGTTATGGCGGCGAAGAGCAGCACACCGGCGAGGTTGCCGACCACGCGCTGCACGGCCCGGCTCCAGGTGAGGGTCAGGTTGGCCTGGTAGAGCGCGGCGGCGGTGACCAGCGCCCAGTAGGGGCGGCCGACGCCCAGCGCCAGGGAGGCGTAGCCGGCCAGTGCGCAGCCCAGGGCGGTGCGTACCGCGACCGGGGCCGACGAGCCCAGCCGGTGCCACAGGGGGTCGGGGCGAGCGGTGAGTTCGGCGTCGACGCCGAGGAGTTCGTCGGTGACGGCCGGGCCGTCGTCGGTGCGGGGGACGCGGCCGGTGCCGCGCAGGGCGCGGGCCCAGGTGCGCAGCGGCTCGGGTTCGGTGTCGGCGGGGGCGGCCAGCGCGACCTCGGCGCGGACGACGAGGCGTTCGAGGGCATGCCGGGTGGTGGCGCGGGCGCCGGTGGCCGGGAGGGACAGCAGCGTCTGCCAGGCCTGCTGCACCGCGGCGTACCCGGCGGCACGGGCGGCTGCGTGGGCGTCGCCCGTGCCGCCAGGGTCGGCATGCGCGGTTTCGGCGTACGCGGCGGCGGCGTTCAGGGCCTGGGCGGTGGCCCGGCGTTCCGGGCCGTGCGGTCGGACCAGGACGGGTGCCATGCACACCAGCCAGGCCCAGGCCCCGGCGGCGGCGCCCAGGGCCAGGTGGGCGGGGATCCGGTCGAGGGCGTGCGGGACGAAGAGGGCCGCGGAGCTGATGAAGGTCAGGACCACGTTGCCCGGCGGGCCGATGCGGGTGGCGTCGCACAGTGCCTTCTGTACGGCGGCCAGCAGGGCCCCGACGGTGACCAGGACGACGGCGTTCCGGGTGAGCGAGGCGGTGACCAGGGCGACGGCGACGCCGCCGAGCATGCCGAGCACCACCCACGCGAGGGCGCGGGCCCGGGCGGCGTAGGGGCGGTTGTGGGCGTAGAGCGCGCACAGGGACCCGGCCATCGTGTACATCGCCAGGTCGAGCCGGCTCAGCGCCAGCAGGAGCAGGTTGGGCGGGGCGACGGCGGCGACCGAACTCAGGGCGGGCTTGAACCAGATCTCGGAGGGCCGGCGCAGGCGCAGCACGCCGGCCAGGGACAGACGTCGGCCCGGTGAGGTGCCGGGGATGGAGGGGGGCGCACTGCTCATGGGATTACTTTAGCAGGTGTTTTACTCGTGAAAAATAATCTCCGCGCTCCCCCGGATACCCCCTGCGTACTCCCTTGCGCTCGCGTGCGCGCCGCGTGTCCGGGGCAGGCCTTGACCGACCGTGGACCGCCGAACGGGGAGGTGCGTGTGCACGGACCGGTGTCGCCCGGATGGCTGCTGGTCGCGCTGTGCGCGGCGACCGGCGCGTACTGCCTGCTGCGGATGCGCAGCCACGAGGGGGAACAGCGACGCGCCGCGGGCGGCGAGGCGCTGATGGGGTTCGGCATGGCCGCCATGGCCGTGCCCGCGGCGGCGTTCACCCCGCCGGTGTGGGCGTGGGCCGGATACGTGGTGGTGTTCGGCGCCGCCGGGCTGCGCGCCCTGTGGGCGGCGGCGCGGTACGGGGGCCACCATCTGCACCACCTCGTCGGAGCCGCGGCCATGGTCTACATGGCGGTGGTGATGGCCGGTGCGCCCGCCCACGGCCACGGGCACGGGCACGGCGTGTCGGGCCCGCCCGCGGCGACGGGTGCGCTGCTGCTCTACTTCACCGGATACGTGCTGCTGTCCGGCGTACGCCTGCTGCCGGTCGTCGCCGTCGCCGGGGGCGGGGGCGGCGGTCCGACGGCCGGGTGGGGGGACCGGCCGGAGCTGGCCCGGGCCTGCCGCCTCTCCATGGGCATCGCGATGCTGGCCATGCTGGCGGCCATGTGACCCCGGCGGTGCGCCGGGGCCGTGTGATGCGGCGGTGCGCCTGGGCCGTGTGACGCGGCCCCGTGACCGCGCCGCCGGCCGTGCCCGGTGTTCGCCGCGCGCAATCGTTGCCTGCGTCACTTTGCGTCTCGGCCCGTACTGCGGGCGGCGCCGCGCTCATAGGCTGCCCCCATGATTCTCCCCGCGGCACTGCTGCTGCTCGGCGCCCTGACGGCCGTGCTCGCCCCGAGACTGCTCGCCCGGGCCGACTGGCCGGACCGCGAACCGGTGGTCGCCCTGTGGGTGTGGCAGTGCGTGGTGGCGGCCGTGCTGGTGTGCTGCGCGCTGTCGATGACGTTCAGCGCGGCGGCGGCCTGGCACGCGGTGGGCGGGCCCGTCTTCGCGACGGCACCGGGCCCCGTGGTCGAGGCCTACGCGCTCGGCACCTCCGGCCTCTGGGCGGACACCACCGCCCTCACCCTGGCCTGTGCCGGATTGTGGAGCGCCGCGATGCTCGCCAGGGAGGTCCTACGGGCCCGGTCCCGGCGTCGGGTGCGCCGTGCGGAACTCCTGCACCGCGCCCCGCTGTTGCCCGGCGAGGTACCGGGACCGGACCGGCTCGTCGTCCTGGAGGGCGAACGGCCGGACGCCTGGTGGCTGCCCGGCACTCCCCCGCAACTGGTCGTCACCACCGCCGCGCTGAGCCGCCTCAAGGGCCGTCAGCTGGACGCCGTCCTCGCCCACGAGAAGGGGCACGCACAGGCACGGCACGACTGGCTGCTGCACTGTTCGGCCGCGCTGGCGGACGGGTTCCCGCAGGTTCCGGTCTTCGCCGCGTTCCGCGACGAGATGCACCGCCTGGTCGAACTCGCCGCGGACGACGTGGCGTCCCGCCGCTTCGGCCGCCTGACGACCGCGCTGGCGCTGGTCGAACTCAACGAGGACCGCGGCGTGTTCGGTCCGTGCCCGACCCCGCAGGCCCAGGTCCCGCAGCGAGTGCACCGGTTGCTCACCCCGCCCGACCGGCTCACGGCGGCGCGGAGGCTGCGGCTGACGGCGGCGGCCGCGCTGGTGCCGGCGGTACCTGTACTCGTGGCGTTCGCGCCGGGGCTGCGGGCGCTGGGCTAGCCGGCCCGCAGGCGCTCCGACTACGGGAATTCGCCTCCGGGCCATCCGGTCGGCGAGTATCGCAGCATGCAGACGCCGCCCGTCGACTCCCCGCCCACTCCACCGCGCCCCCGCACTGCTCTCGGCCTCACCTGGACGCTGGCCGTGTGCTCGGCGCTGCTGCTCACGCTGGTGGCGGTCGAGTGGGGGCCGTTGATCCGCCTCGACGACGACATCGCCACCACGACGCACCGTTGGGCCGTCGACGAACCCGACGTCACGCAGGTCATGCGGGTCCTCACCGACTGGGTGTGGGACACGTGGACGATGCGACTCCTGTGCGCCGCGGTCGTGCTGTGGCTCTGGTTCCGGCGCGGGGACCGGTGGACGGCCGTCTGGCTGGGGGCCACCTGCCTGCTGGGCAGCCTCCTCCAACAGGTCCTGAAGGCCGCGGTGGACCGTCCCCGCCCGGTCTGGCCCGACCCCGTCGACTCGGCCCACTACGCGGCCTTCCCGTCCGGCCACGCCATGACGGCGACCTTCGTGTGCGGCCTCCTGCTGTGGCTCGTCCACTACTACGGCGCCTCCCCCGCCCTGCGCCGCGCCGCCTGGGCCGTGGCGGTGATCTCCGTGGCGGGCGTCGGTGTGACCCGGGTGTGGCTGGGCGTGCACTGGGCCACGGACGTGGCGGGCGGCTGGCTCCTGGGCGTCCTGGTCACGGCGCTGGCGGTCCTGGTGCACCGGCGCCGGCATCCCTGACTCCGGCACCGACCGCCGCCCCGCCTCATAGGATCCGCCCATGACCGCCGTGCTGTTCGACTTCTCCGGGACCCTGTTCCGCATCGAATCGTCCGAGGACTGGCTGCGTGCCGTGCTCGACGGTGCCGGGGTGCCCCTGTCCGGTCCGGAGCTGACGGAGACGGCACGGGCCCTGGAGGCCGCGGGGGCGCTGCCCGGTGGCGCACCGCCGTCGCGGGTGCCGGAGGAGCTGGCCGGGGTGTGGGAGATCCGCGACCAGAGCTCCGCGCTGCACCGGACCGCCTACACCGGGCTGTCCAGGCGGGTGCCGCTGCCGGATCCCGGGCTGCACGACGCGCTGTACGAGCGGCACATGACGCCGGACGCCTGGCGTCCCTACCCCGACGCCGCCGAGGTGCTGGAGACGCTGCGCGGGCAGGGCGTCGCCGTGGGCGTGGTCAGCAACATCGGCTGGGACCTGCGGCCCGTCTTCCGCGCACACGGCCTCGACCGGTACGTGGACACGTACGCCCTGTCCTACGAGCACGGCATCCGCAAGCCCGACCCCCGGCTCTTCGCGCTGGCCTGCGAGGCGCTCGGCGCCGAGCCGGGGCGGACCCTGATGGTGGGCGACGACCGGCGGGCGGACGGCGGCGCCGCGGCCTTCGGCTGCGGAGTGCACTTCGTGGACCACCTGCCGGTGACCGAGCGCCCGGCCGGACTGCGGCCGGTGCTCGACCTGGTGCGCGCCAGGCGGCCGGGCGCGTAACCCGAGGCAAACAGCGGGGCGGATTTCATCCACCCCGACCGACTTGCCCGTGTCGCCCGGGACACTGTCGGGGCGCCCTGTCGACCTGCCGTGTTGCGGCGTATCTCCTGGTGAGGCGCCTACAGCCAGGCGGGCTTCGGGTGCCGTGGGTGTCCCTCCGGGTTGCCCTGACCCGCATCGCATCACCGGCCGAGCGCGGGCACGTGCTGTCGCCGCCGACAGCAGACCCCGCCCCGCGGAAGGCGAGCCTCGCGTCGACGCGGAGATGGCCGCAAGGAAGGTCGTCCGACACAAGGAGCTTGCGCGGTGAGGCCGCCCCCGGTGGTGATTCCGCCGGAGGCACCGGGGGCGGCGAGGGTCCCGAGGATGAGCCCTCTCAGTCACCTTCCCGTAGCACCCTCCCGACGGATGCACCCGGGCAGCGGCAGACCCCGCCTGCGTGACCAGACGGGGCCCTCAGCCACAACAAACCCGACTTGCTCGTCGGATCGATAGGACGAGCCTACGAGGTGCCACTGACAGCGCAGGGGCGTCGCGCCTGTGAGCAGCTCGCCCCATCCCGCCAAGCAGAAAGACGATCCAGGCTGAGCGCGGCCGCCGCGAGCCCAGACTCCCCGTACCTGCCTGTGTCGCGGTCGAGACGGCGGGCGAGTGCCGGGGGGCCGCAGCAGCTCCCTGCCATCGGCGACCACGGTCAGGTGGAAGCGCCCGGCGGCCGTACCCGCCATCATGCGAGTCGGATTCCTCGCGGCCGGCGCGGCTCGCGGGCGATGGCACCCTTCGCTTCCAGCTCGCGCAGCTGATAGTGCACCGATGACGGCCGCATATCCACGGTGGTGGCGATCTCGGCCACGGTGGGGGCGTCGCCCTGGTCCGTGATGGCCGCGCGGATGGCGCCGAGGATCCGCTCCTGGGTGTCGGTGAGGTACTCGACCTTGCGTCTGACCATGACCCCAGTAGAAATCTTGTTCGAATTTTGGTGCAAGCTGGAGACGTGACCGACCTCCCGCCCGACCTGCCGCGACTCCGCACCCTGGAGACCTGGCTCGCCTACACCCTCAACGAGGTGCGGGCCGCCATCCGGCAGGCAGAGCAGCGGGAGGCAGAGCGGCAGCGCGGCATCCAGGACCGGCCCCGGCCACCCGACTGGCTCCTCGAAACCGGCCTCAACCGGAACAGCCCGCCCGTCCAAGTCCACCAAGGCGACTGCTGGAACCGGGGCAAGCGCACTCGCGGCATCAGCCTCGACGATGCGCGTCGCGCTGTCACCGAGGGCGTCAAACCCTGCGACGTGTGCCGGCCCGACAGCGCCCTTGGACTTCTGGACAGCTAGGAAGCGCTGCGGGGTGCAGCCCGCCGCGCCTTCTCTGCCGGCTGCTTCTTCGCAAACGCCAGTGGAGCCCGTCCGCCCCGCTGCTCTTTCCATGTGGCCGCGGCGGCGAGCCTTCCACCGCCAACTCCGCAGATTGCACCTACCCGCCAATACGGCACGAATAGGACGTAGCGGATGTGGAACTCCGACCCCAACCCCACAGAGAGGACCCGCCGTGATCATCAAAAAGATGCACGACATCGGCATCAGAAGCGAACACGCCTACCTCGCCGGCATCGCCTCCATCGGCCTCAGCGTCGCCTCCTGGATCGGCAGCCTCAAAGCCGAAGCCGCCGGCATCGAACGCGCCGACCGATGGGGCATCTTCGTAGGCGAATGGGCGCCCACCTTCATCGGCATCGGCATCGCCCTCTCCCACTACGAACAACACGACGGCAGCCTCGCCCACATCCACGAGAGCTGAGCACCGACGCACCGCGGCGGCAGCCGAGACGACAGGCGCTGCCGCACGCACTGTCAGACCCATCAGGCGAGAGACCGAGACCGAGGCACCCCACACGCAACGACAACGCCCTCTAGCGGTGACCATGCAGCGGAGCAGTGAGGACTTCGACCTTGAGTTTCCCAAGTTCGAAGGCGAGATCACGGGCTGACCGGATCGAGACGCCCCCGCCGATGGTCATAGCCCGAGGCAACCAGCGGGGCTGATTCGTCCGTCCCGGACGATCCCCCGTGTCGCCCGGGACGGACATGACCGGACCGGACCCCTGAAGGGCCGGCCCGCCTGCGCCGAGTATAGTTGGCTGGCAGCCAGTCAACGCAGGAGTACAGCATGTCCCCGCGCAGCGCCTCGGTCAATGAAGAGTTGCGGCGGCGTTCGAAGGAGCGGCTTCTGCAGGCCGCCGTGGAGCTGGTGGGCGAGCACGGGTACGAGGCGACCACGCTGGGCGCCATCGCCGACCGCGCGGGCTCGGCACGCGGCCTGGTCTCGTACTACTTCCCCGGCAAACGCCAACTGGTGCAGTCCGCCGTGCACCGGCTGATGCACCGCACGCTGGAGGAGGCCCTGGAGCGCGAACCCCGCACCGCCGACGGGCCCGAGCGGATGGCGCGGGCCATCGACGCGATCCTGGGCCTCGCCAGGGACCGGCCGGTGCTCATGCGCCAGCACATGGCGGGCCTGCTCCAGGCCGAGGTGGGTTTCGTGCCGTGCCCCGAGCAGCGGAGGCTGGCGGAACTCCTGCGGGACACCGTCGCCCGGCACGGCTCGCGGGACGTCGACCGCGACTACCCGATGCTGCGCGCGCTGCTGATGGGAGCCGTCTTCGCGGCCCTGGTGCCGGGCGTTCCGATGCCCGTGCCGGTGCTGCGCGCCGAGTTGTTCAAGCGATACCGGCTGGAGTGGGAGACGGGTGTCCCGCCGGACACCGAGGCGTCCGGCGGGACCGTGTGCGACACGGACCTGTCGCGGTTCTTCGCAACAGGCGGGCCCGACGACCAGGCTCAGTCGAAGTAGTCCGGCTGCGTCTGCGTGTTCAGCTCACGCAGGTGAACCCGCTTGGCCGGGTCGGTGCGCCGGTCGTCGAGCTTGAGGACGTCGAAGCCCTTGGCGATGTCGTTCGAGTAGATGTAGCCGTTGTAGTAGTACGCCGACCAGGAACCGCCCGTGGTCATGCCGTCGGTGGTCAGCGGTCCGCGTTCGAAGTAGGCGATCTCCTTGGGACGCTTGGAGTCGGTGAACTCCCAGACGGAGACGCCGCCCTGGTACCAGGCCTGCACCATGATGTCGCGGCCCTTGACCGGGATCAGCGAGCCGTTGTGGGCGACGCAGTTCTCGGTGTCCGCCTGGTGGCGGGGGATCTTGAAGTAGCTGCGGAAGACCAGCTTGCGGTGGTCGCCCCGGCCGACGAGGTCGTAGATGCCGTCGGCGCCCCGGTTCGGGCCGATCTCCGCGTTGCAGGTGGCCGCGCCGCCGCCGCCCAGCTCGTCGGTGAAGACGACCTTGTTGGCCTTCTGGTTGAAGGTCGCCGAGTGCCAGAACGCGAAGTTCACGTTGTCCTGGACGCGGTCGATGACCTTCGGGCGCTCGGGGTCCTTGATGGAGAACAGGATGCCGTCACCCATGCAGGCGCCCGCCGCGAGGTCCTCGGAGGGCAGCACGGTGATGTCGTGGCAGCCGGTGGTCTTGGAGACGCCCGGGTTGGTCGGTCCGCCCGGGTTGCCGCCACCGTCGGGGCCCTCACCGGGGAACAGCACCGGGAAGTCCACGACCGCCGCCCGCTCGGGCGCCTTGCGCGGCACCTTGATGACGGAGATCCCGTCGTGCGGCGGCTGGCAGTCGGGGTACGAGGCGCTCGGCGAGTACGAGGAGACGTAGACGTAGACGTTCTTGCGCTCGGGCACCAGCGTGTGGGTGTGCGAGCCGCAGGCGGTCTCGACGGCGGCGACGTACTTCGGGTTCCGCTTGTCGCTGATGTCGAAGACCTTCATGCCCTCCCAGGAGGACTTCTCGGTCGCCGGCTGCGTGGTGCTGTTGCAACTGCTGTCGCTGCGCGAGGAGTCGGTCGACAGGAACAGCAGGTCACCGGAGACGGAGATGTCGTTCTGCGAACCGGGACACAGCACCTGGGCGACGGTCCTCGGCTTCTTCGGGTTCTTGATGTCGAAGATGCGGAAGCCGTCGTAGTTGCCGGCGAAGGCGTACTGGCCCTGGAAGGCCAGGTCCGAATTGGTGCCCGGGAGTGCGTCCTTGGGGATGTTCGTCAGGTGCTCGATGTTGTCCGAGTGGACTATCTCGTCCTGGCCGGGTATCTCGCCGCTCTCTATCGCCTCGCGCACCTCGGCGCGCGCGCTCTTCGACACCTCCTTCGACGTGGCCGGGCTGTCCCCGGGGTCTGGGGTCGCCACGGCCGGACCGGCGGTGAGCAGCGCGGAGAGCAGTCCGGCGGCGACCGCCGCGACTCCCAGGCGTCTGCGCCGCGTTCGCGGGTCGTTCAACAGGGTCACTGTTTCCTCCCTAGGTCCGTTCCCGACGGAACGGTTCACGCACCACGCAGTATCGTCTTCGCCATGCTCATACCAACAGGGGGCAACAAACACGCAATGAAGTTTTTTGATCAGTGACGCGCGGAAGCGTGCTAGGACGGTCATCGCACCCACGAGGTGCTCCGCATTCCGCCTGCCACAGGAGGTTGTTGTGCCCTTTCGCTCCGCGATGTCCGGCGCGTCGCTCGTCACGGCCTCGCTGACCGCCCTGGCCGTTCTCGGCCTGAGCGCCTGCGACTCGGACCCGGACACCGGGACGGCCGCCAGGACCGGGCCCTCGGTGATCGCCCCCGGCCGGCCGGGCGAGGACAACCGGACGCTGTCCGCCGAGGACGCCGAGAAGCAGCGGGCCGACGACGACTCCCCCAACTCGGCGGACGTCTCCTACGCGCGGATGATGATCCAGCACCACGCCCAGGCGCTGAAGATGACCGAACTCGTGCCGGAGCAGGCCGAGTCGGGCAAGATCAAGAAGCTCGCCGAACGGATCTCCGCCGCACAGGGCCCGGAGATCGAGGCGATGCGGGGCTGGCTGAAGAACCACGGCGAGAAGGAGAAGGACGAGAAGGGGACGGGCGGCGGGCACGAGCACGCCGCGATGCCCGGCATGGCGACCGAGGCCCAGCTCGAGAAGCTGCGCGCGGCGCGGGGTAAGGCCTTCGACCAGCTCTTCCTCACTCTGATGATCACCCATCACGAGGGCGCGATCACCATGGCCACGGACGTCAAGTCGCAGGGCAACAACGTGCAGGTCGAGGAGATGGCCGACGACGTGGCCGCCCAGCAGACGAGCGAGATCTCGCGGATGCGCGAGATGCTGTGACCCTCGGGCGGCGGCGGCTCAGCGGCGGGCGCGACGCGGCGCCAGGAGCCCCTCGTCACGCGCCTGGCCGATCAGCCTGAGGGACTTGCGCCTGCTGTGCCCGGTCACGCGCATCACCGCGAGGACGGGGTCGGCCCCCTCCTCGCGGGCCTCCTGGTACTCCCGCGCCACGAGCCGGCGCTCCTCCCTGCCGCGCGGCCACGCGGGACGGCCCCGGCGCGACACGGCCGGCAGCGCGTGTGCGGGCGCCCGCACACAGGCCGCGAAGAGCGGGTTCTCCAGCCACTCGGCGAGCACGGCGAGGTCGTCGAGGGACAGGGGCGGTTCGGCCCGCACGCCCTCGACCCGCACCTCCCGGCCGGACAGGACGGCGAGCGCGTCCACCCGGGCGCCGTCGGCGAAATCCAGCCGGACATCGAACCAGGAGGCGGTGGCACCGCCCTCCCGCACCACCCAGGCGTGCCGCACGGACATCTCACCGTCGTCCGGACAGCGATCGGAAAGCTGAAGAGAACGATCAAAGAAGGATGCTTCGAGCACATACGCAACGTAACCGAATGATCACATTCCATGCGGATGGAACACGCGGTCAGCTGCCACCAAGGGCGGCGGCCTGGCGGGCGGCGGCGGACAGCAGGGCGTCGAGCAGCCCCGGGAACAGCGCGTCCAGGTCGCCCCTGCGCAGGCCGTTCATCTTGGCCGTGCCCCGGTAGGTCTGCCGGACCACCCCGCTCTCGCGCAGCACCCGGAAGTGGTGCGTGGTGGTCGACTTGGTGACCGGCAGATCGAAGTGCGAGCAGGAGAAGAGCGCGTCGCTGTCGGCGGCGAGGTCCCGCACGATCCGCAGCCGCACCGGATCGGAGAGGGCGTGCAGCACGCCCTCCAGCCGGATCTCCTCGCGCTCGGGGTGCGGCAGCTCTCGGGCGCCTGCGGCGGTGGCGGCGGGGGGCACGGCGACTCCAGTTCGTCCGGGGGCTCCATTGTACGAAGACCACCGTAGTTTGACACCTGCCGTACTACGAGAGATATCGTACGAGCTGCCACGACCCGCCACACCCCAGGGAGCAGCCCGCCATGAGTGCCCTCTTCCAGCCTCTGCAACTGCGCGACACCACGATCCCGAACCGGGTCTGGATGCCGCCGATGTGCCAGTACTCCGCCGCACCCCAGGGCCCGTTGGCGGGCGTCCCCGGCGACTGGCACTTCGCGCACTACGGCGCACGCGCGGCCGGCGGCACGGGCCTGATCGTCGTGGAGGCCACCGGCGTGTCGCCCGAGGGCCGCATCTCCCCGCAGGATCTGGGGCTGTGGAACGACACGCAGGTCGAGGCGTTCCGCCGGATCACGGACTTCATGCGCTCCCAGGGCACCGTCCCCGCGGTCCAGCTGGCCCACGCGGGCCGCAAGGCGTCGACCGCGCAGCCCTGGAAGGGCGGTGCCCCGGTGGGGCCGGACGCGCACGGCTGGCAGCCGGTGGCCCCGAGCGCGCTCGCGTTCGACGCACGGCACCCGGTGCCGGCCGAGCTGACGGTCCCGCAGATCCAGGAGGTGGTCGGCCGGTTCGCGGACGCCGCGCGCCGGGCCCTCGCCGCCGGCTTCGAGATCGTCGAGCTGCACGGCGCCCACGGCTACCTGATCCACGAGTTCCTGTCGCCGCACTCCAACCACCGCACCGACGCCTACGGCGGCTCGTACGAGAACCGCACCAGGTTCGCCCTGGAGGTCGTCGACGCCGTACGGGAGGTGTGGCCGGACGACAAGCCGCTGTTCTTCCGCGTCTCGGCGACCGACTGGCTCGACGAGGGCGGCTGGACGCGGGAGGACACCGTCCGGCTGGCCGGCGACCTCAAGGCGCACGGCGTCGACCTCCTCGACGTCTCCACCGGCGGCAACGTCCCGCGCGTGCGGATCCCGACCGGGCCCGGCTACCAGGTGCCCTTCGCCGCGCAGGTGAGGGCCGGGGCGGAGGTGCCGGTCGCCGCCGTCGGCCTGATCACCGAGGTGGCGCAGGCCGAGAAGATCCTGGCCAACGGTGAGGCCGACGCGGTACTGCTGGGTCGCGAACTGCTGCGCAACCCGTCCTGGGCGCAGCACGCGGCGCGGGAGCTGGGCGAGGACGTCCGGATGCCGGACCAGTACGGCTGGGGCATGTGAGGTGGCGTTTCGCGCGACCCGTTGACCAGAAAGCGCTTACCCTCTACGGTCCGTTCATCAGCATGACCGATACGCGTGCGGTGGGACACTCATTGCCCCGCTTGCACCCCACCGCGCGTGCATCGCAGTCATGTCGACGCACATCGTTCACGTACATGTTCCGTTCCACCCCCACTCCCTATGGAAGGGATCAGAACATGACCGCAGCGACACGCCCCCACGCGCAGCGGCGCGCGGCCGTCGGCGGGTTGGCCGCACTCGGCCTCTCGGTTGGCATGCTCATGACCATACAGACGACCTCGGCGCACGCCGCGACCTGGCCCACCCCCAACGGCAGCCAAGGCGTCTCCTCCACCATCTCGGTGTCCGGCACCAAGGACTACGGGATGAAGCGCCTGTACGGCACCGGCGACCTGGGCTCCGGCGGCCAGGACGAGGACCAGGGCCCGATCCTGGAACTGGCACCCGGCGCGGTCCTCAAGAACGTGATCATCGGCGCCCCCGCCGCGGACGGCGTCCACTGCGAGGGCAGCTGCACGCTGCAGAACGTCTGGTGGGAGGACGTCGGCGAGGACGCGGCGACCTTCCGGGGCTCCTCGTCGTCGAACGTCTACACCGTCTCCGGAGGCGGCGCCAAGGAAGCCAGTGACAAGGTCTTCCAGTTCAACGGCGCCGGCACCCTGAACGTCTCCAACTTCGCCGTGAAGAACTTCGGCACCTTCATCCGCTCCTGCGGCAACTGCTCGTCGCAGTACAAGCGGACGATCAACCTCAACACCATCGAGGTGAACTGGAAGGGCGGCCGGATCGCCGGCATCAACACCAACTACGGCGACAGCGCGACCCTGCGCAACATCACCATCGTCGGGGACAGCAGCAAGAAGATCGTGCCGTGCCAGAAGTACATCGGCAACGACGACGGCGACGAGCCGGACTCCAACGGCTCGGGCGCCGACGGCACCTACTGCAAGTACGCGTCCTCCGACATCACCTACAAGTGACGTGTCAGGTCCGGGTGCCGCCCGCCCGGACCTGTCCGGACTGCTCCCGCTGATACTCCGTGTAGGCGTCCCGCAGGGCCGCCCCGGGCCAGTCGGACGGGAGCAGTTCCGCGGGCAGCACCGGGTCGGCGAGCAGATGGCGCACGACGGCCGCGAAGGCGGTGAGACGGTCGGCCGGCCGCCGGGCCCGGCCGACCCGCGCGAGCAGGTCCCGGGCGGTACGGGACCAGGTGTCCAGCGGCCACAGCCGCGCGGACAGTTCGGCGCCCGGGCGCCCGGGGCGTGAGACGAGGCGCTCGGCGACGCCGTCGAGAGCGGCGGGCAGCGGGCGGCGCAGGTTGGCGGGGCGCAGCCAGACGCCCTCCCGGAGTTCGGCCAGGCGCAGCGCGGTCAACCGGGTGCGCAGTTCGGCGCGTTCGGCGGGTCCGCGGCCCGTCGCGGTGATCACGAGCATCTCCCAGTCGCCGTCCCACGCGCGCGTGCGCGGGCGCAGGGCCTCGTCCTGGCGCCGCTGACGTTCCAGCAGCCGCTCGCTGAGCCGGTAGCCGGTGTCCGTGCGCCGCAGGTCCCCGGCGGCGGCCATCCGGCTGAGCGCTGCGCGCACCGTGGACCCGCCGACGTCGAAACCCTCCACGAGCCGCACCAGCTCCCGGACCGGCAGTTCGGGGGGATGCGTGCCGAGCAGCAGGCTCAGAACCACCGACCGCGCGGACAGCGGGCGCAGCGGCGGCTCGCCGGGGGCCTCGGAACCGTTCATCCGCGCGGGCACGTGTCGTCCGTCCACATGAGCACGTACTGTACGTGCGCCCGAGGTGTTGCACTATTGCTGCGGCCGCAGCGACAGTGCAACACTCGGGTCATGACGACACTCGCGCAGGAGCCGGACGAGCAGTACGGGGAGTCCGCGGGCCATCCGGAGGGGTACGCCACGCACGACGTCACCAACCAGCCCCCTCCCCTGGCCCCCTACGACGCCTCGGACGACACGGCCCTGCTGGAAGGGCTGCGGCGGGAGGGCGCCGGGTGGGCCGAGGACGGGCTGCGCCGGCTCGGGCGGCGGGCCGGCAGCGCACAGGCGCAGGACTGGGGCGACCTGGCCAACCGCCACGAACCCGTACTGCGCACCCACGACCGGTACGGCAACCGGGTCGACGAGGTGGAGTACCACCCGAGCTGGCACCACCTGCTGCGGGTGGCGGTCGGGGAGGGCCTGGCGGGCGCGCCCTGGGCGGACGACCGGCCGGGCGCCCATGTCGCGCGCACCGCGGGCGGACTGGTGTGGGGCCACACGGAGGCGGGGCACGGGTGCCCGACGTCGATGACGTACGCGGCCGTCCCGGCGCTGCGCGGCACCCCGGAGCTGGCCGAGGTCTACGAGCCGCTGCTGACCGGCAGGGAGTACGAGCCGGGGCTGCGGACGCCCACGGAGAAGCGCGGCCTGCTGGCCGGGATGGGCATGACCGAGAAGCAGGGCGGCTCGGACGTCCGCACGAACACGACGACGGCCACCCCGACCGCCGAGCCGGGCGTGTACACGCTGCGCGGTCACAAGTGGTTCACGTCGGCGCCGATGTGCGACGTGTTCCTGGTGCTGGCCCAGGTGGCGCCCGGCAGGGGGCAGGGTGGCCTGTCCTGCTTCCTGGTGCCGCGCGTGCTGCCGGACGGCACCCGCGACACCTTCCGCATCCAGCGGCTGAAGGACAAGCTCGGCAACCGGTCCAACGCCTCGTCCGAACCCGAGTTCGACGGCACCGTCGCCTGGCTGGTCGGACCCGAGGGGCAGGGTGTCAAGACGATCATCGAGATGGTCAACTGCACCCGGCTGGACTGCGTGATGTCCTCGGCGACGCTGATGCGCAAGACGCTGGTCGAGGCCGGCCACCACGCACGGCACCGCAGCGCGTTCGGCGCCCGGCTCGTCGACCAGCCGCTGATGCGCAACGTGCTGGCGGACCTGGCGCTGGAGTCCGAGGCCGCGACGGCGCTCACCCTGCGGCTGGCCGGGGCGGCGGACCGGGCGGTGCGCGGGGACACCGCCGAGGCGGCCTTCCGGCGGATCGCCACCGCCGTCGGCAAGTACTGGGTGACCAAACGGGGACCCGCGTTCACCGCGGAGGCGCTGGAGTGCCTCGGCGGCAACGGCTACGTGGAGGAGTCGGGCATGCCCCGCCACTACCGCGAGGCCCCGCTGCTGTCGATCTGGGAGGGCTCGGGGAACGTCAACGCCCTCGACGTCCTGCGCGCGCTGGGCCGCTCCCCCGCCACCGCGCACGCCCTCTTCGCGGAACTCGCCCTCGCACGCGGGGCGGACGCCCGGCTGGACGCCGCCGTGGCCCGGCTGGAGCGGGGGCTGACGGAGGCGTCCGAGACCGGTGCCCGCCGGCTGGTGGAGCTGATGGCCCTCACCCTCCAGGGCTCCCTCCTGGTCCGGCACGCGCCGCCCGCCGTCGCCGACGCCTTCTGCGCCACGCGGCTCGGCGGCGACTGGGGACACGCCTTCGGCACCCTGCCGTCCACGGCCGGACTCGGCGGCATCCTGGCGCGGGCGCTGCCGACGGCGGACTGAGCGGGCGGGGTCGGGGTCCTACCCCGTGCCGCGCCTCCCCCCGACTCCTCGAGCATTCCGCATCACCGCGATGAGCTGCGACGACGCCGACTCCAGAGGTGACTGTCAGTGGCTGGGTGCAGACTGGCCCGTGTCCGAGACAAAGGCGTCGACGAGGACGCCGCGGAGGTGATCGGCATGACCGAGGTACTGCTCGCCGTGGGCACCCGAAAGGGCCTGTTCATCGGGCGCCGGCGGGGTGGCACCTGGGAGTTCGACGAGAGTCCGTATTTCAACGCCCAGGCCGTCTACTCGGTCGCCCTCGACATCCGCGGCGACACCCCGCGCCTGCTGGCGGGCGGCGACAGCGCGCACTGGGGCCCGTCGGTGTTCCACTCCGACGACCTGGGCCGCAGCTGGACCGAACCGAGCGCTCCGGCCGTCAAGTTCCCCAAGGACACCGGAGCCTCGCTGGAGCGAGTGTGGCAGCTGCACCCGGCCGCCGCCGAGCCGGACGTGGTCTACGCGGGCACGGAACCGGCGGCGCTGTACCGCTCGGAGGACCGCGGCGAGAGTTTCGAGCTGGTCCGGCCCCTGTGGGAGCACCCCACGCGGTCGCAGTGGGTGCCGGGCGGCGGCGGGGAGGGGCTGCACACCGTCCTCACCGACCGGCGGGACCCCGACTCGGTGACGGTCGCCGTGTCGACCGCGGGCGTGTTCCGCACCACCGACGGCGGCTCGACCTGGGCGCCGTCCAACTCCGGTGTCTCCGCGGTCTTCCTGCCGGACCCCGACCCGGAGTTCGGCCAGTGCGTGCACAAGGTCGCGCGGGACGCGGCCGACCCGGACCGCCTGTACCTGCAGAACCACTGGGGGGTGTACCGCAGCGACGACGCGGGCGGGCGCTGGACGGACATCGGCGAGGGGCTGCCGTCCACGTTCGGGTTCGCCGTGGCCGCCCACCCGCACCGCGGCGACACGGCGTACGTCTTCCCGATCAACGCCGACGCCGACCGGGTGCCCGCGGACCACCGGTGCCGGGTCTTCCGCACCGCGGACGCGGGCAAGAGCTGGGAACCGCTGTCGGCGGGCCTGCCCCAGGAGGACCACTACGGCACGGTGCTGCGCGACGCGCTGTGCACGGACGACGCGGACCGCGCGGGCGTGTACTTCGGCAATCGCAACGGCGAGGTGTTCGCGTCGGCCGACGACGGCGACAGCTGGCGGCAGTTGGCCTCCCACCTGCCGGACGTGCTGTGCGTGCGGGCAGCGGTCCTGGCGTGAACCGGGCGGGGGGATCCGGCCTTGGCCACCGCTTGATCGGCGTCACCCGTACGGCAGTAGGGTGACGCCCGTGGCACCACGACCCTTGAATGAAATCGTCGAAGCGGGCTGGGCGAAGGCGCTGGAACCCGTCGCCGGGCGGATCACCTCGATGGGTGACTTCCTGCGCGGGGAGATCGCCGCCGGACGCACCTACCTCCCGGCCGGAGCCAACGTCCTGCGGGCCTTCCAGCAGCCCTTCGACGACGTCCGGGTACTGATCGTCGGGCAGGACCCGTATCCGACCCCGGGGCACGCCGTGGGGCTGTCGTTCTCGGTCGCGCCCGAGGTGCGTCCGCTGCCCGGCAGCCTCCTCAACATCTTCCGGGAGCTCAACACCGACCTGAACCTGCCGCAGCCCTCCAACGGCGACCTGACCCCGTGGACCCGGCAGGGCGTGCTGCTGCTCAACAGGGCGCTCACCACCGCCCCGCGCAAGCCCGCCGCCCACCGCGGCAAGGGCTGGGAGGAGGTCACCGAGCAGGCGATACGCGCCCTGGCGGCTCGCGGCAAGCCGATGGTGTCCATCCTGTGGGGCCGCGACGCCCGCAACCTGCGTCCGCTGCTCGGCGACCTGCCGGCCCTGGAGTCCGCGCACCCGTCCCCGATGTCGGCCGACCGCGGGTTCTTCGGCTCCCGCCCGTTCAGCAGGGCCAACGACCTGCTGGTGCGGCTGGGGGGCCAGCCGGTCGACTGGCGGCTGCCGTGAGCGGCGGCTTCCTGGCCGTGGACTCCGGCGGCTCAGGTCTGCGGGTGGTTGTGGGCACCGCCGGTGCCGACGGGCGCGGCCCGCTCGGGACCCGCGCGTCGCGCGAGCCCGTGCGCACCGGGCCCCGTGGCATCGAGCCGGCGCACCTGATGGACCAACTGCTGCCCATGGTGCGGACGTTGACCACCGAGACGCGGGTGGACCGGTTCGCCACCGTCGTCGTCGGGGCCGCCGGGCTGGCCACCCTGGGCGACGCCCTGCGCGCCGAACTGCCGGGCGCACTCGCCCGGGAGTTGGGAGCGCGGAAGGTCGCGCTGGTCGCCGACGCGGTGACCGCCTACGTCGGCGCCCTCGGACCCCGGCCCGGAGCGGTGGTGGCCGCCGGGACCGGCCTGATCGCGACCGGCACCGACCTGGCCCGCTGGCACCGGGCGGACGGCTGGGGGCATCTGCTGGGCGACTGCGGGGGCGGCGCGTGGATCGGGCGGGCCGGCCTGGAGGCCGCGCTGCGCGCCCACGACGGGCGGGCGGGCGGCTCGGCGCCGCTGCTGGCCCGGGCCCGGGAGCGCTTCGGCCCGGCGGCGGGCATCCCGGGGCAGCTGTATCCGCGGACCGACCGCCCCGCCGTCCTCGCCTCCTTCGCGCCCGACGTGGCCGCCTGCGCGCCCGGCGACCCCGTGGCCGTCGAGATCCTGCGCGCCGCCGCACGGCACATGGCCGACTCGGCCGCCGCGGTCTGCCCCCGCGACGGCGAGCCCCGCCTCGCGGTCACCGGCGGCCTGCTGAAGCTGGGCGACCCGCTCGTCGCACCGCTGGAGGAGGAGCTGGCGAAGCGGCTGCCGCAGGCGCGGCGGACGGCCGCGGAGGGTGATCCCCTGGACGGCTCGGTCCGCATCGCCACCGACCTGGCGACCGGCACGCTCACCCTCCCGGGTGATGACACGATGCTGTGGGTGACGACCGTGACGGAAGGCCGATAACCGGTCCGCCGGAGAGGTGAATCGTGCCGATGTCGTCCGATCCGTACATCACTCATCAGACAAAACAGGACGGATACCGCTCACCTGCACCCTCCCCGAACAGGGAAACCCCGGAAACCAGTAACATGCGGCGCCATGAGCTCCCCCACTGGGCCCGCGTCCGGCCTGCCAGTACGAATGCCGCGCCCCCGCCAGCCGGGACGGCACCGCCGCCCCGAGCCCCTGGTGGCTCCCGAGGGCGCGCCCGCGCTTGTCCTCGCGGTCCCGGGCACGCCCAGTAGCGCCACCCGGGGCCTCGCCGACGAGGTCATCAGCATCGCCCGCTCCGAGCTTCCCGGCCTCGACGCCCGGGTCGGACACCTCGAAGGGGACGACGCCGAGTTCCCCTCGCTGTCGGCCGTGCTCGTGAGCGCCGCCGAGGAGCGCACCGCCCGCTTCGAGCAGGCGCGCGCCGCCGGCCTTGAGGTGAAGGACCCCGACGGCCCCGTCGCCGTCGTCGTGCCGCTGCTGGCGGGCCCGGACAACGCGCTGCTGCGCCGGATCCGGCAGGCCGTCATGGACAGCAGGGTCGCGGCCGAGCTGACCGACGTGCTCGGGCCGCACCCGCTGCTGGCCGAGGCCCTGCACGTGCGGCTCTCCGAGGCCGGTCTGGCCCGCGCCGACCGCGCCCGGCTGTTCACCGTGGCCACCGCCGCGGACGGCATCATCCTCGCCTCCGTGGGCGGTGACGAAGCGGTGCAGGCGGCCGGGATCACCGGCATGCTGCTCGCCGCGCGCCTCGCCGTGCCGGTGATCGCCGCCGCGCTGGACGAGGAGGGCTCGATCGCGTCCGTGGCCGAGCAGCTGCGCTCCTCGGGCTCCCAGCAGCTGGCGCTCGCGCCGTACCTGATCGGCCCCGAGATCGAGGCGTCCGTGCTGGAGGAGGCCGCCAAGGAGGCGGGCTGCTCCACCGCCGAGCCGCTCGGCCCGTACCCGGCGATCGGCAAGCTGGCGCTGGCCAAGTACACGACGGCGCTCGGCATCTCGCCCCAGCAGCCGCAGGGCACTCCGGTCCGCTGACGCGCGGACGCCCCACGAACGCGGTCGCGGGCGGCACGAGACACGGCGACACGGCACCTCAGGGCAGCCGAAGGGCCCGCTCCGGTACGGGAGCGGGCCCTTGGTCGTGCCGTGCGCGAAGAGGGCCCCCGGCGGTCGGCCGTGGACCCCGGGCGACGTCAGCCGAAGACCACGCAGGACGCCGCCGGCACCGCCAGTGAGCCGGCCCGGCGGGGCACGCCGGTGTCCGGGTCGAGGGCGAACCAGGTCACGTCCCCGGAGCGCTCGTTGGCCGCGTACAGGAAGCCGCCCGACTCGGCGATCTCCCGGGGCCAGTGCCCGCCGCAGGGCACGGTCGCGGTCAGGCGCAGTCCGTCCGGGTCCACGGCGAGGACGGACAGGACGTCCTCGCCGCGGGTGGCGGTCCACACGAAGCGGCCGTCGGGCGAGACCACGACGCCGGACGGGTAGGCGTCCCCGGCCGGCGCCCCGGTCAGCACCGGCACCTCGGTGAGCGGCTGGAGGACGCCCTCGGCCGCGTCCCAGCGGCAGACGGTGACGGTGGGCGCCAGTTCGTTGAGTACGTAGGCGTGGCTGCCGTCCGGGTGGAAGGCCAGGTGGCGCGGGCCCGAGCCGGGGCGCAGCGCGGTCTCCCGGTGCACGGCCGGGGCGCCGTCCGTCAGGGTGCAGACCCGGACCGAGTCGGTGCCCAGGTCCACGCTGACCGCCCACCGCCCGCTCGGGTCGGGCCGCACCTGGTGCGCGTGCGGCGCCTGCTGCCGCTGGGCATGGGGGCCGGAACCGGTGTGCCGCAGGACGCCGGACGCGGACCGGGCGAGGCTGCCGTCGGAGCGGACCGGCACGGCGGAGACGGTGCCCGAGCCGTAGTTGGCGGTGAGCACATGGCCGTCGTACAGGCTGAGGTGGGTCGGTCCGTCGCCGCCCACGGGCACCGGGCGGCCGGCGGGCTCGGGCTTGTCCCCGGTCACCCGGTAGGCGGCCACCGCGCCCTCGGCCGTCTCGCTGACGGCGTAGAGCGTGGCTCCGTCGGGTGCCAGGGCGAGGTAGGACGGGTCGGGCAGCCGGTCCGTGCCGCTCACGACGGTGAGCGCGCCGCTGTCGGGGTCGACGTCCGCCGTCAGGATGCCGGGGCCGCCGGCCGCCGTGAACGACCCGATGTACGCCCGCCGCTGCCGCCTGCCACCGTCCGCCACCGCTGCCCCTCTCGTCCTGCGTCACTCGTCGCACGCCGTCCCGCGCGGGTCGGTACCGACCGCTCGTCCGCCCCGCAGCGACGGTAGCAGTCGATCACATGCGGTCTAGACCAAACGGGTGAGGTGGCGCCGACCGGCTCAGGCGCCGACCAGCGGGGACCCGGAGGGGGCGCGCAGGGGCGCGGCGAGTTCGGCGAGGGCGCGCTCCAGGTCGTGGAGGTGCGCCAGCGCCGGTTCGACGGCGCGGGGGCCGGCCGCGTGGGCGGGCACGTCGCCCCCGCCGGTGAGCGCCTCCACGGCGGTCTCGACCCGCCAGCAGGCGGCGGCCAGCCGGGCGTCGTGCGAGGCCTCCGGGTCGGCGGCGACGGCGACCAGGCCGCGGATCTCCCGGGCGCAGTCGTCGAGCAGGCCGAGCACGCGCCGGGCGCGCTGCTTGCGGCCGGACATCGGGTTCAGCGGGTGCACGAGCGGGGCGACCGACAGCCGGACCCGGCCGAGCAGCTGCTCCAGTTCGGCCACGCGCGGCGCGGGGTCGGCGCCCTCGGTTCCGGCGAGCCGGGCGGCGGCCTCCGCGGTGCAGGCGTGCACGCAGCGCAGGGCGCGCTGGATCCAGGCGTCGGTGACGGCGTGTGTGGTGACCGGCAGGAGGAAGAGCACGGCGAGTACGGCGCCGAGCGCACCGACGCCGGTCTCGGCGATCCGCAGGGCGAGCAGGCCGGGGCTGAGGACGCCCAGGAGGCCGTAGAGCAGCTCGGCGAGAAGGGTCACGCAGAGCATCATCCAGGTGTAGGAGACGGCCGCGGTGTAGAAGATCCCGAAGACGCATGCGGCGGCGAGCACGGCGGTGGGCACCACGGAGCCGGCCAGCGGGAAGGCCACCAGGAAGCCCAGGCCGATGCCGACGACGGTGCCGAGGACCCGGCGGAAGCCGCGGACCAGGGTCTCACCGCGCGAGGTGGTGTTGACGAACACCCACCAGGCGGCGCCGACCGCCCAGTACCAGCGTTCGCCCGACACCAGCTGGCCCACGACCAGCGCGAAGCCCGCTCCCGCGGTGGCCTGGACGGCCTGGCGGGTGGTGATCCGGGCCAGGCCGGTGCCGCCGGGCGGCGCGGGGACGGCGGGCGCGGGCAGGCGGCGCTCGTAGCACCACAGGCCGAAGCGGACCGCCGCGGCGGTGGCCACGGACAGCAGGACGGCGGTGAACATCTCGGGCAGCCGGTCCGTGGTCGCCCGCAGGAACTGGGCGATGAAGAAGGTCATGAACGCGAACACGCCGAGGCTGTGCCCGCGCGGGCCCCAGCGCCGGGCGTAGACGCCGACGCCGACGACGGCGAGGAAGGTGAGGTCGCGGGCCACGGGGAGGTCGTGGAGAGCCGCCGCGGCGGCGAGCACGGGCAGTCCGGCCAATGGCAGCAGCGCGGTGGTGACGACCTGGCCGCGGACGGTCGCGTCGGTGACGGTGAACAGCGCCAGCAGCGCGGCGAGCCCGCCGATGACGGCACCCACCAGCGAGACACCGGCCAGCCCGCACACGACGACGGCCGCCCCGATACCGAGGACGGCGCGCGCGGCGAACCGCAGCCGTACCCGCCCCGGATCCGGGCTCATGAACACCTTCTTCAGCACTGCTTACCGCCCCCTCGCACCGGCCCGAACGTACTGGCATGAAAAAGGCGCCGCGGGATCCGCAGCGCCATCGACCCTCCTATAGGAGCATCCCTGCCACCACTGGCTCAACCGAGCGCTTGCGGACTGGGCCATTGGTACAGTCGTCGTGGCATTCCCCCGGCCACCCGAGAGCCAATGGCCGACGAAGGAGGACCCGGCCCGTCATGGCCGTCGACGCACTCGACACCCGCATCCTGCGCCTGCTCCTCGAACAGCCGGGCACCAGCGTGCGCGAGTACGCCCGGCTCCTCGGCATCGCCCGCGGCACGCTGCAGGCCCGGCTCGACCGGCTGGAGCGCGAGGGCGTGATCACCGGTACCGCGCCGTCCCTCTCCCCCGCCGCGCTGGGCCACCCGGTGCTCGCGTTCGTGCACATCGAGGTCACCCAGGGCCACCTCGACGAGGTGGGCGAGGCGCTGGCGGCCGTGCCCGAGATCGTGGAGGCATTCTCCATCACGGGCGGCGGGGACCTGCTGACCCGGGTCGTGGCCCGCGACAACGCGCATCTGGAGGACGTGGTCCAGAAGCTGATCAGCCTGCCCGGGGTGGTCCGCACCCGCAGCGAGGTGGTCCTCCGCGAGCGCGTCACGCACCGGCTGCTGCCGCTGGTGGAGTCGATCGGGCGCTCGGCGCGGAAGTGATCCTTGGCATCCTGGAGCGCATGAGCACTCTCGGCGGCATCTCGGTCATCTTCGATCTCGACGGAACGCTCGTGGACAGCGAGCCGAACTACTACGAAGCGGGCCGGCTGACCCTCGCCGAGTACGGCGTCCCGGACTTCACCTGGGCGGACCACGAGACGTACGTGGGCATCAGCACACAGGAGACGGTCGCCGACTGGAGGCGGCGGTACGCGCTGACGGCCCCCGTGGAGGAGTTGCTCGCCGTCAAGAACCGCCACTACCTGGAGCTGGCCCGCACCTCGGCCCGCGCGTACCCCGAGATGCGGATGCTGGTCGAGTGGCTGGCCGGCGAGGGCGTCCCGCTGGCGGTCGCCTCCGGGTCGTCGCCCGAGGCCATCGGGGTGATCCTGGCCCGCACCGGCCTGGACGCCCACTTGCGCACGGTCGTCTCGGCCGACGAGGTGGCGCGGGGCAAACCGGCCCCCGACGTCTTCCTGGAGGCCGCCCGCAGGATCGGCGCGGACCCGGCCGACTGCGTGGTCCTTGAGGACGCCGCCCCCGGGGCCGCCGCCGCGCACGCGGCGGGGATGCGCTGCATCGCGGTGCCGTACGTCGCGGCACAGGCGGACGCGCCCGAGTTCGCCACCGCCGGACTGCTGGTGCGCGGGGGCCAGGACGCGTTCACCGCGCGGGCGGCGTACGACTGGCTCGCGGAACGGGCGCGGACAAGTTTTTGCCCGGAGAGGTGATCAGAGCACGGCCCGTATCCGTACCTCCTGGTGTCCGAGCCTGTTTTCGCCCCAGGAGGCACGATGCGCATCACGCGCACCACGGCAGGGACGGCCTTCGTGGCCGGTGCCCTGGTCCTCACCCTCACCGCCCTCGCCTACCCGACCATGCTCGGGGTGCAGAACACGGGCAGTGACCAGGCCAGGATCATCACCAACACGCGGTACGGGCCGCTCACCGAGCAGGACCGGGACTTCGTGGTCAAGGTGCGTGCCGCGGGGCTGTGGGAGCACCCGCTGGGGCTGATGGCGATCGAGCGGGGGACGACACCGGAGATGAAGGAGGCCGGCGAGCACCTGGTCGTCGGGCACTCCCGGCTCGACGCGACCTGCCGCAAGATCGCTCCCGAGCTGGGCATCACGCTGCCCAACCTGGCGTCCCCGCAGCAGCAGCAGTTCGTGTCGACCGTGGACGGGACCACGGGCAAGCAGTTCGACACCACCGCGGTGAACATCATGCGCATCACGCACGGCCAGATCTTCCCGGCCATCGCCAAGATCCGCGCCAACACCAAGAACTCCCTGGTGCGGCAGCTGGCGGATCAGGCCAACGACACCGTCCTGGACCACATCACCGTGCTGGAGAAGACCGGGCTGGTCAACTTCGACCAGGTCAACTTCCAGCAGACGGCGCCGCCGAACCTGCCCAAGGTGCAGCTGACACCGCCCGCGCCGCAGCCGGGTGAGCCGGTGCTGTCCCTCACCCAGCCGCCCGGACTCGACGTCAACACCTCGGCGCCGACGCCGAGTCCGACGGTCCGCTGACGCGTCCGGAGGTCCGGCGGGTCAGCGGCGGCGTGGCTTGCCGCGCCCGCCGCCGCTGCCGCTCTTCTTGCGCGGGGTGCCGCCGCCGCGCCGGGCTCCGCCGGTCTGCTGCTTGCCTGTCTGCTGCTTGCCGGTCTGCTGCTTCCCGGCCGCCGCTTTCCGTCGGTCGGGCGCCGGGTCGGGCTGCCTGCCCCGGGTGCTGTTGACGGTCCGGCCGCGGACGATGCCGATGAAGTCCTCGACCCGGTCCGTGTGCGCGTCCTCCGGCCAGGACAGTGCCACGCCCGACTGGGGGGCGTCGGTGACCGTCCGGTAGGTGAGGTCCTTGCGGTGGTGCAGCCGGGCCAGCGACAGGGGCATGAGCAGCACGCCGATCCCGGCCGCCACGAGTTCGACGGCGTCCGCGGTGGTGGCCGGACGCTCGAGCGCGGGCCGGCCGGGCGGCCGCTCCTCCCACCCGAGGACGTCGTCCAGGGGGTGCAGCACGATCTCGTCGGCGAGGTCCTCGGCGGTCACCTCGTCGGCCGCGGTGACGAGGTGGTCCTTGGGGATCACCACGACCGTGGTCTCGGTGTAGAGGGGGATGGCGCTGAGGCGGGTCCGGTCGACGGGGAGCCGGACCAGTCCGGCGTCGGCGTCACCGTCCAGCAGGACGCCGTCGGCGCCGGCCGCGGGAACCTGGGTCAGGGTCAGCGGGACGTCCGGCAGCCGTTCGTTCCAGATGCGCGCCCACTTGTCGGGCGTCACCCCCGGGACGTACGCGAGCCGGAACGAGGGGCGATCTTCCGAGCCTGTCACCCGGCCAGGTTACCGGGCGTGGTCGGGGGCCGCTCACATGCTCGATACCCTTGACGGCATGACGTCGCACCAGAGCACCCAGTCCATGAAGCCCGCGACCGCGGCGAAGAAGCTGGGTGTGTACCTCGAAGCCACACCCGCGGAGTTCCGGGAGGGCGTCGTCACGCGCGCCGAGCTGAACGCGCTCCAGACCGAACCGCCCGCGTGGCTGCGTGACCTGCGGCGCGACGGCCCGCACCCGCGACCGGTGGTGGCGGCCAAGCTCGGGGTGTCCATCGCGGGCCTGCACCGGGGCGGAGTGTCGGAGCCGCTCACCACGGAGCAGATCGAGACGCTGAAGCAGGAACGCCCGGAGTGGCTGGAGCGGGAGCAGGCCGTCCAGGCCGACGTCCGCAAGGAGACGGCCCGGGTGAAGAAGCTGCACGCCGAGCGGGCCGAGCGCGCGGACCGCGACTGACCTGACGCCGGTCCCGGGCTGGCGCGGGGTTCAGCGCGGCGCCCCGCCCGGGCCGCCCAGGAGGTCGGCACAGTCGGCGGGCAGCTCGGCCAGGAGCCGCTCGACGCGTTCGCGGGGCACCGCTTCGGCCACTGTGGCGAGCACGGCGCCCGCGTCCCACTCCGCGGTGCGCGGCCGGGCGCCGGTCTGCTGGGCCACCCGCCGCAGGAACTCGTCGCGTCCGAAGGACTCGGGCCGCCCCCGCTCGGGGCGCAGCACGTCGTCCAGGGGCGCGGGCAGGTCCGCGGCGAGCGCGACCGCCTCCCCGGGGGCGACGCGGGACCCGATCACCCAGAGGACGGCCCTGCTGACCTGCTCGGCCTCGTCGTCGCTGTGGTACTCGCCGAGGTCGCGGACCCGGGTCAGGAATTCGTCCAGCCGCACGTCCTCGCCTCCCTGTGCCGCTTCCGGCTCGGGGCCGGGTGCCCACGGCCCGCGAGGGGAAACCAGCCCGCGTCCGCGCTCAGGCGCGGGCGCGCACGGCGGCGGCGAGGTCGGTCACCCGGGTCAGGGCGTCGTCCGTGAACAGCGCGCGTCCGGCGGCGATCCGCTCGCGGCGGGCCGGGCCCGGGGCGGTGAGCCGCAGTACCGCGGCGAGCAGCGCGGTGTCGTCCTCGGCGGCCTCCGACACACCCAGCGCTGCCATCCGCCGGACACCGTCCGCGCCGTGGCCCGGTATCGGGCGGTACCCCACGACCGGCAGTCCGGCGGCGAGCGCCTGTACGGCCGTCTGGCCGGCCGCGTTGTCGATCAGGAGGTCGGCGGCGTGCAGCAGGCCGGGCATGTCGGTCACCCAGCCCAGGGCGACGACGCCCGGGGCGCCGGACAGGGTGCGGCGCAGCCGCTGGTTGCCGCCGCAGAGCACGACCGGCAGGAAGCCGTGGCCCGCCAGGAACCGGACGGTGCCGTCCAGGTCGGAGCCGACGCCCCAGGCGCCGGCGGACACCACGACGGGGGGCCGTCCGGGACCGAGCCGGTCGAACAGCGCCCGCCACCCGGCCGCGCCGGGGGCCTCGGCGAAGAACTCCGGGGCCACCACGGGACCGCAGGTCCCCGCGGAACCACCCGTGCTCGCGCGCGCCTCGCGTGCCGCGTCCTCGGTGAGGCACAGGCAGTGGTCGTTGCCCGGGTGCAGCCACTGCCGGTGGACGGCGAAGTCGATCACGAGGACGACGCTGGGCACCGGCAGCAGACCGCGGGCGCGCAGGTGTCCGGTGAGCTGGGCGCCGAGGTGGAACACGGGGACGACCACGTCCGCGCCGGACCGCTCGGCCAGCTCGCGCAGCCTGCCGCCGGCCAGCCGGGCCAGGGGCGTGCCACCGGGGCGGCGTCCCGCGCCGGGGCGCAGGAAGACGCGGTGGACCGCGGCGTACAGCCAGGGGAAGTGGCGTACCGACCCGCGGTAGAAGCGCCGCAGGGCGCCGCCGAGGCCGTAGGGAAGGAGCGCGAGGATGTCGACGACCAGGGCGTCGCCGCCGCGCTCGCGGGCGCGGCGGACCAGTTCGGCGGCGACGGTGTCGTGGCCGGCGCCCATGCTCGCGCTGACCACCAGCAGCCGGCTGCCCTCCCGCGCGGTGGGCGGTGCCGCCGGCCGGGGCGCCGGGGAGCCCGTCGGGGGGCCGGCCGATGAACTGCGAGGATGCACGGCGGACCAAGTTGCCCACCCGGCATGTTCCAAACCACCCCACACAGGTGCGTTTCGGGCAGGCTGACAGGGATACTCCGTGACCGCCCGTCCGGCCGGCCGCCGGAGCCCGACCGCCCGGTCACACGTCTCCGGTGTCCGCCCCGAGCCAAGGTGGTCCCCCATGGTCCATGCGTTCTCCCGCCCCCGGTCCGCTCCCGGACCGCGGGCCGTCACCCCCGACGCGGACCGTGCGAGCACCCGACGGCAGCCCACGGGCGCCCCGGAGACGCGGACCCGGACGGCGCTGGTGACGGGGGCGTCCTCCGGCATCGGCGCGGCCGTGGCCCGCCGGCTGGCGGACGAGGGCGGCTGGCGGCTGGTGCTCACCGGGCGTGACCCGGTGCGGCTGCGGGAGGTCGCCGACGACGCGTCGGCCACCGCCTTCGCCGCGGACCTCACCCTGCCCGGGGCCGACCGGCAGCTGACCGACTTCGCCCTGGCCACGGTGGGTCACGTGGACCTGCTGGTGGCTGGTGCCGGGGTGGGCTGGGCCGGGGAGTTCCTGGACATGCCCCCGCACACGGTCGACGACGTGCTCGACATCAACGTGCTGGCCACGCTGCGGCTGGTGCGGCTGGTGCTGCCGGGAATGGTGGCCGCGGGCTCGGGCCGGGTGGTGCTCATCGGCTCGCTGGCCGGCAGTGTGGCGGTCCGCGACGAGGCGGTGTACTCCGCCGCCAAGGCCGCGATCGGCGCCTTCGCCGACGCGCTGCGCTACGAGTTGCGGGGCACCGGTGTGGGCGTCACCCATGTGGTGCCCGGGGTCGTGGACACGCCGTTCTTCGAGCGGCGCGGGGCTCCCTACCGGCGCTCCAGGCCGCGCCCCGTGCCCCCCGAGCGGGTGGCCGACGCGGTGCGCGACGCGGTGCGGCGGGGCCGCGACGAGGTGTACGTACCCGCCTGGCTGCGGCTGCCCTGCCGGGTCCGTGGCGCGGCTCCGAGCCTGTACCGGCGCCTCGCGGCACGGTTCGGATGAGCGGGAACGCGCGGCGGTGAGTGTCCTCACCGTCGTCCTGGCCCTGTTCGCGGCGCTGGCCAACGCCGCGGCGTCGGTCCTGCAGCGGCGGGCCGCGGCACAGGACGAGGAGCGGGCGGGCGCCCGGCACACGATGGTGCGCTCCCTGCTGCGGCTGGTGCGCGACCGGTACTGGGTGGCCGGCGCGGCGCTGCTGGCCGTGACGACGGTCCTGCAGGCGGCCGCGCTGGCGGTGGGCAGTCTGGCCGTCGTCCAGCCGCTGATGGCCAGCGAGTTGCTGTTCACCCTGATGGTCGGCAGCGTGGTCTTCCACCGGCGTCCCGACGGGCGGACGTGGGTGGCCTTCGCGGCCCTGGCCCTGGGGCTCGCGCTGTTCCTGGGCGCGGCGGCTCCCTCGGCCGGTGAGGACACCGCCGTCGAGGGCCGGTGGGGCTGGGCGGGGCTGGCGCTGCTGGTCCTGGTGACGGCGCTCGCCTCGGCGGGCAGTCTGGTGCGGGGCGCGCCCCGTGCCGCGTTGTTCGGATCTGCGGCGGCGGTGGGGTTCGGCGGTACGGCGGCGCTGCTGAAGGAGGTCACGGGGCGGCTGCCCCAGGGCGTGGGCGCGGTCCTGTCCCAGTGGCCGCCGTACGCCACGGCGGCGGTCGGTGTGGTCAGCTTCCTGCTGTTGCAGAGCGCCCTGCGGGCGGGGACGCTGGCCGCGTCGCAGCCGGCCCTGACCCTCGGCGACGCGCTGACCAGCGTCGGCCTCGGATGGGGTCTGTTCGGTGAGGAGATCGTGCTCGGCGTGCGGGTGCTGCCCGAGCTGATCGGCGTGGCGCTGATCGGCCTCGGCAGTGTCGGACTGGCGCGGGCGCCGTCGGTCCACGGGGCGTGGGACACGGCGCCGGCCGCGCGGGACGGTCCCGGGCGGCGGGGAGGGGAGCAGCGGGGGGCGTGAGTCGCGCCGAGCGGACGGGAGGCACCAGGGATGCGTCAGGGGTTTCACACCGGGCGGGCGGTCTGCGCCGTGGCGCCCGTGGTCGTCGCGCTGGCCCACATCGGTCCGGCCGTGACCTGGCTGCCGGAGCTGCGCCGGCGCCGGTTCCCGGGCCTTGCGGGGCAGGGCCGCCCCGGTCACGTCGCCCTCACCTTCGACGACGGCCCCGACCCGGTGACCACGCCGCGCTTCCTCGACGTGCTGGACGGACTCGGGGTGCGCGCCACGTTCTTCCTGCTCGGCGAGAACGTCGTGCGCCACCCGGCGACGGCCCGGGAGCTGGCCCGGCGGGGGCACGAACTCGCGGTCCACGGCTGGGCCCACGACCGGCCCTGGCTGCCGTCGCCGGGGCGTGACACGCGCGAGCTGCTGCGGGCCGCCCATGTGGTGGGCGAGGCCGCGGGGCGGGCGCCGTTCTGGTACCGCCCGCCGTACGGCATCCTCAGCTCGGGGCGCTGGGCCGCCGCCCGCGGGGCCGGGCTGCGGCCGGTGCTGTGGACCGCCTGGGGCAAGGACTGGCGGTCGGACGCCACACCCGCGTCGGTGCGGGCGACCGTCGCGGCGGACCTGGGCGGGGGTGGCACGATCCTCCTCCACGACACCGACCACGCCTCCGCCGCGGGCAGCTGGCGGGCCGCGCTCGGCGCCCTGCCGGACCTCGTGCGGGACTGCCGCGCGACGGGGCTGGAGGTGGGGCCGCTGGGCGAGCACGGGATCCCCGGTGCGGACGCCGCCACCGGCACCGGGGCCGAGCGGGGCGGGCCGGTACCGGCGCCCGTGCCATGACGCCGACGTCACCGCTTCGGGCACCGGCCGGCCCGCGCGACGGCGCGCTCGGCTCAGGCGGCCGTCTCCGTCAGGTCCCGGTGGATCGGGGTCGCTCCGCCCGTCAGGGGTTCGCCCGTACCGCCGCGTCGGGCCGCGACGATCTCCGCCGCGATGGACAGCGCGGTCTCCTCGGGTGTGCGTGCCCCGAGGTCCAGGCCGATCGGTGAGCGGAGCCGGGAGAGCTCGCGCTCGGTCAGGCCGGCCTCGCGCAGGCGCCGGTCCCGGTCCCGGTGGGTGCGGCGCGAGCCCATCGCGCCGACGAACGCGACCGGCATCCGCAGTGCCTCCGTCAGCAGGGGCACGTCGAACTTGGCGTCGTGGGTGAGCACGCACAGCACGGTCCGCGCGTCGGTGGAGGTGCTCCGCAGGTAGCGGTGCGGCCAGTCGACGACGACCTCGTCGGCCCCGGGGAAGCGCGCCTGAGTGGCGAAGACGGGCCGGGCGTCGCAGACGGTGACGTGGTATCCGAGGAACTTCCCCGCCCGCACGAGCGCCGCCGCGAAGTCGATCGCCCCGAAGACGATCATGCGGGGCGGCGGCACGCTGGACTCGACGAGCAGGGTGAGCCCACCGGGGCAGTGCGAGCCGTCCTCCGAGAGACCCACCGTTCCGGTGCGGCCGTTGTCCAGCAGGGCACGGGCCTCGGCCGCCGCCGTGCGGTCCAGGTCCGGGTGACCGCCCAGACCGCCCTCGTACGTACCGTCCGGGCGGACGAGCAGGGCCCGGCCCAGGAGGTCGGACGGGCCCTGGACGACCCGGGCGAGGGCGGCGGTACCGCCCCGGGCGGCGGTCGCCAGCGCCGCCCGGAACAGCTCCCGCGACGGCGCGTCCGCCCCGACCGGAGTGACCATCATGTCGATGACCCCGCCGCAGGTCAGCCCGACCGCGAAGGCGTCCTCGTCGCTGTAGCCGAACCGCTCCCGCACGGTCTCGCCGCTGCGCAGGGCGTCGGCGCACAGCTCGTACACCGCGCCCTCCACACAGCCGCCGGACACCGAGCCGATCGCCGTGCCCTCGCTGTCGACGGCGAGGGCGGCGCCGGGACCGCGCGGTGCGCTGCCGCCCACGGAGACCACCGTGGCGACGGCGAACTCCCGGCCCTCGTCGAGCCAGCGGTTCAGTTCGGCGGCGATGTCAAGCATCCGCCGCTCCTCCGCCCGTGCCGGCCTCTCCCCCGCTCGCGGTCGCCGCCGACAGGACGCGGTCCGGCCGGATCGGCAGGTTCCGGTGGCGGACGCCGGTCGCGTGCCAGACGGCGTTGGCGACGGCCGCCGCAGCGCCCACGATGCCGATCTCTCCGACGCCCTTGATGCCCACCGGGTCCTCCGGGTCGGAGTCGTCCACCCAGTCCGCGTCGATGTCGCCGATGTCGGCGTGGGTGGCGACGTGATAGCCGGCGAGGTCGGGGGCGTAGAGACCGCCGCTCGCCCGGTCTCGTACCGCCTCCTCGTGCAGGGCCATGGAGACGCCCCAGATCATGCCGCCGACCAGCTGGTTGCGGGCGGTGAGCGGGTTGACGATCCGGCCCGCGGCGAAGATGCCGAGCATGCGGCGTACGCGCACCTCGCCGGTGGCGGTGTCCACGGCGACCTCGGCGAACTGGGCGCCGTAGGAGTGCCGTTCCTTCTGGGCGAGGCTGCCCAGGGCGGCGGTGGTGTCGGACCGTACGGTGATGCCCTCGGGCGGGACGGTGGTGCCCAGCGCCAGCCGCTCGCGCAGTTCGCGGGCCGCCTCCGTGACCGCCCAGGCCCAGGAGCGGGTGCCCATCGAACCGCCCGCGATCATGGCGGGTCCGAAGTCGCTGTCGCCGATCCGGACGCGCACCCGGTCGGGAGCCACCTCCAGTGCGTCGGCGGCGATCATCGTGAGCGCGGTGCGGGCGCCGGTACCGATGTCGGCGGCGGAGATCCGCACCGTGAAGTCGCCGTCGGCCTCGGCGGTGAGCAGCGCCGTGGAGGGTGCGGCGCCCGCGCCGAAGGAGGCCGCGGCCGTGCCCGTGCCCAGCAGCCAGCGCCCGTCGCGGCGCACTCCGGGGCGCGGGTCCCGCTCGGCCCAGCCGAAGCGGCCGGCGCCCTCGCGGAAGCAGGCCTCCAGGTTGCGGCTGCTGAACGGCAGTCCGGAGACCGGGCCGGTCTCGGGTTCGTTGCGCAGGCGCAGTTCGACCGGGTCGACGCCGCAGCGCTCGGCGAGTTCGTCGAGCGCCGACTCGATGGCGAAGGAGCCCGGCGCCTCGCCCGGCGCGCGCATGAACGTCGGGGAGGGCACGTCGAGGCGGACCACCTCGTTGGCCGTGCGGTGCGCCTCGGCGTCGTACATGACCCGGGCCACGCCCGCGCTCGGCTCGACGAACTCGTAGACGGTGGACGTCTGGCTCACCGAGCGGTGGTCCAGGGCGAGCAGGCGCCCGTCGGCGTCGGCGCCGAGCCTGACCCGCTGGGCGGTGGGGCTGCGGTAGCCGGCCAGGGAGAACATCTGACGCCGGGTCATGACGACGCGCACCGGGCGCTGGAGGACGGTCGCGGCCATCACGGCGGACACCTGGTGGGCGCGCAGGCCCTTGCTGCCGAAGCCGCCGCCGATGTGCTCGGAGCGCACCCGCACCGCGGACTCGTCCAGGGAGAACATCTTGGCCAGTTCGCCCTGGATCCAGGTGGTGCCCTGGTTGGAGTCGACGACCTCCAGCCGGCCGCCGTCCCACAGGGCCGTGGCGGCGTGCGGCTCCATCATGCTGTGGTGCTCTTCGGGGGTGGTGTACGCCTCGTCCACCACGAAGGGGGACGCGGCGAGGCCGGCGTCGAGGTCGCCCTTCTCCGTCTCGGCCGGCATCACTCCGGCGGCCGGGTAGGCGTCGGGGTGGGCACCGGTGAGCAGGGTGTCGTGGGGTTCCTCGTCGTAGGCGACGACCAGGGCCTCGGCGGCCTCGCGGGCCTGCTCGGAGTTCTCGGCGACGACGAGGGCGACCGGCCAGCCGAGGTGCGCCACCCGGTCGTTCTGGAAGACGGCGGCGGTCGGGTCCGGCGGGATGCCCAGCAGGCCGACGTAGTCGGTTTCGAGGCGCGGCGCGTTGCCGTGGTGCAGGACGGCGAGGACGCCGGGCATGGCGAGGACGGGTTCGGTGTCGACCGAACGGATGCGGCCGCGGGTGACGGTGGAGAGCACCAGCCAGCCGTGCGCGAGGTCGGCGAAGGGGATCTCACCGGCGTAGCGGGCGGCTCCGGTGACCTTCTCGCGGCCCTCGACGCGGGTCTGCGAGGTGCCGACGACGCCCCTGAGCGTCGTACGGCCGCCGGTCGTGGCGGTGGTCATCGGGCGGCCTCCTCGGTGAGTTCGGTGAGCACGGCCACCACGAGGTTGCGCATGAGGGTCACCTTGTATCCGTTGTCGGGCAGCGGCCTGGCGGCCGCGAGTTCGGCGTCGGCCGCGGCGGCGAAGGTCTCGCCGTCGGCGGGCGAGCCGGTCAGCACGGCCTCGGCCGCGTGCGCCCGCCAGGGCCGCGAGGCCACCGCGCCGAAGGCCAGGCGCGCCTCGCGCACGACGCCGTCCTCGATGTCGAGCGCCGCGGCGACGGAGCCGATCGCGAAGGCGTACGAGGCACGCTCGCGCACCTTGCGGTAGCGGGAGTGGGCGGCGACCGGGGCGGGCGGCAGGGTGATGCCGGTGATCAGCGCGCCGGGCGGCAGGGCGGTCTCGCGGTCGGGGGTGTCGCCGACGGGGAGGTAGAAGTCGGCGAGCGGCAGTTCGCCGGGACCGTCGAGGGTCTCGTAGCCGACGACGGCGTCGAAGGCGGCGAGTGCCACGCCCATGTCGGACGGGTTGGTGGCCACGCAGTGGTCGGAGGCGCCGAGGATCGCGTGGTTGTGGTGCTCGCCCGTGACGGCGGGGCAGCCGCTGCCGGGTGCGCGCTTGTTGCAGGGCCGGCCGAGGTCGGCGAAGTAGCCGCAGCGGGTGCGCTGGAGCAGGTTGCCGCCGACGGTGGCCATGTTGCGCAGCTGCCCGGAGGCGCCGGCCAGGACCGCCTGGGTCAGCGCGGGGTAGCGGCGGCGGACCTCGGGGTGGGCGGCGAGGTCGCTGTTGGTGACGGTGGCGCCAACGCGTAGGCCGCCGTCCGCGTTCGGTTCGATGCCGTCCAGCGGGAGTTCGCGGACGTCGACGAGGCGGGCGGGGCGTTCGACGCCGGTCTTCATCAGGTCGACGAGGTTGGTGCCGCCGCCGAGGAAGCGGGCGTCCGGGTCGGCGGCGAGCAGGGCGACCGCGCCGGAGACGTCGTCGGCGCGCTGGTATCCGAACTCCCTCATGCCGCCGCCTCCTGCGCGTCGCGGTCGCCGTCGGTGCCGCGGGCCTCGGCCTCGTGGGCCTCGGCGGCGCGGGTGACGGCCTGAACGATGGAGACGTAGGCGCCGCAGCGGCACAGGTTGCCGCTCATCCGTTCGCGGATCTCGTCCGGTGTCAGGGGTGGCGGCCCGGCCTCGGGGCGTACGTCGTCGGTGGCGGCACTGGGCCAGCCGGCCGCGTGCTCCTCGATGACGGCGATCGCCGAGCAGATCTGGCCGGGCGTGCAGTAGCCGCACTGGTAGCCGTCGAGGTCGAGGAAGGCCTGCTGCACCGGGTGCAGCCGGTCGCCCTCGGCCATGCCCTCGATGGTGGTGATCTCGCGCCCCTCGGCGGCAACGGCGAGATTCAGGCAGGAGACGGCGCGGCGCCCGTCGACCAGGACGGTGCAGGCGCCGCACTGTCCCTGGTCACAGCCCTTCTTGGTGCCGGTGAGATCGAGCCGCTCGCGCAGGGCGTCGAGCAGGGTGGTGCGGTGGTCGACGGTCAGCTGGTGCTTCTCGCCGTTGATGTTCAGAGTGACGGCGCTGGTCGTAGACGAGGGTGCTGGGGCCATGATCAGCCTTCTCTGGTCTCTGGTGACAGCTTCTTGGGTGTCCGACGACTGGAAAACGGGCTGTAGGCGGGAAGATCATCCGCGGCCGGGACCTCCGGCTGGTCTCGCCGGCCCCGATCGCCGTTAGAGTGGACTCACAACCGGACAACTGTCCGCTCGCTGAGAACGCAAACGTAACGGACAGTTGTCCGGTTAGCAAGAACGGGATTCGGCCACGAACCCGGAAGGAGGAGGAGTGCCGCCGCCGAAGAAGGACAGGACGGACGCGCCCCTGCGCTCCGACGCGCAGCGCAACCGCGAGCGCATCCTGCGCGTCGCCACGGAGGAGCTGACGCGCTGCGCGAACGCCCCGCTGAGCACGATCGCCAAGAAGGCGGGCGTCGGGCAGGGCACGTTCTACCGCAACTTCCCGCATCGCGAGGCGCTGGTCCTCGAGGTCTACCGCTACGAGATGCAGCAGGTGGCGGACGCCGCGAGGGAGCTGCTGGCCACCCGGGAACCCGACCGGGCGCTGCGCGAGTGGATGGACCGGCTCGCCCGGTTCGCCCTGACCAAGGTCGGTCTGGCGGACGCGATCCGGCTGGTCACCAGCGCACCGGGCAGCCCGGCGAAACCGGAACCCGCCCCGGTCACGGAGGCGACCGAACTGCTGCTGCGCGCGAACGACGAGGCCGGCACCATCCGGCCCGGTGTGTCGGCGGACGACTTCTTCCTGGCCATCGGCGGCCTCTGGCAGGTCGACGCCAGCGAGGACTGGCAGCCGAGGGTCACCCGGCTCCTCGACCTCGTCATGGACGGGCTGCGGGCGGGAGCGCCAGGCCGGTGACCGCGCCCCGGAAGCGGTAGCGGCGCTCCGGGCGGCCCGCCACGCCGTAGCGCAGCGAGACCTCCGCGGTGCCGACGGTGTGGAAGTGCTCCAGGTACCGGCGGGCACTGACCCGGGAGACGCCGGTCAGTGCCGCGCACTCGCTCGCGGACAGCGTGCCGTCGGCCTCCCGAAGGGTGCGTTCGACCAGCTCGGCGGTCTCCACGCTCATGCCCTTGGGCAGCGCCGGTGCGGCCACGGCCGGTACCGCGCCCGCAAGGACGCGGTCGACGTCGGCCTGGCTGCGCACCACCGTGCCGAGCAGCCGCCCGCGCTGGACGGCGTAGCGCTCCAGCCGGACCCGCAGGTCCTCGAACTCGAAGGGCTTGAGCAGGTAGTCGACCACGCCGTGGCGGACCGCGCCGCGCACCGCGTCCGCCTCCCGTGCCGCGCTGATGACCATGACGTCGCAGTCGTGCCCGGCGGCGCGCAGCCTCGGGATGACGTCCAGGCCGAAGACGTCCGGCAGGTAGAGGTCGAGGAGGACGAGGTCGGGGCGGAGTTCGGCGACGGCGGCGAGCGCCTCCTCGCCGGTGCCGGCGACGCCGACGACCCGGAAGGGCTCGACGCGTTCGACGAAGGCGCGGTGGACGCGGGCCACCATGAAGTCGTCGTCGACCACGAGCACGCCGATCGCGCCGCCGGGGCCGTGGGACGCCGGCGCCCCCGCCGTACCGGTCGCGTCGGGCGGGCCGCTCGTACCCGTCATGGCGTCGCTCCTTCCGCCACCGCGTCGGTGAGGTGGCTGACGGTCATGCGTGCGGTGAACATGGCCCCCTCGGGGGTGTTGGTCACCGAGATCTCACCGCCGTGACGTTCGCAGACGAGCCGGGTCAGCGCCAGGCCGATGCCGCGCTCACCCTGCCGGGCGGCCTTGGTGGTGAAGCCGTGCGAGAAGACCTCGCGGGCCAGTTCGGGGGCCACGCCGGGCCCCGAGTCGCGGACCACGATCTCGACGCTGGCGGCGTCCTGCCGCAGCTCGACCTCGACCCAGGCGTCGTGGTCCTCGCCCGCCGCCGCGGCGTCCACGGCGTTGTCGACGAGGTTGCCGAGGACGGTCGCCACGTCGGCGGCGTCGTGCGGGACGAGCCGGTCCAGCGCCGTGCGGTCCGAGACCCGCAGCGCGACCCTGCGCTCGGCGGCGAGCGAGGACTTGGCCGTGATCAGCGCGGCGACGGCGGTGTCGCGGACCCGGCGGCTGAGCGTGACGTCCAGGGACTGGCGGCGCTGGTTGAGAGCGCGGATGTAGCGCACCACCTCGTCCTGCTCACCTATCTGGATGAGCCCTGAGATGGTGTGCAACTGGTTGGCGAACTCGTGGGCCTGGGCGCGCAGCAGCTCGGAGGTGCTGCGGAAGGAGCCGATCTCCCGCTCCAGGCGGGCCAGTTCGGTGCGGTCGCGCAGGGTGGTGACCGAGCCCAGCGGGTGACCGTCCTTGGTGACGGTCATGCGGTTCATGACCAGGACCCGCCCGTGCCGGACGACGACCTCGTCGCGGGGCTCGGCGGCGTCCGGCGCGGTCCCGGCCAGTACGTCGCGCAGCCGCCCCTCGATGCCGAGGCCGTCCAGGCTCTGGCCGACGCAGTCGGCGGGGAGGTCGAGCAGGCGCCGGCCCATCTCGTTGACCAGGGTGAGCCGGTGCTGCGGATCGAGGGCGACGACGCCCTCGGCGATGCCGTACAGCATGGCTTCCCGGTGCTCGGCGAGCCCCGCGATCTCGCGCGGCTCCAGGCCGAGCGTCTGCCGTTTCACGCGCCGGGCCAGCAGCCAGGAGCCGGCCACGCCGAGGCCGCTGGCGATGCCGAGGTAGGCGAGGAGGTAGGAGGAGGCGCCGCTCAGTCGCTGCCACACCGTCGGGTCGGCCTCGCCGACCATCACCGTGCCGAGATGCCGGCCGAGGGTGTCCCGGGTGGCGCCGAGTACCGGGACCTGGGCGACGAGTTCACGGCTGCCCCGCAGGGTCAGAGGCCCCGACCAGCCGCGCCCCGCGGCGGCGCCCTCGACGCGCGGCAGCCGGCCGCCGATCAGCGTGGGGTCGGTGGAGCTGACGACGCTGCCGTCGGCGCCGGCGATCGTGACGGAGGTGACGCCGGACTGGGTCTGGGTGGAGTTGACCAGCGGGGCGAGGGCCTCCTGCGGCACGGGGCGCAGCAGCTGGCTGCGGACCAGCGGCGTGGCGGCCAGCTGTTCGGCCAGCGCGGTGACCCGGCGGCCCTCGACGCGGTTGAAGGTGGCGCGGGACTGGGCCAGCGAGACGGCGGCGACCGCGCACAGGACCACCACGACGATGGCGAGCTGGAGAACCAGCATCTCGCCCGCGAGGGTCTGACGGCGGAAGGTGGGTGCCACGGCGGACTCGATCTCGGCTGACTGGGGCGGGCGGGTGTGCCGGGTCGCCATCATGGCGCCCACCTGCGGCGAAGGAAAGGGATGTGCCGTCTTCGCAATGAAGCGGCGACCGCAATGACCACAACCTCCCTTGGTTCCGCAAGGAAGACACGCCGCCGGAGCGCGGGCACCATGTGGCCCACGTCACCCTTCCCCACAGGGCTCCCCGTACCGATCTACCCAACCGACAGGTGGTGTCATACGTGCGCCTGCGCACCCCCCTTGCCCTGCTCGGGGCCGCCGTGCTCGTGCTCGCGGGACCGCCGCTGCTCTCCTCCGGCGGCGACTCCGACTCCGGCACGCAGATTCCCGGCCTGCGCTTCATGGTTCCCAACACGCCCGGCGGCGGTTACGACATCACCGCCCGCACGGCCGCGAAGAACGCCGAGGACGCCGGGCTCACGCACAACATCGAGGTGTTCAACCTGCCCGGCGCGGGCGGCACCGTGGGTCTGAGCCGGCTGGTGAGCGAACACGGCAACGGCAAGCTCGCGATGTCCATGGGCCTCGGCGTCGTCGGCGCCGCCCGCTCCAACCACGCGCCCAAGACCCTCGCCGACACCACGCCGATCGCGCGGCTCACCGAGGAGCAGGACGTCGTCGTGGTCGCCAAGGACTCGCCGTACCGGACGATCGACGAGCTGATCGACGCCTGGAAGAAGGACCCCGGCAAGATCCCCGTGGGCGGTGGCTCGTCGCCCGGCGGACCCGACCACCTCGCGCCGATGCTGATGGCGCAGGCCGCCGGGATCGCCCCGAAGTCGGTCAACTACATCCCCTTCGACGGCGGCGGCGAACTGCTCGCCTCGATCCTCGGCAACAAGGTCGGCTTCGGCGTCTCCGGCGTCGGCGAGTACCTGGACCAGATCAAGGCGGGCGAGCTGAGGGTGCTCGCGGTGACCGGCCCGGAGCGGGTGGACGACCTGAAGGACGCGCCGACGCTCAAGGAGTCCGGCTACGACGTGGACTTCACCAACTGGCGCGGCATCGTCGCCCCGCCCGGCCTCTCGGAGGCGGAGCGGAACAAGCTGACGCGCCTGGTCGAGGAGTTGCACGACTCGCCCGAGTGGCGGGAGTCGATGGACAAGAACGGCTGGGACGACGCGTTCCTCACCGGTGAGAAGTTCGGCACCTTCCTGGACGCCCAGGACAAGCGTGTGGTGTCGGTGCTGAAGGAGCTGGGACTGTGACGACACCGACCGACTCCACCCCCACCCCGGAGGCGGCCGGCGCCTCGGCGCCCGAGCGGCGCTCCTGGCTGCGGGACCACTCCGAACTCGGCGTGTGCGCCATGCTGCTGGCGCTGGGCGTGCTCGTCCTGACCGACGCGCTCACCATGGACGTCGACATCACCCAGCGCGGTCCGGTCGGCCCGAAGACCGTGCCGGTCGTGGTCGGCATCGGCCTGCTGGTGATCGCCGCGCTGCTCGCCGTGGACGTCCTGCGCGGCGGCCGGGGCGAGGCCGAGGGCGGCGAGGACATCGACCTGTCCGAACCGGCGGACTGGCGCACGGTGCTGCTGCTCTCCGGGATCTTCCTGGGCGCCGCCGCGCTCATCGAGCCGGCCGGCTTCCCGGTCGCCGGGGCCCTGCTCTTCTGGGGCGCCGCCTTCGCCCTGGGCAGCCGGCGCGTGGACCGCGACCCGCTGATCGCCGCGGCGCTGTCCCTGCTCACCTACGTCGTCTTCGACAAGCTGCTCGGTGTGCCGCTGCCCGGCGGTCCGCTGATGGGAGTGCTCTGACATGAACGCCCTCAACTCCCTCATGGACGGGTTCGGCACGGCCCTGTCCCCGCTCAACCTCCTGTGGGCCGCCCTGGGTGTGCTGCTCGGCACGGCGATCGGTGTCCTGCCCGGCATCGGCCCGGCGATGGCGGTGGCGCTGCTGCTGCCGGTGACGTACGGCCTCGACCCGGTCGCCGCGTTCATCATGTTCGCCGGCATCTACTACGGCGCGATGTTCGGCGGTTCGACGACCTCCATCCTGCTGAACACCCCCGGCGAGAGCGCCGCGGTGGTGGCGGCCATGGAGGGCAACCCCATGGCCAAGGCGGGGCGCGGTGCGCAGGCGCTGGCGGCCGCCGCCATCGGCCACTTCGCGGGCGGCATGATCGGCACGATCCTGCTGGTGGCGCTGGCGCCGACGGTCGCCGACCTGGCGGTGGACATCGGTGCGCCGGACTACTTCGCCATCATGGTGCTGGCGTTCATCGCCGTGACGTCGGTGCTGGGTTCCTCGCGGGTCAGAGGTCTGGCCTCGCTGCTGATCGGCCTGACCATCGGCCTGGTGGGCCTGGACCAGATGACGGGGCAGCAGCGGCTGACCTTCGGTTCGCTGCAACTCGCCGACGGCGTCGACGTGGTGATCGTCGCGGTCGGTCTGTTCGCGATCGGCGAGGCGCTGTGGGTGGCGGCGCACCTGCGGCGCGGCGCTGCCGAGCCGATCCCGGTGGGCCGGCCCTGGCTGGGCCGCGGGGACGTCCGCCGCACCTGGAAGTCGTGGCTGCGCGGCCCCTTCATCGGCTTCCCGTTCGGGGCGATCCCGGCGGGCGGTGCGGAGATACCCACCTTCCTCTCCTACGTCACGGAGAAGCGCCTGTCCAAGCACAAGGACGAGTGGGGCAAGGGCGCCATCGAGGGCGTGGCCGGACCGGAGTCCGCGGCGTCGGCCTCGGCTGCGGGGACGCTGGTGTCCATGCTGACCCTGGGCCTGCCGACGACGGCGGTCGCCGCGGTCATGCTGGCCGCCTTCCAGCAGTACGGCATCCAGCCCGGCCCGCTCCTCTTCGAGCGCGAACCCGAGCTGGTCTGGGGCCTCATCGCGTCCCTCTTCGTCGGCATGGTGCTGCTGCTCGCGCTCAATCTGCCGCTGGCACCCGTGTGGGCCAAGCTGCTGCGGATCCCGCGGCCGTACCTGTACGCGGGGATCATGTTCTTCGCGGCGGTCGGCGCGTACGCCGTCGGCGGTGAGGTCGTCGACCTCGTGATCCTGCTGATCATCGGCCTGGTCGGCTTCGGCATGCGGCGCTACGGCCTGCCCGTTCTGCCCGCCGTGATCGGCGTCATCCTCGGCCCGAACGCCGAGCAGCAGCTGCGCCGCGCCCTGCAGATCAGCGACGGCAGCGTGACGGGCCTGGTCAACACGCCGTTCGCGGTGACGGTGTACGCGGTGATCGTGCTGCTGCTGGCCTGGCCGCTGCTGAGGCGACCGCTGGCGCGGCTGGCGGGCCGGGGACGGACGCGGGCCGACGCCTGACCCCGGATCCTCGTACCGTGATCCGGAGACGGGTCCTGCTCCGTCCGGCAGGACCCGCATCCGCACGACAGAGGAGAGTCCCATGATTTTCATCACCGCGAAGTTCCAGGTCCTTCCGGAGCACGCGGACCGGTGGCCGGAGATCTCCGGCGACTTCACCCGGGCCACCCGGGCGGAACCCGGCTGTCTCTGGTTCGACTGGTCCCGCAGCATTGAGGACGCCGCGGAATATGTCCTGGTCGAGGCGTTCCGCGACGACGAGGCAGGCGCGGCGCACGTCCAGTCGGCGCACTTCCGCGCCGCGCAGGAGCAGCTGCCGCGCTACCTGGCCCGCACGCCGCGCATCGTGAACGCATCGCTCGACCAGGACGACTGGTCGCTGCTGGGTGAGATGGCGGTCGAACGCGACTGACGGGCGTGCGGTCGTCCGGTCAGGGCGGCCTCCGCCGGAGCCAGGGGCGCCCTTCCTCAGGGGGCGCCCGTCGCTCGATCAGCCTTTCAGGGCTTCCACGGCCCGAGCATGTCCTTCATCGCGTCCGTCATCGCGAATTGCAGCAGCGGACCGTACGTGATCCGGCCGACACCGAGGCGTCGGAAGCGCTCGAGATCGTGCTTGACCGGATGGGCCGTGGAGTTCACGGGAATGGAGACCGCGCCGGTCACCGCGGCGAGCAGGTCGTCGTCGTCCTGGATACGCACCGGGTAGACACTGTCGGCGCCGGCCTGCTCCAGCGCCCGCAGCCGCTCGATCGCCTCGTCGAGGACGCCGGAGGGGTCCTCCGCGTGCAGGAAGAGGTCGGTGCGCCCGTTGACCCAGACGGGGATCCCCGCGTCGTCGGCCGCGGCGCGCAGGCCGGCGATGTAGCTCGCGTGCTCCTGCGTACTGCGCACGCGTCCGCCCTCCGAGTGGACGGTGTCCTCGAGGTTGAGACCGACACCGCCGACCTCTGTGAGCCCGGCGATGAGATCCGCGGGTTTCTGTCCGTACCCGGCCTCCAGGTCCACGGAGACGGGGACGTCGACCGCCGCGATGATCGGCCTGACCGCGGCAAGCACCTCCTCGAACGTCTGCCCCTCCTGGTCCTCGGCCCCCCGGGAGTCGGCGAGCGGATGGCTGCCGATGGTCAGCGCGGGGAACCCCGCGCCGGCCGCCGTCCGCGCGGACCACACGTCCCAGACGGTCGGCAGCACCAACGGCTGGTGCTGGGCGTGCAGTTGCTTGAGGAGTTGAGCCCGCTCAACGGTGGTACGAAAGTCCATGCCGAGGACGCTACCCCGGATCACGCAGGTGTACGAAGGCCTCGTCCCGGGTGCCGGAGCCGATGCCGCGCTGTTCAGGGCGAGACGGCTGACCACGAACTCGCCGCCAGAAACGCCGCCCATGTCCTGAGCCGACTGCTGACCAACGCTCGTCCACTCGCCCTCAACCTCCGCCCTGCTGGTCACTCCCGGTCAGTGGGCCGGAGACGGCCCGCCTCCGGCCGGTCGATCACGCCCTGGCCAGATGCAGTTCCTGGACGAAAAATCTAGATGCAGATAGACTGTCTACACGGGGTTGGACGACCGGGCCGCAGCAGGGAGCACGAGATGAAGGACGAGGACACCATTTCGTCCGGGGAGCCGGAGGACGAGCACCTCCTTGGCGAAGCCGAGAAAGTCGCCCAAGCGCTGGGCCGCATGTTCCCCGGCATCTGCGAGGTGGTACTGCACGACCTGCGCGATCCGGATCACGCCATCCGCTTCATCGAGAACAACCTGTCCGGACGCCAGGTGGGGCAGTCCGCCACCGAGTTGGGCCTGGCCCGGATCAGCAATCCGCACTACCCCAGCGTCATCCAGAACTACGCCAATCAGTTCCCCGACGGACGTCCCGCGAAGAGCACATCGATCGGGATCAAGAACTCCGCCGGGCGGTACATCGCCGCCATCTGCCTGAACCTGGACATCTCCACGCTCTCACCCCTCACGCTGACGCTGTCGAACCTGGTCGCGACCGATCCCGACAACCGCGAAGCTCCGCTCGAGAAGCTGAGCGACCGCAGCCGCCGGGAACTGCGTGAAGTCATCGAAGCGGTGGCCGCCGAGCGCTCCACGACCCCGCGGGCACTGCCCCGGGACGCGAAGAAGGACCTTGTGCGCCGCTTGCACGAGGACGGCTACTTCGACACCCGCAACGCCGCCCAGAGCATCGCCGACCTCCTCGGCATCTCCCGGGCCAGCGTCTACTCCTACACGAAGTGATGCGCTTCGGTACCGGACCCCAGGCTGCCTACGAGGTCCGGGCCGTCAGCCCCGTGCGGCCCATCAGCGCGGCGCTTGTCGTGGGGCGGGAGCCGGCACGCCCCCGATGACACCGAGCTCACCGCCCTTGGCGATGCCTGGCCCTCCTGAAGAAACGGGACGTAGCCCTGTGAACACCGCTCCGCCACCGGCCGCCGCCGTGAAGACGCTGGCCGACCCCGACACCCCATTCGCCGTCGTCGACGTGCACAAGGCCCTGCGCAACATCGAACGGCTGGCCGACCGGGTCGATCGGCTCGGGGTCACCCTGCGGCCGCACATCAAGACGGCCAAGAGCCTCGACGTCGCCGGGCTGATGCACGGCGGTGCCCCCTGTCCCGTCACCGTCTCCACGCTGGCCGAGGCCGAGGCGTTCGCCGACGGCGGCTACACCGACATCACGTATGCCGTCGGCATCGAGCCGCACAAGCTGCCCCGCGTTGTTGCCCTGCTGCGCCGCGGAGTCACCCTGCGCGTGCTGCTCGACAGCCGCGAACAGGCCGCCTTCGTCACCGACGCCGCCCGCGAGGCCGGCCTCGCGATCCCCGCGCAGATCGAGATCGACTGCGACGGCCACCGAGGGGGCCTCAAGACCGACGCCCCCGAGCTCACCGAGGTCGGCCGCATCCTGCACGAGGCCGGATGCCTCGACGGTGTCCTGACCCACGCGGGCGAGTCGTACTTCGCGTACACCCTGGAAGACCAGCGGCTGGCGGCCAGGAACGAACGCGACACCGCGGTCACCGCGGCGCAGCGACTGCGCTCCGTCGGCCTGCCGGTCCGCACCGTCAGCGTCGGCTCCACGCCGACCGCGTTCGCGGTCGAGGACCTGACGGGCGTCACCGAACTGCGCGCCGGGAACTACGTCTTCTTCGACCTCGTCATGGCCGGCCTGGCCGTCTGCGGTGTGCAGGACCTCGCCCTGTCGGTGGTCGTGACGGTGATCGGCCACCGTCCCGAGTACGGCTGGATCGTCACCGACGGCGGCTGGATGGCCATGTCCCGCGATCGCGGCACAGCGGTTCAGGCCCAGGACCAGGGCTACGGCCTCGTCCTCGACCTGGCCGGAGACCCGGTCCCGAACCTGGTCATGAGCGCGGCGAGCCAGGAACACGGCACGCTGACCACCCGCGACGGCGCCGGTCTGCCCGACCTTCCCATCGGAACCCGACTGCGCATCCTGCCCAACCACGCCTGCGCCACCGCGGCCCAGCACGCCTGCTACCACGTCATTGACAGCGCCCGGCCCACCGGCGCCGTCCCCGTCATCCAGGCCAACTGGTCACGCGTCACCGGCTGGTGATCCCGGAGCGGAAGGTCACACCGGGTCCGGCAAGTCCATCAGCGCGAGTTCGGCCGGGTCGACGACCGCGGTGATCTCGGTGATACGGCCGTCGGCGACGGTGAACGTGAGCAGGGACAGCGGGATGCCGTCCTCGTTCCAGGCGATGACTCCGGGTCGTCCGTTGACGGTCACGGCATGTCCGTGTGCCGCGCCGCCGGCCACTCGGGCCCGGCCCGCGACCTCAGTCGCTCCGATCGTGACGAACCGTCCGCCGGGGGTGTGGACGGTGAACTCCACCTCGGGATGGAGTACTTCCAGCAGCCGCTCGAACCGGCCCTCGCGGGCCGCGGCCAAGAACGCCCCTACCACCTCGCGTTGCTGCTGTCGGTCGCTCGCCGACCGCCGGGCGGCCCGCACCTTGCGGCGGGCGCGACTGGTCAGCATCTTGGTCGCGTCGGTCGACCTGCCGAGGATGGTGCCGATCTCCCCGTGGGGCACGGCGAACACGTCGTGCAGCACGAACGCGAGGCGCTCGTCGGGGCGCAGCGAGTCCAGGACCGTCAACAGCGCCAGGCCCACCGAGTCGCCCAGTGCCACGAGTTCTTCCGGCGTCGAACCGTCGTCGAGCGTCACGGTGAGTTCGGGCAGCTGGTCGTCGAGGGGCACCGTCGGGCGCGTGCGGCCGGAGCGGAGGAGATCGAGGCTGATGCGGGCGACCACGGTGGTCAGCCACCCGCCGAGATTGTCGATGCCGTCGGCGTCCTGGCGGGACAGCCGCAGCCACGCCTCCTGGACCGCGTCGTCCGCGTCGGCGTGCGAGCCGAGTACGCGGTGGGCGACGGCCGTGAGCCGGGCGCGGTGCGTCTCGAAGGCCTCGGCCACCGGATCGGCGGGATGGGCGCAGGACATGGTGTTACCTCCCTGGTAGCTGCTCCGTCATTGGGGTGACGGGCACCAGCCCCGCAAGGTAACCCCGACCAAGGAGAGCACCCTGCCATGCAGAACCGGCTGAAGAACAAGAACACCGACAACCCCGACGTGTGGAAGGCGGTCGGACACCTGCACAAGGCGATCGCAGCCGGGGGCGTCGACCCGAAGCTGCTCGCGCTGGTCCACCTGCGCGTCAGTCAGATCAACAGCTGCTCGGCGTGCGTCCACGCCGGGGTCGCCGGAGGGAAGAAGGCCGGTGAAACCGACGAGCGGCTGCACAGCGTCGTGGCCTGGCGGGAGGCGCCGTTCTACACCGGTGCGGAGCGTGCGGCACTGGCACTGGCCGAGGCCGCCACCCGGTTGCAGGACGGTGCGGAGGGAGTCACCGACGAGATCTGGGAAGAGGCCAACGCCCACTTCACGGAGGAGCAGATCGGCGCGATCAACCTGGAGATCGCGCTGACGAACTTCTTCAACAGGATCAACCGCACCATCAAGGAACCGGCCGGCCAGACCTGGGGGTGAGCACACCGACCCACCAGGACGAACCGGGCGAACGCCACTACGGTGATGCCAGGGGGACCTGCCCCGTCGACGCCGTGCCGAGGCTGTCCGGTGCTCTTGCGGTCGGAGCCGTGGTGGGTGTCGCGGTGCGGGGGGAACCGGTGTCGTGCTGGGTCCGCCACGCGCCGGAATGCCGGACGAGAGGATTTCCGGCCGCACACGGACGAACTCGTCGTGGTGGCGGTCGCCCTGTGCGGCCTGGTGGCCATCGTGCTCCTGCTGCTCCTGGGCACGCCGGACGCGCCGGCGCCGCCGTCGCCCTCTGCGGCGTCTTCATGGCCTGGGCCACCGTGCACCTGATGTACGCGACCCGCTACGCCTACGTGTACTACGCGACGCACGGCGGAATCGACTGGCTCGCGCCCTGTTGGAGGTCGCCCGCCACACGGACGTGGCGGCCGCACTGGAGCGCATACCCGGCAGCCCGGCGGCCGAGTAGCTCCCCGGTTCCGGCAGTTCTGAAGCTCCGAGGCGCGTGCGGCCTATGCCCAGCCGGGTGCAGCTGAGTGTGGGACGAGATGAGGCAGCAGGGCTCGAAGGCCCTCAAGAACCCCTTTGTCCCGATCAAGGGAAAAGTAGCCGTGTTTCGCGCTGAAGGTCTTACGCACTCACCCGATGACCGCTAGCTTCATTGTTGCGGCCATGTCATGAACTGCCGGCAGCCGCACATCGGCGCGACGGCGCGCGCCAGTACTCCCAGCACATGCCACCTGACAGGCAACCACCTGACGGGCATGCATGCCTCAACCCCTCACAGCCTCGGGAGACACCTGTGCGCACGAAACGACCGTCAGGAAGCAGAACCCCAGGCCACCGGCGCTCCCACGTGCCATCGGCGGCCCGTTCGACGCCTCTTCTCGGCCTCGGCGGCACCCACGGCCGGCAAAGCGACCGCCTCTGGCCGACGGCGTGGGCGGACACTCCCGCGTCGTGCATTTCCCATCGCGGCTCAGCATGCCGGGACTTCGAGGTCTGACGGAGGGATCTCCGGGCCCCGTCCCACGCCCAGTGTCCGCGACGCGAGCTTCGCCGGGGCAAGTCGCCCATCATCTCGTTCGGAATGTGCCGTCCGACGGCACTTCCCGCACCTCCCGCACTCCGCAACTCCGCAGTCCGGCCCCTCTCAATGAAGGAGATGACGCCGTCTTGCCCAGAAAACTGATCGCTGCCCTGGCCCTGATCGCGGCGGCAGCGCTGAGTGCCACGCCGTCCGCCGCGGCTGCGCCCGAGAGACCGTCCCCGCCGTCGGCGCCCGCCGCTCAGGCGGCACAGGCAGCCGCCGACCCCCACTACGAGATCCTGGTCTTCTCCAAGACGGCCGGATTCCGCCACTCTTCGATCGACGACGGACTGGCGGCCCTGCGCGAACTGGGAACGGCCAACAACTTCACCGTCGACGCCACCGAGGACGCGGGAGCCTTCACGACCGCCGGACTGGCCCCCTACGAGGCGGTGGTCTTCCTCTCGACCACGGGTGACGTCCTGAACGACGCCCAGCAGACGGCCTTCGAGCAGTACATCAACGACGGCGGCGGCTACGTCGGCGTGCACGCGGCCGCGGACACCGAGTACGACTGGCCGTTCTACGAGGGTCTGGCCGGCGCCCTCTTCCAGTCCCATCCCGCCGTCCAGTCCGCCACCGTGCAGGTCGAGGACCGGGCCCACGACGCCACCGCCCATCTCGACCGCGCCTGGCAGCGCACCGACGAGTGGTACAACTACCGCACCAACCCGCGCGCCTCCGCCCGCGTCCTGGCCTCGCTGGACGAGTCGAGCTATTCCGGCGGTTCCATGTCCGGCGACCATCCGATCGCCTGGTGCAAGGACTACGAAGGCGGCCGTGCCTTCTACACCGGTGGCGGCCACACCGACGAGTCCTACGGGCAGGCCGAGTTCCGCCGCCACCTGCTGGGCGGTGTCCGGTGGGCGGCCGGCATGACCGAGTCGGACTGCCGTCCGGAGACCGGCTACACCAGCCTCTTCGACGGCTCCGGCACCAGCGGCTGGAGCCAGGCGGGTCCCGGCGGATTCACGCTCGCCGACGACTCCCTGACGTCGTACGGCGGCCTCGGCATGATGTGGTACACCGCCAAGGAGTTCACCGGTGACTATTCCGTGAAGCTGGACTGGAAGATGGACGACGACTCCAACTCCGGTGTCTTCCTCGGCTTCCCCGCCTCCGACGACCCCTGGTCCGCGGTCAACAACGGCTACGAGATCCAGATCGACGCCACCGACTCCCCGGACCGCACCACGGGCTCCGTGTACGGGTTCCAGGCGGCGGACATCGCCGCGCGGGACGCCGCGCTCAACCCGCCCGGGGAGTGGAACACCTACGAACTCCGCGTCACCGGCGAACGGCTGGAGATCTTCCTCAACGGCCGCAGGATCAACGACTTCACCAACACCGACCCCGCCCGCAGCCTCCGCCAGGGACACATCGGCATCCAGAACCACGGCGACGGTGACTCGGTGTCGTTCCGCAACATCCGCGCCAAGGTACTGAACGCCGGGCCGTCCGCTGGCGAGGTGAAGGGCGTGAACGGCAAGTGCCTGGACGTCGACAACTCGCAGACCGCCGACGGTACGAAGGTCCAGGTGTGGACGTGCAACGGCACGGCCGCGCAGAGGTGGACGGTGCAGGGAGACGGCACGGTGAGGGCACTGGGCAAGTGCCTCGACGTCTCAGGCGGCGGCAGCGCGGACGGCACGCGCATCCAGCTCTGGACCTGCAACGGTACGGGCTCGCAGTCCTGGCAGCCGCAGGCCGACGGCACGGTACGCAATCCCCAGTCCGGCAAGTGCCTCGACGCCTCCGGCGGAACCTGGAACGACGGAACCCCGGTCCACCTGTGGACCTGCCACACCGGACCCAACCAGAAATGGAACCTCCCCTGAGGAACCCGCCGGGGACCCGTCCCCGACGAAGACCGCACCGTCCTGTGAGACCTCACCGAGCCCGAAGAGGGGGCGGCTCCAGGCCCCGTCCGCACCCTGCCGAGTCCGGGACGACGGCGCGTCCCGGCCGCGGTGCATCTCCCACCCATCCGACCGAGTCCCCCCGCCCCGGGGGACCGTCAGGAGGTCACGTGTATCCACACCTGCACCCCCACCGCCTGGGCAGACGCCTGGCCGGCGTGCTCGTCGCCTCCCTGCTGGCCGTCGGGCTGTCGTCGTCCCCCGTCCCGGCGCAGGACGCGGCCGCCGCCGATCTCCCCCCGCAGGAACCGGGCGTCACCATGCGCGTCTTCGACGTGCAGACCCCGTTGAGCGGGATCTGCACCCTCAAGGCCGGCCAGACGCCCAACATCGACAAGCTGATGCCGGTGATCGACTGGTCCTCGGTCGACGACTTCGGCCTGGAGAGCGGCTTCGTCACCCACGCCCTCGGCAATCTCGACGCCCCGGGCGCGGGCAGCTATGCCTTCCGCCTCACGAGCGACGACGGTTCCCGCCTCTGGATCGACAACCAACTGGTCATCGATCATGACGGCCTGCACGGTCCGGAGCCGAAGGACGGCACCGCGGAGCTGACCGCCGGGTACCACTCACTGCGCATCGAGCACTTCGAGCGCGACGGAGGCCAGCAGCTGACCCTGGCCTGGAAGCCGCCGGGCGCCTCCGGGTTCTCCGTCGTACCCAACTCGGCGCTCAGCACGGACGCCGACGTCGTCCGGGTGACCGCGCCCGGCCAGAAGGAGTGCGAGGGCGGCACGGACTCGCCGGGCGACGGCCTGCCCCTCACGGGAGTGCATCCGAACTACACCCTCACCGACCTGCGGCCCGCAGGGTTCGAGCCGCAGGTCTCCGCGATGGACTGGCTGCCGGACGGCCGGCTGGCCATCACCACCTGGGGCGGCAGCAACAACACCACGGGAGAGGTCTATCTCCTGGACAACGTCACCGGAAGCACCGGCCCGGACAAGGTGACGGCGAAGAAGGTGGCCTCGGGCCTCAAGGAGCCGATGGGTATCAAGTACGTCGACGGCAAGCTCTACGTCTCCCAGAAGCACGAGCTGACCGAACTGAACGACACCAACGGCGACGAGGTCACCGACACCTACCGCAGGGTCGCGTCCTGGCCCTTCGGCGGCAACTTCCACGAGTTCGCCTTCGGCCTGCTCTACAAGGACGGCTCCTTCTACCTGAACCTCTCCGTCTCCATCAACTACGGCGGCGCCACGACCGACCCGCAGCCCGCCCAGAACCGCGGCACCACCATCAAGGTGAACAAGGAGACGGGGAAGGTCGACTACGTCGCCGGCGGGCTGCGGACGCCCAACGGCATCGGATGGGGCCCCGAGGGCGGGATCTTCGTCACCGACAACCAGGGCGGGTGGCTGCCCTCGTCGAAGCTGGTCCACATCAAGCAGGACCGCTTCTTCAACCACTACACCAACCCGGACGGCCCCTTCGACAACAAGCCGGTGACCCAGCCGGTGCTGTGGCTGCCGCAGAACGAGATCGGCAACTCGCCCAGCACACCACTGCAGTTGACCGAGGGACCGTTCGCAGGGCAGATGCTCTTCGGCGACGTCACCTACGGCGGCGTCCAGCGCGGCTACCTGGAGAAGGTCGGCGGTGAGTACCAGGGCGCCGTCTTCCGCCTCACCCAGGGCCTGGAGGCAGGCGTCACACGGATCAGCATCGGTCCGGACGGAGCGCTCTACGCGGGCGGCCTGGGCGCGGGCGGCAACTGGGGCCAGGAGGGCAAACTGAGCCACGGCCTGCAGAAGCTGACACCGAACGGCACGGACGCCTTCGACATCCGCGCCATGCGGGCTGTGCCCGGCGGTTTCGAGCTGGAGTACACCCAGCCGCTCTCCGAGGAGACTGCGGCAGGCCTGGCCGGACGCTACAAGATCAAGCAGTGGCGCTACGTCCCGACCGCCGACTACGGCGGCCCCAAGGTCGACCAGGAGACCCTCACCGCCCAGTCCGCCACCCTCTCCGCCGACGGCAGGACGGTCACCCTGGCCATCCCCGGTCTCAAGGCCGACCGGGTGGTCCATGTCCGCTCACCGCGTCCCTTCAGTTCCGCGGGAGGCGAGGCACTGTGGAGCACCGAGGCCTGGTACACGCTCAACAAGATGCCGGGCGCGATCTCCGGCACGGGTGAGGTGAAGGGCGTGAACGGCAAGTGCCTGGACGTCGACAACTCGCAGACCGCCGACGGTACGAAGGTCCAGGTGTGGACGTGCAACGGCACGGCCGCGCAGAGGTGGACGCTGCCCGGAGACGGCACGGTAACGGCACTGGGCAAGTGCCTCGACGTCTCAGGCGGCGGCAGCGCGGACGGCACGCGCATCCAGCTCTGGACCTGCAACGGTACGGGCTCGCAGTCCTGGCAGCCGCAGGCCGACGGCACGGTACGCAATCCCCAGTCCGGCAAGTGCCTCGACGCCTCCGGCGGAACCTGGAACGACGGAACCCCGGTCCACCTGTGGACCTGCCACACCGGACCCAACCAGAAATGGAACCTCCCCTGACCTCGAGGTTCACCGTCCGGCGTTGCACCCCGGTTCGGCGGACGTGAAGACGGCCTTGGTCTGATGGGCGGGCGCCCAGCGCGGTGCCCGTCCTACGACCAGGTCCAGAAGGATGGTGTGTAGTTGCACATGCCGTAACGGCATGTGGTGTCGTCGAGGGCACCAGAGCACGAAAGGCCCCGTCTGCGATGTACCCGTCCGCCACACCTCCCCGCCAGGTCAGAATCGGCGATGCCGCCGCCTTCGCCGGAACCACCCCGCGCGCCATTCGTCACTACCACCAGATCGGTCTGCTGCCGGAGCCCGAGCGAGGCGGAGACGGACGCCGCCGCTACGGCTACGACGACATGATCCGCCTGCTGTGGATCCGCAAGATGTCCGAGGCCGGTATCAGCCTGGACGACATGCGGGCCGCCTTCGACGAAGCCCGGGACGTCGAGGACGTCCTGGGCCGGCTGGAGGAGGCGCTGGCCGCCCAGGAGGCCACCATCAGGCGTCAGCGCGCGGCAGTCCAGCGCCTGCGGGTCGTGGGCAGCCCACTGGGCTTGCTCTCACCGTTGGTCACGGACCGGCTCAGCCACCTGCCCCCTGGCGCACTGCGCCCCTCCGACCTGGACGCCCTGCTGGTCACGGAACGGATCTTCGGGCCGCTGGGAGCCGCGATCCAGGCCGGCGTGTTCATCACGCTGGCGACGCATCCCGGCCTACGGGCCGAGGCAGACCGCCTCGACGCGGCCGACGCCGCCCTCGATGACACCGTCGCCCCCCACGACCCGCGGGTCGAGGAACTCGCCGCGCAGCACTGCGCCCACCACAAGGCCCTGCACCAGGCCATTGAAGCGGCCGGACTGGACGTGGCCGAGGAGAGGCTCTTCGAGATCTACGACGCGGAGTCGAGCGGCGAGGAGGACACCCGGATGAGTGCCTTCGAAGCGGTGACCAAGATGCCCTACGGATTCTCCGCGGCCCGGACACGGTGCATGGAACTCACGGCACGGCTCCTTGCCGGGGACCTCGCCGCCCCGGGGTCTGAGCCGCCCTCCGGCGTCACCGGCTCGGTGTCACGAGGGAATCCGTCCCCGGTCCGTCAAGCTCCTCCAGAGCCACCCGCCGCCCGCAGACAGCCAGCAGCAACGAAAGCGCAGGACCTCTGACTTCCGGGCCGTCCCCAATGGCCAGGTCGGCGTCCACCGCCGTGAGCCGGATACCGGCCGTCAGCTCCTTCGCCCCACCGAAAGACGCAGGAGTGCGAGCCTGCTTGGACCGTCGGCCAAACCTCGCTGCCCATGCGTTCATCCTTCACTCGACCCGGCACACGTCTGTTGAGACTCCCGGCGCCGCGAGAACTCATAGCCCGGTGAGCGCATCCGGAACCGTGTTCAGGGGGCGGACCTCAGCGACGGTGCCTGCCACGTCACCCCTGGCGGCTGGGGCAGGGGCGAGGGCTCGGGTCCGGGGTCGTCGGAGTCGACGACCCCGGCGGCCGTGCGGTCGAAGCCGACAGGCCAGCGGGTGTGCTCACTGGCCAGGGCTCCGGTCAGTCGTGCCTCGACGAGGTCGGCGGTACTCAAGTCGGTGCCGCGCAAGTCAGCCATGCGGAGGTCGGCGCGGTGGAAGACCGCACCGTGCGCGGTGGCCTTGCGCAAGTTCGCCTCGCGCAGGTCGGTCTCGGTGAAGTCGGCGTCACACAAGTCGGTTTCGACGAGCTTCGCGGCTCGCAGGTCGGCAAGGACGCAGCGAGCCCGGCGGAGAACCCCGGTCGTGAGGTCGGCGTGCCGCAGGTTGACGGAGACCAGGGACGCCTGTGTCAGATTGACGCGGTACAGACTCGCCGCCTCCATGCAGGCGCGGTCGAAGTTGACCTCGGGAAACCACAGCCCGTCGCAGTCTGCTCGGCGCAAATCGGTGATGCTGAGATTGACCCAGGACTGCTCCCGGCGCTGGCAGAGCACACCGAGCGCGGTCAGCGCCACCTGGGCGTCGGCGGCGCGGGTCTCCAGCGGTGCGACGTCGTTGATGGGCACGTCCGGCCCCGGTGATTCCGGTCCCGCAGGTGGCCAGGTCAGGTGTGTCCGCAGATACGCGGCCTGGAGGGAGATGATGGCCTCCCGGTCACGGGTGGACTGCTCCGCGATCCGCCACAGCGCGTGCAACCCGCCGATGCGCACATCCAGCTTGTCGCTGCCGAGCTGGTCGACGGCGCGGCTGAATCGGTCGGTGACGTAGCCTTCCTGGGTGGCACGCAATCCGTCCTGGCTCACCCGCAGTTGCCGCCACGTGGCGTAGGCGCCGAAAAGCACGACCAGGCCACCGACCACCTGCAGAAGCGCCGTACGGACGTCGTTCACCGCCTTCAGCCGGTCCTGCGCGGCGACGCTCGCCCCGGCGAGGTCGTGGTCGACCACCACCCCCGGCAGCACGACGAACAGCACACCCAGCACGACCAGACCCGCTCCGGCGAGCAGGCCTGCGGCAATACGACGTCCGACCGGCCTGTCGCGCCATCCCCGCCGCCCGCGGTCCGACTCCCCCGTCTCCATGGGCATGGGAGCCTAGGCGCCGCTCAGAAGACGATCAAGAGGGACGCCACGGGCCCGCGATCAGTCGACGCAGAACTCGTTGCCCGCGATGTCCAGCATCGGGATGCACGAGTCGTTCTCCTCGTCGGCGTACAGCGTTTGCACGTGGGTCGCACCGAGCGCGACCAGTCGTGCGCACTCTGCCTCGAGTGCGGCGAACCGGGTGCATCCTGCCGCTCATTGCGGGGAAACCTCGGACCGCGACAGGCCTCGCTGTGCGGGTGACTGTGCGTCGGGGACCAGGACGACCTTGCCCGTTGTCGCCCTGGCCTCCAGAGCGGCGTGCGCCGCGGCCGCCTGCGACAGGGGGAAGGTCTGGAAGGCGGGCACCAGGCTCCCCTCGGCGGCCGCCGCCAGCGCGCGGCCCTCGTCGGCGACCGCGTCTTGGCCCTCCAGCAGCCGGGCCAGTGCGTCGGTGAAGTGCACACCGCGCTCCTTCAGCTCAGCCTCATCGGGCCGGAACTCCTCCCGCGAGGCAGCGCCGATGGTGATGTACCGACCGCCTTCGGCCAGCAGGCCGAAGGCGGCCCGTCCCTTGTCGCCCTCGACACCGTCCAGAACGACCGTGACGCCACGCCCGTCCAACGCGTCGCGGACCGTACCCGCCCAGTCCGGCAGGTTGTAGTCGACAGCGATGTCCGCTCCCAGTTCTCGCAAGGCGGCGATCTTGGCCGCTCCCCCTGCCGCTCCGATGACCGTCGCGCCGAGACGGCCGGCGAACTGGACGACCAGACGGCCGATGCCACCGGCCGCGGAGGTGACCAGGACCACGTCGCCGGAGGTGAGTTCTGCGATGTCGAGCAGGCCCATGGTCGTTGCGCCCGTGACGACCATCGTGACGGCGGCCTCGTGCCCCAGTCCGGCCGGGATCCGGTGCAGGGACGACACGTCGGCTGCGGCGAGCTCGGCGTAGCCGCCGGGTCTGCCGTGCGCGGTCACCACGTCGGCGCCGATCCAGGACTCGTCCACGGCCGGCCCGACCGCCCTGACGACGCCGGCCACCTCTCCCCCGAAAATCGCCGGAAGTCCTGGGAGCGGCGGACCGATCTCGAGCCCTTCCCGCATGGCCGTCTCGATCTGATGCACCCCCGCGGCCCTCACCAGCAGGAGAACCTCACCCGGGCCGGGCACGGGGTCGGGGACAGTCTCGTAGCGGAGGTTCGCAGCGGGGCCGAACTCGTGCAGTACAACGGCGCGCATAGCCGTTCCTCCCGGTAGATCCGCAGCAGTAGACCCACCGTGCAACGTCAACTCAACTTGAGGTCAAGCCTGACTGCGGCGTTTCCGGATATCGGCCTCAGCGCCCGAGTACGTGCTCGTCGGGCAAGACGACACACTCAGCCCGGCTCTGCTCGTGGTGCAGTCCGGTCCCAACGACGCGGATCGCTCTCCAGTGTGGCGCGGTCCCAGTCGCCGTGCTCGGCAGCAGCCTCGTAGGTGGTGTGCAGGAATTCCATCAGTGCGTGGTCGGGATCGCGCGCGGTGCGCACGGTCTCGTACGGCAGCAGGAACTGTCCGTTCTCGGCGCTGTAGTAGGCGCCCTCGGGGCGCACCGGGTGGGCGGCGAAACCGTCCGGCTCGGGGTACGCGTAGGAGTAGAAGGCACCCTCGTCGCCGCCGCCGGGCCAGAATCCGCAGCTGGAGAGTTCCTGCGAGTAGCCTTCCACCATCACCCAGTCGCCGCAGTTCGGGGCGCCGCCCGGATGGGTGGGGGCCGGCCGGCCGGAGAAGCGGGTGCATGCCAGGTCCATGGCGCCCCAGAAAAAGTGGACGGGGCTGACCTTGCCGACGAACTCCGCGCGGAATCGGCCCAGGACACGGTTGGCCTGCAGCAGTTGGCGCCAGAAGAGGTGTGCTGCCGTCGCGTCGTAGGAGCAGTGCTGCTCGTCCTCGGCGAACGGGATGGAGGGTTCCACCTCGTTGGGCCGCCGCTGGAAGGCAGCTTCGATGCCCAGCTCGTTCAGGGCTTGCATGATCTCGGTGTAGAAAGCCGCGACCGACTTGGGCTTCAGGGCCACTTCGCGGCTCGCGCCCATGCTGCTGCGGATGACGAGCCGGTGCTCGACGAAGTCGAACTCCGCATCGAAGGCGCCGTCGCCGTAGGGCACCGAGCTGGTCGTCAGGCCCCTCGGGGTGACGTAGAGGGTCACCTGCCACCAGTGGTTGACCATGGGCGCGTGGGCCAGCCGCAGCTTGCCCACGATCTGTGTCCACATGTGCAGGGTGTCACGGGTTGTGGTCCAGTCGGCCACCCGTAGTGAGGGCCAGACCGCCCGGTGCGAGGACTCGGATGCGGTGGATGAGTGCTGAAGGCTCACGGCGTCCACCTCCGCTTCGGCTATCGGTGTTCCGGGTTGCTGGAGTCGGGGCGGCAGCCGGCGTCCCATGCGGCGCGCAGGTTGCCATGGGGCGGGATGCCTCCGGCTGCGCGCAGCATCGCCGCCAGGTGGAGCAGGTTGTACGTCATGAATGTGGTGTTGCGGTTGGTGAACTCATTGTCCGGCCCGCGGGAGCCGGCGTCCAGATATGACGGTCCCGGCCCGGCCTCTCCCACCCAGGCCGCGTCGGCCTGCGGCGGAATGGTGTAGCCCAGGTGCTGCAGGCTGTAGAGGACGTTCATGGCACAGTGCTTGGCGCCGTCTTCGTTGCCGGTGATCAGGCAGCCGGCGACCCGGCCGTAGTAGGCATACTGACCCGCGTCGTTGAGCATGCTGGAGCAGGCGTACAGGCGCTCGATGACCTGCTTCATGACGGAGCTGTTGTCACCGAGCCAGACGGGGCCGCACAGGACCAGGATGTCCGCGTCCATCACGCGACGGTAGAGCCGGGGCCACTCGTCCAGCGGGGCGCCGTACTCGGTCATGTCCGGCCAGACGCCGGTGGCGATGTCGTGGTCGACGGCCCGGACGATGTCGGCCTGCGCTCCGTGGTGCCGCATGATCTCCACGCTGCGGTCGATGAGGCCGCCGGTGTTGCTGACCTCGGGCGACCGTTTGAGGGTGGCGTTGATGAACAGCGCCCGCAGCCCGTCGAAACGGGGCCCGTTCCCCTCTGTGGACCTCGCGTCTGCTTCCGTTACGGGTCCTGCCATGATCGGTTCCCCTTGGGTGCGTGGTGAGCAGTTCGAGAGCGCCGCGAGCAGCACCGTAGGTCGGCACAGGGGGTTTGCCGCCTCCGCCACGCCCACTGGGGACGAGTCGATCAGGGTGCGGGATGCCTGGGCGCGGCCGGAGGCGGGCACTCGGGTCACGTCCGTTCGATCCCCACACTCCGTTCAGGAGGTATGGACGATGGCACAGCAAGACCTACCGGCTCCGGCCCAGGGACTGCTCCTCACCCACTTCCTGACCGTCCGCGACGTGGCGGTCTCCCGGCGCTTCTACGCCGACGTCCTGGGCGGGGAGATCGTGCTCGAGGAGAACCCGGCCATCGTGAAGGTCGCCAACAGCTGGATCATCATGAACCCCGGGGGCGGCCCCACCCCCGACAAGCCCGGCGTCTCGCTGGAACCGCCGGGGGACCCGGCGACGGGCGGGCCGGCGAGGGTGTCCGGCTTCCTCAACGTGCGGGTGGCCGACATCGCCGCCTTCCATGCGGATGCGAGCGCGAAGGGAGCGCGGTTCCTGACCGAGCCGATCGACCGCAAGGCGGAGGTGCGTTGCTACATGCGGGACCCGGACGGCTACCTGATCGAGGTGGGGCAGGCCACCGGGATGCTGAAAGGCGTCTTCGCCGACCCACCCGCGGGCACTGACGGGTAACGGACGGTCCACTCCGCCTCACGCGCTGTGGTTCTCGAGGTCGTATGGGTGAGGGGATCTAGAAGACGTCGCGCAGGGTCTCCAGGAGGCGGGCGATGTTCGCCTCGTCGCGGCGGTAGTACGTCCACTTGCCCCGCCGGGTGGCGACCACCAGCCCCGCTTGCCGCAGCATCGCGAGGTACTGCGAGGTGGTCGACTGCCCCAGACCCGTGCGCCGCTGGATGTCGGTGACGCAGACACCGATCTCGACGTCCTCGGGCTTCTGGCCAGGGAAACTCATCGGCTCCTTGAGCCACACCAGCATCTGGCGGCGGGCCGGGTTGGACAGGGCCCGGAACACAGCCAGCAACTCCGCCTCCGAGAACATGCGGTGATCGTAACGCACGATCATATTGACGATTCGCGATATTACGATTTATTGTTGTCCCATGACGACTTTGATGCGTGCGATGGAACTCGTCCGCTTCGGCGACGCGGACACCGCGTTCGCCATTCGAGAGCTGCCCATGCCCACTCCCGGACCCGGCCAGTTGCTGGTGCGCGTGGAGGCCACGTCCGTGAACCCTCTCGACCTGCAGACCCGGCGCGGCGACTACCGGGACCAGGTGGCGCTGCCTGTGGTGATCGGCAACGACGTGTCCGGCGTGGTGGTCGAGAGCGGCCCTGGGGCGGGCGACTTCCAGCCGGGCGACGAGGTCTGGTACCTGGCACCGGTATTTGCCGGGCAGGGAACCTACGCCGAGTTCCACGTGGTCGACCAGGCCCTGGCCGCCCGCAAGCCCAGCCGGTTGTCGCACGTCGAGGCCGCCGGTCTCGCGCTGGTGGGCGTCACGGTGTGGGAGGCGCTGGTCGAACGCGCCGGGGTGCGGGCCGGGGAACGGGTCCTGGTGCACGGCGGAGCGGGCGGGGTCGGCTCGGCCGCGATCCAGGTCGCCGCCGCACTGGGAGCCGAGGTCGTGACCACCGCGCGGGCAAGGGATCACGAGTTCGTCACCGGACTGGGAGCCGGCACCGTGATCGACTTCTCGGCCGGTGACTACGTGCCGCAGGTCCGCGCGCTGGGCGGGGTGGACGTCGTGCTGGACACGGTGGGTGGGGACACGCTCGCCCGCAGCCCGGAGGTCCTCGCCGACCGAGGCCGGGTGGTGTCCATCGTGGACACGCCCGAACCTCAGAATCTGCTCGCCGCGTGGGGGGTGAACGCGACCTACCACTTCCTGTTCGTCAGCCCCGGCCGGGCGAAGCTCGCGGCACTCGGCCGCCTGGTCGACCAGGGCAGACTCCGGCCGGTGATTGGCGAGGTGCTACCGCTGGCCGACGTCGCACAGGCGCACACACTCCTGGAGGGCGGCTCCGTCGGCGGGGTCCGCAGGCGCCCACGTGGCAAGATCGCCGTCGCCGTGCACCAGTAGGTCCGCGGGATGGTCGGCGCCGCGATCGCACCGACGGCAGCGGACGCGACGGCGGTCGGCACGTCCTCGCGCCGCCGTTCCGGACACGCACGGTACGGAGAACAGGCGGCCGCACCCAGGACGATCCGGCTCAGCCCAGAAAGCTCAGCCTGACCTGGCGGTCGGGGTTGTCCCTGTTGGTGTCCACCAAACTCCGTTAAGGCAACCTTCACGCTCCCCGATCGCTGGCTCCACGTGATGTGCCATCGGAATGGTGTCGACCTGCACTGCGGGGCACGAAACAGCAGCTCAGGCATCGTTCCGCTAACCGGCTAAGGGGCGTACAGGGCTCAGAGCGTCAAATGAGCGTCACGGCGGTGAGCTGGCGACACCGGGGAAGATCGTTGCAACGCCCTACACCGATCGCGGCAGGCAGGGCCGCGAGTGCGCCGGCGATGGCATCCGCGGTCAGCCCGCCGCCTTGGGCCAGCTTGGCGCTGCCGCCCCCGCGCCCGCCGAGGAACTGTTTGGGCAGCGTCGCAGCGTTCAGGCCCGCGTCGGCTACGGGGTTGAGGGCGATGACCAGGCCTGCGCTCGTGCCGACCGCGGCCTTGCCGGGCAGCCTGGCGGGCAGACGGTCACGGACGGCCAGGGCGAGCGCGCGGGCGTCCTGGGCCGCGCCCTCGGTGGTGACCGTCACGCCCTGTACGTCGGCGACGTCGGTGGCCGTCTGGGCGAGCTCTCTGGCCGGGCGGTGGTGGCTTGCTGCTTGAGGCGGGCGTTCTCCCGGCCGACGGCCTTCACCGCTCCAGCAGGCCGGCGATCCGGTCCTGGAGCTCAGCGCGCGGGCGCCGACCCGTTCGGCGATGCTGGCGACGAGGTCCCGTTCATGGACGAGGTAGGCGAAGCCGGCGTGAGGAGGATGGTGACGCTCTTGCCCGCGCCAGGCTGCCGAGCGGTGCCGGAGAGTCTGGCTTTGCAACCTCACATTTTTCCGACCTGCGTCGTCATGTTGGTGAGGGCGGTGACTCGTGCCCCGGAACGGAGTGAGGAAATGAAGGTTTTCATAGCTGGTGGTCGTGGCCGTGTTGGGTCGCGCCTTGCTGACAGGTTGACTGCCCACGACATCGAGGTCGTTTCGGGAGGCCTCGAGGACGGGATCGACGTGATCTCTGGCCGGGGCCTCGCTGAGGCTCTCGTCGGAGTCGACACCATCGTCAACGTTCTGAACACCCCTCGTTTCGACGCGGAGGGGGCAATCTCCTTCTTCGAGAAATCGATCGATCGGCTGACGACCGAGGGCAAGCGGGCTGGTGTGCGTCATCACATCGTGCTTTCCATCGTAGGCGTCGGGCAGGGGGACGCATCCGAGATCGGGTACTACCTCGGAAAGGTGGCGCAGGAGAAGGCCCTGCGGTCCGCTTCGATCCCCGCGACGATCATCCGGGCGACCCAGTTCCAGAGCTATATTCCTACCCTCATCGACCAGCACACCGTGGAGGGGAAGGTAGTCGCTCCGAGGTCACTCATCCAGCCCGTCGATCTGGACGAGGTCATCGACCTGCTCGCGGAGGCTGTCACAACCCTGGAGCCGGGAAGCGAAATCGAGATCGCTGGACCCGACCGCTACTACCACGACGACCTCTTCCGGGCGACTTTGGCGGATCGCGGAGACGATCGCGAGGTTGTAACTGTTGACGCGCAGGAGGCACGGGACGTAATGGTTCCGCGCGGCACCTACCGGGCAGGAATCGTAAAGTACCCGACTTCAGGAATCCCCAGCGCCTGAAGTCTGTAGCGAAAGGTCGATGCGGCGCCCGAGTGCTAGGCGATGTCAGCTCGGGCGTTCTGCACTCCAATCGGAAGGGTGCCCCATGCCGGAAGATATTCCCGCCAAGTCCACAGAGCTCGCAAGAGCAGAGTGCAATGAATCATGGCCTCCGGACTTGGTCATGGCGGAGCGAAAACGTCTGCTGTCGCTTGCCTTTCGCATGACGGGCACCCTGGCCGACGCCGAAGATGTCGTGCAAGAGACATACGTTAGGTGGTACCGGCTTGAGTCTGAGGAGCGTGAGAAAGTCGCCGCACCGGCAGCATGGCTGATGCGCGTTGCGAGCCGTATCTCACTCGACCTGCTGGGCTCCGCGCGGGCGCGGCGGGAAAGCTACGTCGGCCAATGGCTACCGGAGCCCGTCCCGGCCGACCTCTTCGCAGGCACAGCGACGGCGCCACTAGGTTCAACGGATCTCGCTACTGATCCGCTCGATCGCATCACGCTTGATGATTCAGTCAGCATGGCGTTGCTGACGGTTCTCGAAGCCATGACACCAGCAGAGCGAGTCGCGTTCGTGCTGCACGACGTATTCGGTGTCCCATTCGACGAGATAGCGGACATCGTAGGCCGTTCAGCCGCAGCGACAAGGCAACTGGCTGCGTCCGCGCGCCGCCACGTCCGACGAGGAAGGCACGCGCAGGTGTCTACGCACCAGCACGACAGAGTTGTGCAGGCATTCCTTGATGCAGCTGTCGGAGGCGACATCGAGGAACTACTTCGCGTACTGGCTCCAAATATTGAACTCCGAGTAGACGGAGGTGGCTTCGTCAATGCCGCACCACAGGTCATTCGTGGGCCCGACCACGTAAGTCGGTGGCTCATGGGCGTGATGCGCAAGCAGCCCGCCCTTCGCTTCGAGCGGCGCGCAACAGCTGACGGGCTAGGATATATTCTGCGTAATGAGCAGCATATGTATGGAGTGGTTACTTTCGACGTGGGTGATGACTTCATCACGAATGTGTGGATGATGCTGAATCCCATGAAGCTGACGTATTGGGCACTCAGCGACTGAGATTTTCAAGTGATTTCTCCAAAATTCAGTTGTGGATCAGGGCTACACCTGTGACGTCGGCGATCTCCTCTAGATCGAGAGTGATCCGCTTCAGGGTTGCGCCCAGGTTATCGGAGTTCAGCGGCCGCGCGCCCTCCGAGGGCGCGGTCCTCGTGGGATCAGGACCTTGGCGAGAATTCTGAGCTGACTCCATAGAGACGGCGACACCGATGAATCGACCCTGTTCGTCGGACTCGCGGTTGATCACGCCGTCGATGTCCACGCGCCTCAAGACGAGTCGCCCATGATCGCGCCCGTACCCCTAAAGATGGAAATTTGCTCGAAGGAGCCCGGAGTAGGTATGGATACAGGTTTCGAAGTCAGTGCGGACAAGGATCGAGCATTGGAAAAACCTATGTCTCAGCTTTTCCGCAGCCCTTTCGACAGTGACTCCACTGCGAGTGACGTGATCAAGGACGTGGATCTTTCCGGCAGGCGCGCAATTATCACCGGGGCCACTTCCGGTATCGGAGTGGAAACAGCTCGGGCACTTCTGGCCGCTGGCGCCGAGGTGACCCTGGCGGTGCGGCGCCCGGACGCGGGCGAACAGATAGCAGCGGATCTGCGGACGCAAACGGGAAACGATGCTGTCCGGGCGGCGCACCTCGACGTCGCGGACCTCGACTCGGTGAACTCCTTTTCCGCCTCATGGGACGGACCGCTGAATATTCTGGTCAACAACGCCGGCATCATGATGCCGCCTGAGCTTGAGCGCGGCATCCGCGGTCAGGAGCAGCAGTTCGCTACGAACTACTTGGGTCACTTCGCTCTAACTCTTGGTCTGCACTCGGCACTTGCTGAGGCCCAAGGCGCGCGCGTGGTCTCCGTCTCTTCAAGTGGCCACCTGTTCTCGCCGGTCGTTTTCGACGACCTCGATTTCCGCTTCCGCCCCTATGACGCACTGGCCGCGTATGGGCAGTCCAAGACCGCCGAGGCTCTGCTTGCCGTCGAGGCCGACCGCCGCTGGGCCGGCGACGGCATCAGGGCCTACACACTCAACCCCGGCGCCATCGCCACGGGCCTTCAGAAGCACACCGGCGGTCTGCGAACCCCTGAGCCCTACCGCAAGACGATCGAGCAGGGCGCCGCGACCTCTGTGTTCCTCGCCGCCTCCCCGCTGGTCGAAGACATCGGCGGCCGCTACTTCGAGGATGTCAATGAGGCGCCCATCGTTGACGCCCGACCCACCGAGTTCGGCATGAACGCAGTGGCTGCATATGCCGTCGACCCTGCGAACGCTGAGCGCCTGTGGAACGTCGCCTCCGACATTCTGCGCAAGTAGTGCTTCGGTACCTTGAGTGATCTTTCCTGATGGTGGGCGAGGCAGGTTACTCGTCGGCACCCGAGTCTGGCCTCTACTCGCCCACTGCATGACCGGTACCGCACCAAGCCCGAACCCACGGGCTCCTTCATCGACACCCAGAGCATCAAAACCTCCACGACGTACCCGTGCCCAGTCAGAGCACATACGGCGCCAAGAAGATCGTCGGCACATGCTCAGGCAAGCGGCTTGACGGTCCCGCAGCTCGATGACGGTGTTCTGCTCGCGCTGGAGGCGCTCCTTCTCGGCAATGATGCGGACTGAGCCAGCCGATCACCTATGAGCCGGTCGTATGCCCCGATACCAGGATTGGGGTGAGCGGTCGGGGCCCTGGCCGAGTGGCGGGCCAGTGCGCGTGAGCCGCCGGACCGTGATGCCGATCATTACCCAGCGGATCATGGTTCGAATACACCGTCCGAGCGACTGGTAAGTGCGGCCGGACTTCCCGCCTATCGTGCAACCAGATCGGCTCACCCACCGACGAAGCTCAACCGAACCTGGCGGTCGGGGTTGTCCCTGTTGGTGTCCACCAGGCACACCGACTGCCAGGTGCCCAGCTCCAGGCGGCCGTCGATCACCGGCAGGGTCGCGTGCGGGGGTACGAAGGCAGGCAGGACGTGGTCGCGGCCGTGGCCCGGGCTGCCGTGGCGGTGCTGCCAGCGGTCGTCGGCCGGGAGCAGGGCGTGCAGTGCGGCCAGCAGGTCGTCGTCGCTGCCGGCGCCGGTCTCGATGATCGCGATCCCGGCGGTGGCGTGCGGCACGAAGACGTTGAGGAGGCCGTCGCGGCCGGCCGCCGCCTCGCGCAGGAAGGACTCGCAGTCACCGGTGATGTCGGCGACACGCTCCGCCGAGCCGGTGGCGAGGTTCAGGACGCGGGTGGTGAAGGCATCTGACATGGCACCATCCTGACACCGCGGGAAGATCCGGACCCCCGGCGCCGTTGGTAGAAGCGTGAACTACACACGCGAGGTCGAGGTCGTCGTCATCGGGGCCGGTCAGGCGGGACTCGCCGCCGCCTTTCACCTGCGGCGCACCGGCTTCGAGCCGGAACGCGACTTCGTGGTGCTGGATCACGCGCCCGGCCCCGGGGGCGCCTGGCAGTTCCGCTGGCCGTCACTGACGTACGGCAAGGTGCACGGCATGCACTCGCTGCCGGGGATGGAGCTGACCGGCGCGGATCCGGCGCGGCCGTCCGCCGAGGTGGTGGGCGCGTACTTCGCCGACTACGAGCGGACCTTCGACCTGCGGGTGCGGCGGCCCGTCGACGTGCGCGCGGTGCGCGAGGGGACGGGCGGGCGGCTGCTCGTGGAGACCTCGGACGGACCCTGGTCCACGCGGGCCCTGATCAACGCGACCGGCACCTGGGACCGGCCCTTCTGGCCGCGCTACCCCGGACAGGAGTCCTTCCGGGGCCGGCAACTGCACACCGCCCAGTACGCGGGGCCCGAGGAGTTCGCCGGACAGCGCGTGGTCGTGGTGGGAGGCGGTGCCTCGGGGACTCAGCATCTGCTGGAGATCGCCTCGTACGCCGCTTCCACCACCTGGGTGACCAGGCGGCCCCCCGTCTTCCGCGAGGGGCCCTTCGACGAGGAGGCGGGCCGGGCGGCGGTGGCGCTCGTGGAGGAACGGGTGCGTCAGGGGCTGCCGCCGAAGAGCGTGGTGTCGGTGACGGGGCTGCCGCTCAACGACGCGATCCGGGCGGGTCTGGAGTCGGGTGTGCTGGACCGGCAGCCCATGTTCGACCGGATCACGCCCGAGGGGATCGAGTGGGGCGACGGGCGGCGCGTGCCCGCGGACGTCATCCTGTGGGCGACCGGGTTCCGGCCCGCCATCGATCATCTGCGGCCGCTGCGACTGCGGGAGGCGGGCGGCGGTATCCGGGTCGAGGGGACGCGCGCGTTCGCCGATCCGCGGGTCCACCTCGTCGGCTACGGGCCGTCTGCCAGCACCATCGGCGCCAACCGGGCGGGACGCTCGGCTGTGCGGGACATCAGGCGACTGCTGGCCGAGGAGGCACCGGTGGCCGCATGACGCCCCCCCGGTCACCCGGCCCCGGCCGTCTTCGAGGCGCTCTCCCGGACCCGGTTGAACTCGGCGACGTTGCGCTGGTGTTCGGCGTAGTCGGCGGTGAAGCGGGTGTCGCCCGGCTTGACCGTGACGAAGTACAGCCAGTCCCCGGGGGTCGGATTGATCGCGGCGGTCATCGCGACGTCGCCCGGGTTGGCGATGGGCGTGGGCGGCAGGCCCATGCGCTGGTACGAGTTGTAGGGGCTGTCGATCCGGGTGTCCTTGGTGCTGGTGTTCAGCGTGGAACGGCCCAGGGCGTAGTTGATGGTGGAGTCCATCTGGAGCGGCATCCCGCGCTCCAGCCGGTTGAAGACCACCCGGGCCACCTTGCCCATGTCCTCCTTCGCGGCGGCCTCCGCCTGCACGATGCTGGCGATGGTGACGGCCTGATAGACGTTCAGCGCGTTGCGCTGGGCGCCCGCGGCGACCGGCGCGCCGGTGAACTTCTTGTTCGCCGCGTCGACCATGGCCTGCAGCAGCTTGTCCGGCGTCGGGGACTCACCGAGCGGATAGGTCGCCGGGAAGAGATAGCCCTCGGGATTTCCCTCGGCGTCGTTCGGCAGCTTGAGGTCGGCCTTGGCCAGGGACTTCTTGGTGCTGCCCGCCGGCAGGCCGAGCGTCTTGTCGACGGCCGCGTAGACCTGCGTCGCCCGCCAGCCCTCGGGGATCACGAGCGAGGTGGGGCGGGACTCGCCCTCCTCGTCCGTCGTCAGCAGTGGCACCGCCACCGCGGTGGCGGCCACGACGGCGCCGGCCGCGATCAGGGCGACACGGCCCCGGCGCGTCAGCCGAATCGTCCGCCTCGGGCTCCTCGGGCTCCTGGTGCTGCTGGCGCTCCTCGCGCGCCTCGCGCTTCGTCGCGGAGTGTTCGTCTGCATGCGGGCACGGTAACCCTAATTTGGTCACAAACCCGGCATATCATCATCTTGTCGGCTCCAGTCGGGCGTCCCTGCGGACCAGTGCCGCGTAGCGTCCGTCCCGCTCCAGGAGTTCCTCGTGCGTGCCCTGTTCGGCCAGGCGCCCGGAGTCGAGGACGACGATGCGGTCGGCGTCGCGGACGGTGGACAGGCGGTGGGCGATGGTGACCGTGGTGCGGTTGGCGGACAGCGCGTCGATGGCGTCCTGCACGGCGGCCTCGGTACGGGTGTCCAGCGCGCTGGTCGCCTCGTCGAGGACCAGGACGGGCGGGTCGCGCAGGATGGTGCGCGCGATGGCCAGACGTTGCTTCTCCCCGCCGGAGAAGCGGTGGCCGCGTTCACCGACCACCGTGTCGTAGCCGTCGGGCAGGGCGGCGATGTGGTCGTGGATCTGGGCCGCCCGCGCGGCCGCCTCCAGTTCGGCGTCGGTGGCGTCCGGCTTGGCGAAGCGCAGGTTCTCGGCGACCGAGGCGTGGAAGAGGTACGTCTCCTGCGAGACCACGCCGATTCCCCGGGCGAGGGTGTCGAAGTCCAGGTCGCGTACGTCGACCCCGTCGAGGGTGACCCGGCCGTCCGTCGCGTCGTACAGGCGCGGCACCAGGTGGCCGAGGGTGGACTTGCCGGCGCCGGTCGGGCCGACGACGGCGAGGCTGCTGCCCGCCGGGACGGTGACGTCGATGCCGTCGAGAACCGCGGAGCCCTTGCCGTCGTAGCGGAACCCGACGCCCTCGAAGCGGAGCTCGCCCTTGATGTGGTCGAGGTGGACGGGCTCGTCGCGTTCGGTGATGTCGATGGGCAGGTCCAGGTACTCGAAGATGCGCTGGAAGAGCGCGAGCGACGCCTGGATCTGGACACCGGTCGACAGCAGGCTCACGGCCGGACGGAACAGGCCCTGCTGGAGCGAGACGAAGGCGACGATCGTGCCGAGGGAGACCTCCGGCCCGCCCAGCTGGAGGGCGATGCCGGCGGTCCAGTAGATGACGGCCGGCATGGCGGCCATGACGATGGTGATGACGGCCATCCGCCAGCGGCCCGCCATGTTCGACCGCACCTCGAGGTCGACCAGCCCCTCGGACTCGTCCGCGAAGGCGCGGGTGAGCGAGTCCGAGCGGCCCATGGTGCGGCCGAGCAGGATGCCGCTGACGGAGAGCGACTCGGTGACCGTGGCGGCCATCGCGGCCATCTGCTTCTGGCGCCGGGTGGTGATCTTCCGGCGCTCCTTGCCGACGCGGCGGCTGATCCACACGAACACCGGGAGCAGGAGCAGCGAGACAACGGTCAGGCGCCAGTCGAGGACGACCATGGCGGCGACGGTGGCGACCACGCTGGTGAGGTTGGAGACCAGGGAGGTCGCCGTGGAGGTGACGGTCGCCTGCATGCCGCCGATGTCGTTGGCGATGCGGGACTGGACCTCGCCCGTGCGGGTGCGGGTGAAGAAGGCGAGGGACATCTGCTGGAGCCGGCCGTAGACGGCGGTGCGCAGGTCGTGCATGACCCGCTGGCCCACGGTCGTGGAGATCAGCGTCTGCAGCACGCCGAAGACGCTGGTGAGGACGGCGCCCAGGATCATGCCGAGGGCGAGCAGGCTCAGCAGGCCGGTGCGCCCCTCGGGGATCGCGACATCCAGGATCTCCTTCAGGAGGAAGGGTGTGGCGACCGAGACGAGCGAGGCGGCACCGACCAGAAGTCCGACGACCGCGAGGCGGCCCCGGTAGGGACGGAACAGCTTCAGGATGCGTCGCACCTGCCGGGGCTGTTCCTCGGCGTCGGCGGGTGCGGTCCAGGCGGACGCGCGTTCGGGTTGCATGGGCTCCTACGGGTGTCGGCAGTGGGGGGCCGGCGGATCCCTCGGATCGCCGGCCTTGCGGAGCATAGGTCATTGTTACCTATACTCACAATGAATATTGTCCTGATATTGTTCCCGCATGACCGCCCCCGATCCCGACGGCCTGCTCGCCGAGCAGTTGCTGCGGCTCACCCGCCGGGTGCACCGCATCCAGAAGCGCCACCTGGAGCACCGTGCCCTCGGCATCACTCCGGCCCAGTCCCGGCTCCTGCGCACCCTGGCGCACTACGGCTCGCCGCCGCGCATGGCCGACCTGGCCGAGCGTCTCGAGGTGGTCCCCCGTGCGGTGACGACGCTGGTCGACGGGCTGGAGGCGGCCGGAAAGGTGCGGCGTGCCCCGGATCCGGCCAATCGCAGGGTCATCCGGATCGAGCTCACCGACGACGGACGCACGGCCCTCAGCGAACTGCGCGGCGCCCGCCGCTCGGCCGCGGACGAGATCCTCGCGCCGCTGTCGGACGAGCAACGCGCGGTGCTCGGCGGCCTGCTGGACACGCTGGTCGACGGCCCCGGCTGCGGACCGGACCGGGGCGCCCCCCGGAGCTGAGGCGCTCCCCGGCGCTGTCAGGCCCTCAGCCGCGCCTTGTCCCCCATCACCACCACGGGACGTGCGTTTGGATCCAGCGTGCGCAGCAGGTACTCCATCGCCGGCTTGGGCAGGCTGACACAGGCCGACGTGCCGCTCCCGTGGTCCATGTGCAGCCAGATCCCGCCACCCTTGGACGCGCCCTGTGGACGGGTCGGATCGTTCGGTGAGGTGCCCTTGACGCGGTTGTAGTCGATGGCGATCACGTAGTCGAAGTCGTGCCAGTACGACTTCGCCCACCACCTCGGCGCCGCGAAGGACGCGGAACGGGTGTACGGCAGCCCGGTACCCGGAGTGGGATCCGGGTCCGGGAGCACTCCGCCGGCATCGCTCAGCGTGAAGACGCCTACGGGGCTGCGCTTGTCGTTCTCGCGGTGGTCGGTCGTCCACCCCTTCGTGCCGTTGTGCGCGGCCCAACTGCGGGCGCGGTGCCAGGCGGAGCCCTGCTTCGTGTAGAGCACGACGGTGGCGTCGGCGGAGTCCGGGCCGTCGCCGTACACCGCCACGACCTGCCGGGAGCCGGCCGGCACCAGCCGCTGGTACCGGTCGCCGACGCCGGGGAGCCGCGTCGGGTCGGCCGTGGCACTCGCGTGCCCGGCCCCGTCGGCCGGTCGGCTCCCCCGGTCCTCCGCGCCGCCCCCGGAAGGGCCACCGCAGCCGGCCAGCGCCGCCACCGTGAGGGATCCCAGGGCCGCCATCGCGACCGCCGTACGCCGTGCGCCACCACTTCCCATCGGTCCATGGTCGCACCAGCGTCCACACCTGCGTTCCCAAGGCCCGGCGCGAGTGCGGCGGAAGCAGCCTGATCCGTTCCCCACCGCGGAAAACCGCTTGATTTTGGGCATGCCGCGACGCGAACCTTTCACGGTTTGCAGCCTCTCGATGCCGTGTGGCAACGGCACCCCCTGACACGAGCCACTGGGACGTCATGCAGATCCAAGACCTTCCGTATCCCGACCCGGGTGTGCCGGACGCACGCTCGGGCTCTCGCTTCCTGTGGTGGCTGTTCCGCAACCAGCTGGGCGGCCAACTCAAGTCACTGGCCTGGGGCATGCTGCACTTCGCCTCCGTCTCCGCCCTGCCCTTCTGTGTCGGGTTCGCCATCCAGGCCGTCGTCGACCGGTCCGGCAGCCGGCTCGCCCTCGCGGGCGGCCTCATGGCGCTGTGCTGCGCCGGCAACGCGCTCGGCGACACCTTCCTGCACCGCGCCGCCGTCACCAACTGGATCACCTCCGCGGCCCGAGTCCAGCAACTGCTCGCCCGGAAGGCCGCACTGCTCGGCTCGGCACTGACCCGGCGCGTCGCGGCCGGCGAGGTCGTGGCCGTGTCCACCGGCGACGTCGAGAAGATCGGCTGGTTCGTGGAGGCCGTCTCCCGCTTCACCGCGGCCGCGCTCACCATCGTGCTGGTCTGCGTCGCGCTGGTCGTCTACCAGCCGGCCCTCGGCGTCGTCGTGATCGTGGGCCTGCCGGTGCTGGCCCTCGCGGTACTGCCGCTGCTGCCCCGGGCCACCCGGCGGGCCGACGTCCAGCGCGAGAAGGCCGGCCGGGCCACCGAACTCGCCTCCGACACCGTCGCCGGCCTGCGTGTGCTGCGCGGCATCGGCGGCGAGGCGCTCTTCCTCGACCGCTACCGGAGCGCCTCCCAGGAGGTGCGCCACGCGGCCGTGCGCAGCGCGCGCATGTGGTCCCTGATCTCCGCGATCCAGGTGCTGCTGCCGGGCCTGCTGCTGATCGCGGTGGTCTGGCACGGCGTCCACCTCGCCCGGGACGGCCGCATCGGCATCGGCGAACTCGTCACCGTCTACAGCTCCGTCATGCTCCTCACCTACCCGCTGCGGCACTTCGAGGAGATCGCCATGGCGTACTCCTTCTCCAAGCCCTCGGCCAAGCGGGCCGCGCGGGTGCTGGCGCTGGAACGGGCCACGGACACCGCGGGGACGCGCGCCGCCGAGATCCCGACCGGTGATCTGTACGACCCGGCCACCGGTCTCCTCGCCCTGTCGGGCCGGTTCACCGCCGTGGTGTGCGGCGACCCGGACACGGCCGGTCGTCTGGCGGAACGACTCGGCGGACACCCCTCGGAGGAGGGCACGTCGGCCCTGCTGGGCGGGGTGCCGCTCGACGAGCTGCCCCTCGGATCAGCCCGCACGGCCGTCCTGGTGCAGGACAAGGACCCGGTGCTGCTCTCCGGCACCCTGCGCGAACTGCTCGACGTACCCGCTTCCGGCGCGGTGAGCGCGGAGGACGCGCTGGCCGCCGCCCAGTGCGGCGACGTGCTGGCCGCCCTCGCGCAGGGCTCGCTCGATGCGGAAGACCCCATGGACGTTCGCATCACCGAGCGGGGCCGCTCGCTGTCGGGCGGCCAGCGCCAGCGGCTCGCCCTGGCCCGGTCCCTGATCACGGACCCGGGAGCGCTCGTCCTGGACGAACCGACCTCCGCAGTGGACTCGCACACCGAGGCACGGATCGCGGAAGGCGTACGGGCGCTGCGCGCGGGGCGCACCACGGTGGTGTTCACCTCGTCGCCACTGCTGCTGGACCGCGCGGACCGGACCGTGTTCCTGCACGAGGGCGAGGTCGCCGCGACCGGCACGCACCGGGACCTGCTGCACACCGAGCCGCGGTACCGGTCGGTGGTGACCCGCGAGACCGACGAGGAGACGACGGCCCGCACGGACGTGACCGCGGTCGGCGGGCGCACGGCCGACGGCCGCCCAGCGAAGACCCCGGACGACGACGTCCTGGGCGCGGACGACGTACCGCGCCACGACGGCGACGTACTGCACCGACTGGAAGAGATCGAGGAGAAGGCATGATCGGCGTCGCACCACCGTCGTACGACCCGGCGGCCCCCACGACGGCGAACACCCTCCCCGTCGGCGCTCCCGCGACCGTCCGCGCCTACACGGGCGAACTGCTGCGCCGGCACCGCCGGGCGTTCCTGCTCCTCGTCACCGTCAACACCGTCGCCGTGATCGCCTCGATGGCAGGCCCCTACCTGCTGGGCGGGCTCGTGGAACGGGTGTCGGACGGCGCCCGCGAGCTGCATCTCGGCCTCACGGCCACGTTCTTCGTGATCGCGCTCGCCGTGCAGGCGCTGTTCGTCCGCGAGGTGCGGCTGCGCGGGGCCATGCTCGGCGAACGGATGCTGGCCGATCTGCGCGAGGACTTCCTCGTGCGGTCGGTCGGACTGCCGCCCGGCGTGCTGGAACGGGCCGGTACCGGGGATCTGCTCTCCCGGATCACCACGGACATCGACCGGCTCGCCAACGCCATGCGCGAGGCGGTGCCCCAGCTGGCGATCGGTGCCGTGTGGGTGGTGCTGCTGCTCGGCGGACTGGTGGTCACCGCTCCGCCGCTGGCACCGGTGGTGCTGATCGCGGTGCCGCTTCTGGTGATCGGCTGCCGCTGGTACTTCCGGCGGGCGCCCTCCGCCTACCGGTCCGAGGCCGCCGGGTACGCCGCGGTGGCCGCCGCGCTCGCCGAGACGGTGGACGCCGGACGCACCGTCGAGTCGCACCGTCTGGACGCCCGGCGCATCGAGCTGTCGGAGCAGCGGATCAGGGAGTGGACGGCCTGGGAGCGCTACACGCTCTGGCTGCGGTCGGTGCTCTTCCCGGTCATCAACGTCACCCATGTGACCGTGCTCGCCTCCGTCCTGCTGGTCGGGGGTGTGTTCGTCCTGCAGGGCTGGATCGGGGTCGGGCAGATGACCACGGCCGCCCTGATCGCGCAGATGCTGGTCGACCCGGTCGGCCTCATCCTGCGCTGGTACGACGAGCTCCAGGTGGCCCAGGTCTCCCTGGCACGGCTGGTGGGCGTGCGGGACATCGAGCCGGACGCCGGTGACGGCGCCCTGTCCCCCGAGGGGCGGGACGTGCACGCCGACCGCGTGCACTTCGGCTACGTCGAGGGCGTGGACGTCCTGCGCAAGGTGTCGCTGGAGGTCGCCCCCGGCACGAGGCTCGCCCTGGTCGGGCCCTCGGGCGCCGGCAAGTCCACGCTGGGCAGGCTGCTCGCCGGCATCTACGGCCCGCGTGACGGCCGGATCACCCTGGGTGGCGCCGAACTGTCCCGGATGTCCGCGGAGCGGGTCCGTTCCCACGTCGCCCTCGTCAACCAGGAACACCACGTCTTCGTGGGTTCCCTGCGGGACAACCTCCGGCTGGCCAGGACCGGCGCCACCGACGCCGAGCTGTGGGCGGCGCTGGGCGCGGTCGACGCGGACGACTGGTCCCGCGCGCTCGACAACGGCCTGGACACCGAGGTCGGCTCGGGAGGCTTCGCTCTCACTCCCGCGCAGGCCCAGCAGATCGCCCTGGCCCGGCTGGTGCTGGCCGACCCGCACACCCTGGTCCTGGACGAGGCGACGTCGCTGCTCGACCCGCGGGCGGCACGTCATCTCGAACGGTCCCTGGCCCGGGTCCTGGACGGTCGCACGGTGATCGCGATCGCCCACCGGCTGCACACCGCCCATGACGCGGACGTCATCGCCGTGGTTGAGAACGGCAGGATCAGCGAGCTTGGCAGCCACGACGAGCTGGTGGCGGCGGACGGCGCCTACGCGGCACTGTGGCGGTCCTGGCACGGGTGAGCCCGCGGCGCCCTCCGGGGGTGGGGGCGGATTCGGGTTCGGGTGCGGCCGGGCAGGGGCATCGCTCCGGCCCGGCCGGCCCTCGGGGGTGCTCGTGGGCAGCCCCTCGGTGCTTGAGGGCAGCCCCTCGTCCCAGGACCGCGGCTCACCCGTGCCGGACCGGGTGGCCGCGGGCCGGACCGAGACGGGGGTGCCGGACAGAGCTGCGATGCGGCGAGGAGCGAGGTGGACGGGGAGGGCCGGCACCCGGGCGGGGTCCGTGCCGTTGCGCGGTCCCGAACCGGAGTGGAAGGCTGGAGGTAGGCACCGGCTCGAGGTGAGCCCGGGAACCGTGCGGTTCCGCGACGGGCGAAGCCTGTGCCCCGTGCAGCGGCGGCCCGCCGCGGTGCGCGGCGAGAAGGGGCCGGTCCCCACCCCCTGGAGGTACCCGTGAACAGCGCCGACGGATGGGGAGACGACGTCTACCAGCCGGACGGATCGGAGCAGCGGGAGGACACCGGGCTGCTCGACAGCGAGGACACGCTCGAGAACGACGGCGTGGGCGATCCCCTCGATCGCGGCTGGTCCCCGCCGGAGCGCCCCTGGGCGGTGGAACACACCGGCGTGACGGCAGCCGAACGTCATGAGGGCGAGACCCTCGACCAGCGGCTCGCCGAGGAGCGGCCCGACGTGCTCGCGCCCGAGGGCGACGGGCTGGGGGACGCCGACGGCACCGATGGAGAACTGCTGGACGGCGAGGTGGGCGCCGACCGTTCCGGCCGGCTCGTGGCACCCGACGAGGGGGCGCACGAGGACGAGGAGCCGGCACTGGTGGCCCTGGACGTGGGCATCGACGGCGCGGCGGCCTCCGCCGAGGAGGCCGCGATGCACGTCGTCGACGAGGACTCGCTGCCCGGCTGACACCCCCCGGGGCGGCACATCCACGTCGTCCGCTCCATGATCCGCGCGGCACGAGGAGCAGCCATGCAGCAGGACAAGCATCCCGAGTACCGGCCCGTGGTCTTCCGCGACCGCAGTGCCGGCTACGCCTTCCTGACCCGGTCCACCGCCAGCAGCGACCAGACCATCGCGTGGGACGACGGGGAGACCTACCCGGTGGTGGAGGTGGAGATCTCCTCGGAGAGCCACCCCTTCTACACGGGCAAGGCGCGAACCGTGGACTCGGAGGGGCGGGTGGCCCGCTTCGAGCGGCGCTACGGTGGCGAGGGCGTCGACGAGGGGCAGGGCACCGGGGCCTCCGGCTGAGGTGACAGGGCCCGCTTCCCTCAGATGAAGTTGAGCGCCGAAGCGCAGCCCACTCCCCCGAGCAGCATGAACGCGGGCATGAGCACCTTCAGCTCCACCCAGCTTCCCGCCCGGAACCGCATGGGCTTCGGCGGCCCGATCGGATACCAGCGCTTCCGGCCCACCGGTATCGGCCAGAGTATGGGGCAGCCCGAGACGGTCAGCGCGTCCCCGATGTCGTGCACCAGCGCACCGAGGACGACCGGCAGCCCCAGCCACAGGTACTCCTGGCCCGGCGCGGTGAACAGCCAGTCCGCGCCGCCGTCCGGCTTGTCCAGTATCCCGGCGATGATCCACGCGCTCGTCCCGGCCAGCAGCCAGACCAGCACATCGCTGCTGGAGCCCCGGGTGGCCCTCCACAGCAGGCCCTCGATGGCGAGCACCATGTGCACGAAGAGGATCGCCAGGAGCGCCCAGCGGCCACCCGTGATGGCCAGCACCGACGTGCCCGCGCCGATCAGGACGGCCCACAGCCAGGTGTGCGTGAGGGTGCGGTGCCCGCCCGAGCGGCGCGGGTCGGCCGGCTTCTTCGTGGCCTTGTAGACGGCGTAGGACAGCTTGTCCACGATCTCGCAGAGCCCCCGGGAGAGCGGCCCGAAGGCCCGGGAGATGGTGGCCGCCTTGTGGTCGAGGTCCGGGGCCAGCGCCGCGCCCGCACAGATGAGAGCCCCCGCGAGCAGCACCGGCCACGGCATCGGGTGTCCCGCGGCGGCCGCCGCCGCCCCGACGCCGAGCCACGCCGCGGCGCCCGAGAGTGAGTGTGCTGGTCCCATCATCGCCGTTGCCCGCCCCATTCCTCGTGTGCCGCTGTGCAGTTGTCCGGGTCCACTGATGCCTCGTCGGCGACCCAGCGTAGCGTTCGTGATCTTCATGCGGACAGCCGATTCCCCCATCGCGACGCGGGGCAGGCAAGATGGGGGCGTGACCCTCATCGATCAGCTGCCGCGGACCGCCGACCCCGATGCCCTGTACGAAGCCTTCGAGGCCTGGGCCCAGGAGCGCGGTCTCACGCTCTACCCTCATCAGGAGGAGGCGCTGATCGAGGTGGTCTCCGGGGCGAACGTGATCGTGTCGACGCCCACCGGCTCCGGCAAGAGCATGATCGCGGCGGGTGCCCACTTCGCGGCCCTGGCGCGGGACGAGGTCACCTTCTACACGGCTCCGATCAAGGCACTGGTGTCGGAGAAGTTCTTCGAACTGTGCAAGATCTTCGGTACCGAGAACGTCGGCATGCTGACCGGCGACGCGTCCGTGAACGCGGACGCGCCCGTCATCTGCTGCACCGCCGAGGTCCTGGCGTCGATCGCGCTGCGCGACGGGAAGCACGCGGACATCGGCCAGGTCGTCATGGACGAGTTCCACTTCTACGCGGAGCCGGACCGCGGCTGGGCCTGGCAGATTCCGCTGCTGGAACTGCCGCAGGCCCAGTTCGTCCTGATGTCGGCAACCCTCGGGGACGTCTCCTTCTTCGAGAAGGACCTGGCCCGCCGCACCGGCCGGCCCACCGCGGTGGTCCGCTCGGCCACCCGCCCGGTGCCGCTCTCCTACGAGTACCGCTACACGCCGCTGACCGAGACGCTCACCGAACTGCTGGCCGCCCGGCAGGCGCCCGTCTACATCGTGCACTTCACGCAGGCGCAGGCCGTGGAGCGGGCGCAGGCGCTGATGAGCATCAACATGTGCACGCGGGAGGAGAAGGAACGGATCGCCGACCTGATCGGCAACTTCCGCTTCACCACGAAGTTCGGCCGCAACCTCTCCCGCTACGTCCGGCACGGCATCGGCGTCCACCACGCCGGCATGCTGCCCAAGTACCGGCGGCTGGTGGAGAAGCTCGCGCAGGCCGGTCTGCTCAAGGTGATCTGCGGGACTGACACCCTGGGTGTGGGTGTCAACGTCCCCATCCGGACGGTGCTGTTCACGGCGCTGACCAAGTACGACGGCACCCGGGTGCGCACGCTGCGGGCCCGGGAGTTCCACCAGATCGCGGGCCGGGCGGGCCGAGCCGGGTTCGACACGGAGGGTTTCGTCGTCGCCCAGGCGCCGGAGCACGTCGTCGAGAACGAGAAGGCGCTCGCCAAGGCCGGCGAGGACCCGAAGAAGCGGCGGAAGGTCGTCCGCAAGAAGGCTCCCGAGGGCTTCGTGGCCTGGTCGGAGAGCACGTTCGACAAGCTCATCGGCTCCGATCCGGAGCCGCTGACGTCCCGGTTCCGGGTCACGCACACCATGCTGCTGTCGGTGATCGCCCGCCCGGGTGATGCCTTCGCCGCGATGCGGCACCTGCTGGAGGACAATCACGAGCCGCGCAAGCAGCAGCTGAGGCACATCCGGCGGGCCATCGCCATCTACCGCTCGCTGCTGGACGGCGGCATCGTCGAGAAGCTCGACCGGCCGGACGCCGAGGGGCGCGACGTGCGCCTCACCGTGGATCTCCAGCAGGACTTCGCGCTGAACCAGCCGCTGTCCACGTTCGCCCTGGCGGCCTTCGAGCTGCTGGACCCGGAATCGCCGTCGTACGCGCTGGACATGGTGTCCGTCGTGGAGTCCACGCTGGACGAACCGCGGCAGATCCTCGCCGCCCAGCAGAACAAGGCGCGCGGTGAGGCCGTGGCCGCGATGAAGGCCGACGGTGTCGAGTACGAGGAGCGCATGGAGCGCCTCCAGGACATCACGTACCCGAAGCCTCTGGAGGAGCTGCTCTTCCACGCCTACGACACGTACCGCAGGAGCCACCCCTGGGTCGGTGACCATCCGCTGTCGCCCAAGTCGGTCATCCGTGACATGTACGAGCGGGCGCTGACGTTCACGGAGCTGGTCTCCCACTACGAACTGGCACGCACCGAGGGCATCGTGCTGCGCTACCTGGCGAGCGCCTACAAGGCCCTGGACCACACCGTCCCGGACGACCTGAAGTCCGAGGACCTTCAGGATCTGATCGAGTGGCTCGGCGAGATGGTGCGCCAGGTCGACTCCAGCCTGCTGGACGAGTGGGAGCAACTCGCCAACCCGGCGGAGATGACCGCCGAGGAGGCGCAGGAGAAGGCCGACCAGGTGCGGCCGGTCACCGCCAACGCGCGGGCCTTCCGGGTCCTGGTCCGCAACGCCATGTTCCGCCGGGTCGAACTCGCCGCCCTCGACCATGTCGACGAGCTGGGCGAGATGGACGCGGAGGCGGGCTGGGACGCGGACGCGTGGGGCGAGGCGATGGACAAGTACTGGGACGAGTACGACGACCTCGGCACCGGCCCCGACGCCCGCGGCCCGAAGCTGCTGGTGATCGAGGAGGAGCCGCAGAACGGTCTGTGGCGCGTGCGACAGATCTTCGACGACCCGAATGACGACCACGACTGGGGCATCAGCGCTCAGGTCGACCTCACGGCCTCCGACGCGGAGGGCCGGGCTGTCGTCCGCGTCACCGATGTCGGCCAGCTGTGAGCACAGGAGAACCCCACCCATGACGAATCCGGCCGAGAGCCTCGTCGCCCTGCTCGACCTGGAGCAGATCGAGGTCAACATCTTTCGTGGCCGCAGCCCCGAGGAGTCGCTGCAGCGGGTCTTCGGCGGACAGGTGGCGGGCCAGGCGCTGGTCGCCGCCGGCCGCACCACGGACGGCGACCGCCTGGTGCACTCGCTGCACGCGTACTTCCTGCGTCCCGGACGTCCGGGCGTGCCGATCGTGTACCAGGTCGAACGGGACAGGGACGGACGGTCCTTCACGACCCGGCGGGTCACCGCCGTACAGCAGGGCCGCACGATCTTCACGCTCACCGCCTCCTTCCACAAGCCTGAACAGGGGAGTTTCGAGCACCAGCTGCCGCCGGCCCGTGAGGTCCCGCACCCGGAGTCGCTGCCGACGGTGGCCGACGAGGTGCGGGAGCACTTGGGCGAGCTGCCCGAGCAGTTGGAGCGGATGGCCCGCCGCCAGCCCTTCGACATCCGCTACGTCGACCGGCTGCGGTGGAGCGCCGAGGAGGTCAAGGGCGCCGAGCCGCGCAGTGCGGTGTGGATGCGGGCGGTCGGGCCGCTCGGCGACGATCCGCTCGTGCACACCTGTGCACTGACCTACGCCAGCGACATGACCCTGCTGGACGCCGTACGCATCCCGGTGGAACCGCTGTGGGGTCCCAGGGGCTTCGACATGGCGTCGCTGGACCACGCCATGTGGTTCCACCGGCCGTTCCGCGCGGACGAGTGGTTCCTGTACGACCAGGAGTCACCGATCGCGACCGGCGGACGGGGCCTGGCGCGCGGCCGGATCTACGACACCGAAGGACGCATGCTGGTGTCCGTCGTCCAGGAGGGGCTCTTCCGGGCCCTGTAGGTCATCGGGCAGGCCACGGGTCAGGCGTCTCTTCGCCACAGCCTGCCGAGCAGTCCGCGCAGCCTCCCGGGCTCCTCGGTGTCGCCCGGTGTGGACTCCGGTCCCGGCGGGACAGGAGCGGTGCGAAGGGCCGGTCCGGGCGCGGGGCGCTGCTCGCGGGCGGCCGCCACCGCGTCCGCCAGGTCGGCGCGCAACCAGTCGATCTCGTCCTGGTCCGCCGCCGTCATGATCTCCTCGGCGAGTTGTGCGGTGGGGGAACCGGGCGAGCCGTGGGCCGGCCGCACGGGGTGGAACCGGCGCAGGTACGAACGCTCGTAGGGATCCCTGACGACCTCGGCGACCTCGGCCGCGTCGAGCAGCGACGCCACGGCCGCCGCCCGGGCCCAGGGATCGTCGGCCTGGCGGAGCAGAAATCCCAGGTGCCGCCCCCGCCAGTTGCGGGGGCGCAAGTCCAGCCCCTCCCCCAGCTGGCCTCGCAGCCCCTCGGGCGTGCGGCCCTTGAGAAGTGGAACGTTCCGCTCGTCGGCGGCGAACTGCCGCAGTTCGTCGGCGAGGTACAACCAGACGACGGCTCGATACCGGTTGACGTAGAACTTCACGGGGACCAGCAGCCCCAGCCGTGCGAGGCGGGTGAACCGGACTTTGGTCACGTCCATGAGGGCCGCGCCCTCCGTGGTCCCCAAGGTCCGGACACCCGCCCTCAGGGTCTCGGGGAAACCCTCCGCCGCCCGGATTCGCTCGATCTCGTCGCGGGTGACGCGCCCGCCACCTCCAGCGTCGTCGGGCACGGTGCGGACGCGGCCGAGGTGGACGGCGAGGTCGAACTCGCTTCGTTTGAGGCCCAGTACTCGCGCCGCGCGCCCCGGCGCGAGAGGGGCGTCTCGGGTGCTGCCGGTCTGTTCGGTGGCCGCTGTGAATTCGCGCGTGACGGTGTTGCCGGACATGCTCGTCTCCCCCGTGGAGTGTTCGGCCGGCACCGTGCGTGCCTGCCTGACACGAAAGACCGTAGCCGCTGCGACGGCATCCGCGTCCGGCCTGTGGACAACTCCGCCGCCCACCCCACGACGGTATTGAATGCGCAGGTCAGAGGTCTGTGGGCGATATTCGTCCCGGCTGCCGTGCGTCGACGTCGAGGTGCTCGCCGACCCGGTTCACGAGCAGAGTCATCTCGTACGCGATCTGCCCGATGTCGACCTCCGCCCCGCTGAGCACGCACAGGCAACTGCCCGAGCCCGCGGCCGTCACGAACAGCACGGCGTCGTCGAACTCGACCATCGTCTGCCGTACCTGGCCGGCACCGAAGTGCCGGCCCGAGCCCTTGGCCAGACTGTGCAGCCCGGACGAGACGGCCGCGAGGTGCTCGGCGTCCTCGCGTCGCAGTCCCGTACTGGCTCCGGTCACCAGGCCGTCGTTGGACAGGACCAGCGCGTGCCGGACGTGCTCGACGCGCGCGGTCAGGTCGTCCAGCAGCCAGCCGAGTCCCTGGTTCTGCACCATTGATCCGAACTCCCCGTGTCGTCCCCGTATGCCTTGCCTCCCCCTGGCCGGGGGATCTGTCCGCCAGCCTTCCCCACGCCCGTGCTCCGGGCAAGGAGGATGGGGGGCATGGCACAGAAGATGACCGATGAGGAATGGCGGGCGTTCGTCTCGGACGGCACCCGCACCGGAAAGCTCTCGACCGTGCGGGCGGACGGCAGTCCGCATGTGGCGCCGATCTGGTTCCTGCTGGACGGCGACGACATCGTGTTCAACACCGGCAAGGACACGGTGAAGGGGCGCAATCTGGCCCGCGACGGCCGGATCGCCCTGTGCGTGGACGACGACCGGCCGCCGTTCCACTTCGTGGTGCTGCAGGGGCGTGCACGGATCTCGGAGGATCTCGACGAACTCCGGCACTGGGCCGGCCGTATCGGGGCGCGGTACATGGGTGAGGAACGCGCCGAGGAGTTCGGAGCGCGCAACGGCGTCCCGGGCGAACTCCTCGTCCGTGTCGCCGTGGACAAGGTCCTCGCCCAGAAGTCCGTCGCGGACTGAGGCACGTCAGCGCACGGAGTCGAGCAGCCGGGCGGTGTGCATCCGCCCGGCGTACTCGACGAGGCGGATCAGGACCTCCTTGCCCGAGTCGCGGTCCCGGGCGTCGCACAGCACCACGGGTGTTCCGGAGTCCAGGTCGAGGGCGCGCAGTACGTCCTGGGCCTCGTGCCGGCGTGCTCCGGTGAAGCAGTTGACGGCCACCACGAACGGGATGTGCCGGTGCTCGAAGTAGTCGACCGCCGGGAAGCAGTCCGCCAGTCGCCGGGTGTCCGCGAGGATGACGGCCCCGAGCGCGCCCTGCGACAACTCGTCCCAGAGGAACCAGAAGCGGTCCTGCCCCGGTGTGCCGAAGAGGTAGAGCGAGAGGCCGGACCGGATGGTGATCCGCCCGAAGTCCATCGCGACGGTGGTGGTGACCTTGCGGTCGATGCCGCCTGTGTCGTCCACCAACCGACCGGCCTCGCTGAGCAGTTCTTCCGTACGCAGCGGCCTGATCTCGCTGACCGCGCCCACCAGGGTGGTCTTGCCCACGCCGAATCCTCCGGCGACGAGGATCTTCAGCGCCAGCGCGGCCGACTCGTCGTCCGTGGGATCGGAGTGTGCGGTGCGTTCGGCGTGTTCGGCGTGTTCGGCGTGTTCGGAGACCATTGATCACTTCTCTCGGTCCGGGCGGTCGCACGCGTGCGTGCCGGTCACGGTCGTCGGCCTTCTCTACAGTGCGCGCAGTCCGTCGATCACTTCGCGCAGAATCCGTTCGTCGGGCAACTGGGCAGGCGGCACCGGACGGCTGACGGTCACGCAGCCCAGTTCCACCAGGTCTCCGAGGAGCACCCTGACGACGCCCACCGGGAGATCGGCGTCCGCCGCGAGTTCGGCGACCGACTGGGTCTCGATGCGGCACAGCTCGATCAGCGTTCGGTGTTCCGGTCCGAGCACGGTGACGTCGCTGCCCGGCGCGCCTGGGACCCGCGTCACGAGGGCGATGAGGTCGAACCGCATGCCCGTGGGTCCGGGCCGGGTGCGCCCGCCGGTCATCGCGTAGGGGCGGACCAGGGGCCCCGCCTCGTTGTCGTACCACTGGCTGCCCGGCTGTTCCCGGCCGCCGTCCGTGCTCTCGTCGGTCATCCGTGCGGCCCTTCCGGGTCATCCGCCGAAGGGTGGCCGTGCGGCGGCGCGCGGCGCGGTGTGGAGGTGCTCGCCGACGCGTCTGACCAGTCGCGCCATCTCGTAAGCCACGAGGCCGATGTCGGCGCTCACGGCGGTGAGGACGGCCAGGCAGGAGCCGTCGCCCGCTGCGGCCACGAACAGGAAGCCGTCGTCCATCTCGACCATGGTCTGGCGCACGCCCCCGGCGCCGAAGTGACGGCCCGCACCCTTGGCCAGGCTGTGGAAACCGGAGGCGACCGCGGCCAAATGTTCGGCGTCCTCCCGCCCGAGGCCGGCCGACGCGCCCACGGCGAGCCCGTCGTTCGACAGGACGACGGCATGCCGTACTTCGTGTACGCAGCCGACGAGGTCGTCCAGCAGCCAGTCGAGTTCGCGGGTCCGCCGGGCGGTCCCCGTGCCGGGGTCGTGGATCATGCGAGGTCTCCTTCGCTGCTGTGGCCGGCCGGCGGGGCCGGCTGCTCCGCGTGGCCGGGCCGGCGTCCACCGCCGCGCGTCCAGCCGTCGCGGTAGGCGGTCATGCGGTCCCGCACCACTTCGGGCGTGCGCTCTTCGTCGCCGCGCGCCTGGGGTGGCCGAGCGGCTTCCGCGGGGCGCCCGTCCCGCAGTTGGGGTGCGAGGCTGGCCTGGCGTACGCGCCGGGGCAGGTTGTCGGACTCCTCGGCCGGATCCGGTGTGCCGTGTCCGACGCCGTCGCCGTCGCCGTCAGTGGAGTCGGCGGAGTCGTCCGGGAAGTCGGGGGATCGGTGCAGTCGCAAGGCGGGTGCTCCTGGGGGCCGGTTCGGCGCCGTCGTCTCCACAGTCACCGGTGCGGCGGACGTCAGTGCCGGGCGGCCGGACGGTGCGGGCACGGTCTCCCGGTCTGCGGCGGCGTGCGGCACGCGCGCGTACAGGCGCTCCGCGGGCGGGGCAGCCTCGTGTGACGCCCCTGGGGAGCGTTCCGCGGTTTCGCTGTGCAGGAGCGCGGTCGGCAACAGGACGACGGCGGTGGTACCGCCGTAGGGAGAGGTCTTGAGGTGGACCTTGATGTCCTGCCGGGCGGCGAGACGGCTGACGACGAACAGGCCGAGCCGGTCGCTGTCGAACAGGTCGAGTGCCTCGGAGCGGGTGATGCGGTGGTTGGCCTCGGCGAGACTGTCCTTGCCCATGCCGAGACCGCGGTCCTCGACCTCGATCGCGTAGCCGTTGCCGACGGGTTCTCCGGTGACACGCACGCGCGTGTGGGGTGGGGAGAACTGCGCGGCGTTCTCGATGATCTCGGCCAAGAGGTGCGTGAGGTCGGCGACGGCCGCGCCGACGACGGACGCCTCGGGGAGCTGCCGTACCTCCACGCGCGCGTAGTCCTCCACTTCGGAGACTGCCGCACGGATCACGTCGGTGAGGGAGACCGGCATCCGCCAGGCCCGTCCGGGCGCCGCGCCGGAGAGGATGATCAGGCTCTCGGCGTGGCGGCGCATGCGGGTGGTGAGGTGGTCGAGGCGGAACAGGTCGCTCAGTTCGTTCGGGTCGTCTGAGCGGCGTTCCATGCTGTCCAGGAGGCTCAGTTGGCGGTGGACGAGGACCTGGCTGCGGCGGGCGAGGTTCACGAAGACGCCTGAGATGCCGCTGGCGAGTTCGGCGCGTTCCACCGCGGCCCGCAGCGCCGCCCGGTGCACGGTGCCCAGAGCTTCGGCCACCTGGCCGGCCTCGTCCTCGGCGGCCGGTTCGGGTGGCGCCTCGGACCGGATGTCGATCTCCTCCCCCGCACGCAGTCTGCGCATGGCTTCCGGGAGCTTGTGCCGGGCGATCTCCAGGGCGCTGTTGCGCAGGTTCACCAGCTCGACCACCAGGCCACGGCCGATGCGGACGGAGATGACGAGCGAGGCGACGACGGCGAGAAGTCCGAGGAGGACCGCGGCCCCGGCCGGGGTGAACGCACCGCGGGTGAACGGATCCGCCTGGTCGGCCACTCCCCGCGCGGCGTCCCGCTCGATGGTCCGCATGCCGTCCCGCAGGCGCGCGTGGGCCCCGTCCCAGGCGGCGAGGGGTGCCACCGCCTCGACCGGGCGGTCCTGTGCCGAGGAGTCCAGGAGGCCGTCCTCGGCCTTCCCCACGGTCGTATGGGCGGCGTCTCGGGCGAGGTCCTGCCAGGCCGCGCGTTCGGTGCCGCGCAGGTCGGTGACGGCGGACTCGGTGAGACTCCGTCGCGTGTCGACGGCGCCGGTGAACAGGCGCAGTCGCTCGCCGTCGAGGCGGCCGGCGAGGCGAGCGGCGGCGAGCAGGGTGTTCTCCTGGGCCAGGGCCTCGCCCGCGCGGGCGAACTCGACCAGCACGCGCGCGTCGGAGCCCAGATCCGCGTCCTGGATCCCGCTCAGTGCGCCGCCCACCCGGAAGGCGGCCGAGATGGCCGTCGTGTACCGGTGGTAGGTCTCCTCCCAGCCGGTGCGGCGGTCCAGGACGGCGGTGCGCAGCGGTCCCAGCCGTTCGGCGCCGGTCACGAACGCGTCGAGCCGCCGTGCCACTCCGGCGGGCAGTTCCTCGGCGTCGGCGACCGTGTGGCGGTCGCCGAGCCGCAGCTTCGCCACGGCGAGGTCGGTGCGCTCCGACAGCTCGCGGTAGTCGGCGTCCGGCACCGCCGACGGGTCGGTGGCGTGGCGCACGGCCGCGAGGCGCTCGGCCTGCAGGGCGGCCACGGCCGCGCTGACGGGGGCCCGGACACCGGCGTCCACGCGCTGCACCTGCCTCAGGCGGGAGATGTCCTGGGCGGTGGTGACGGTGGCGTACGCCCACAGGGCCAGCAGGGAGACGACGGGCACCATCAGCAGGCAGACGATCCTGGCGCGCACGGTGCGGGGCTGGACTCGGCCGCGCCACGCGCGCGTGGCGGCCGATTCGGGTGCCTCGCCCATGGGCTCCGTCGGGCCCTCGTCGGCAGGTGGTCCGGCGTGCGCGCGACGTCCGCGCGCGGGTCGCCGGGACGGCGTGTCGGCGCCGTTTGCGGGGGTCGTACGGGGTGTACGCATGGCCTCCTCGCTCGGGACGGGGATCGGGGCGTGGTCGCCGGGCCGTTGGCGCGGGTCCTCCGTCACCGGGCGGCGCTGCCGACGGGGCGGCGGGCCGCGGCGGACGCGTCGCGTTCCCCCGCCGTCGGGGACAGCGCGACGAAGGCCGAGGTCAGAAAGAGGTAGGACCCGAGGCCGACGGCGAGGGGGAAGATGAACTGCATCGCCGTGGCCCCGGGAAGCGTCTCGCCCGAGGGTGTGACCCGCACGCTCACCGCGAGCATGCCGGTGTAGTGCATGCTGCTCACCGCCGCCCCCATGATCAGCGAGGCGACGGTGACCGCTCGGGGCGACCTGATGTTGAGCGCGGCCCAGAGTGCCGCGGTGGCCGCGGCGACGGCGATGAGGACGGAGAGTGCCACGCGTACCGGGTCGTAGCTCACGGCTCCGTGCAGGCGCACGGCCGCCATTCCCAGATAGTGCATGCTCGCGACGCCGATCCCGGTGGTGAGACCGCCGAGCAGGAGTGCCCGCGCGCGGTCGCGGCCGTACCCGACCGCGAAGACGCCGGCGCAGACGACGAGCATCGCGACGAGCAGGCTGGCGAGGGTGAGCGCCACGTCGTAGCGGATGTCGGTGCCGCTGACCCGGAAGCCGAGCATGGCGACGAAGTGCATCGTCCAGATGCCGGTGCCGATGGCCGAGGCCGCGGTCAGCAGCCAGTTGCGGCGCGAACGCCCGGTGGTGGCGAGGGCGCGCACGGTGCAGCGCAGTCCGAGGGCCGCGCCGGTGCAGGCCATCGCGTACGACAGCGCGGGGGTCAGCCAGCCGAGGGCGGCGTGGTCCAGGTGTCCCATGACCCCGGGACGCTAGTACCGGGCAGGGCGCACAACGGGGGCGCATTTCGAAAGGTGTTGCTATCTGACACAGAGAAGCGCTGGAACGATCGCGTCACGCTCGAACGTGTGCGCCTCGGCATCCCCCGCGCGTTTGGTGAATCATGCGGACCATGAGCGACGACCACACGCACGTCCAGGAGTTCTTCGGCGCCCGCGCGGCGGACTGGGACAGCCGCTTCCCCGACGACGGGCCCGCCTACGCGGCCGCGGTCGCCGCGATGGGGTTGCGGGAGGGTGACCGGGTGCTCGACGCGGGTTGCGGCACCGGACGTGCCCTGCCGCCGCTGCGGGCGGCCGTGGGGCCGTCGGGTCTGGTCCTCGGGGCCGATCTGACACCGGCCATGCTCCAGGCCGCCGTAAGGGCGGGGAGGGACCGTGACGGACGGTTGGTGCTGACCGATGTCGCCGCGCTGCCGTTGCGCCCGCGGTCGCTCGACGCCGTGTTCGCGGCGGGCCTCGTCGCACACCTCCCCGAGCCCGGCGAGAACCTGCGGGAACTGGCGCGCGTCGTGCGTCCCGGCGGGGTGCTGGCGCTGTTCCATCCGATCGGCCGGGCGGCGCTCGCAGCACGGCAGGGGCGGCGGCTCACACCGGACGACCTGCGCGCGCAGGCCAACCTCCGGCCGCTACTGGCCGGATCGGGGTGGCGCATGACGTCGTACGTCGACGAGGACGACCGCTTCCTGGCCCTGGCCGTGCGCGAGAGCTGACAGCCGCCGCGCACGCCCGCGGTTTCGGGAGTCTCCCGGATCGGCCTCGGCCCGCTGGGCGAGTCGATCGGCTCACTCGGCCGACGACGTGTCGATGTGGCGCACCGGGCAGCCCCGAACGCCGGGGACCGGGCGGGTGCCCAACTCGGCCAGCCGGTAGCCCTTCGGGTAGCCCTTGATCTCCCGGTTCTGCCGGGCGTGGTGCGGGGCGCGCCTCGGGGGCATCAGCCTGACGGCGCGCCCGCGCAGCCGCACCGCGCGGCGCACGATCGCACGCGTGGTGGGGTTCGGCGGGGTGTACCGGAAGGCGCGCAGCAGGGGCTCGTCGAGCAGGGCGAGTGTCCCGGCGCGCAGGAGGGGCGCGAGAGGGCGCGGGTACCAGGAGGCCATGAGGTCGAGGGTGGCGTCGGAGACCCTGCGGGCGCTCTCGTCCCAGGCGAAGTGGGCTGCCTCGTAGGCGTCGAGGCAGTCTTCGAACTCCTCGTAGGACCCGGGGATGTCCCGGATCCCCATGTGCCGTCCCAGCGTGCGGTAGTGGACGGCGGAGGCGACGGTCTCGTGCCGCGACATCCTGCGCCATGCGTAGGCGTCGATCCAGCGTTTCGGCGTCACGACGAACGTGCACAGGACGTACCGCATGTCGTCGTTGGCGATGTCGTAGCTGCGGTGCATCCGGTTGATGCTCCGGATGGCGGTGCGGCCCTGCTCGCTGCCGAATCCGTGCTCGACGACGGCGTCGAGCAGCAGTGCCGTGTCGTCGTAGCGCTTCTGCGTCCGGTCGGTGAACTCCGCAGTCTCGGCCAGCAGTCGGCCGATGGCCGGTACGGCGTAGGTGCGGAAGAGGGCCAGCTCGAGGGCGCGGCTGAAGTCCCAGGGGAACTCGTAGGCCGAGGACAGCCGGTAGATCTCGGAGGCGTCCTCGATGGGATCCATACGCCGGATCTCTGCCAGTCGTTGGAAGCGCTTCACCGTGGCCATACCCTTCTGCCGCCGAGGCTTCGACTCTACGTTGAGTAGCAGAAGATGCACGATCGGCCATGGTGATCGGCAGGGGAGGGTGGTCCGCTTGTTCGGCAGGATCCTCGAGGCTTGGGACAGATCTCGCGCCGCCCGGCGCACGGAGGGCAAGGCGGGAAGGGAACCGAGGTCGCACAATCTGTTCGAGGCCGCGGCCGCGTATGTCTCCGCGTGCGCGGACGACGATCAGGACCGGATCGACGAGGCGGCGGGGTGGGTGTCGCCGGAGGCCCTGTCGTTCGGGGTGAACGAGTTGGCGTGCCGCGCCGTGGTCGCGCTCGCGCGGGAGCGCGACCAGTCGCCGCGGGAGGTCGCCCGCGCGCTCCTGGGGCTGCCCGCGACCTGACCGTCGGTTCCCCCCGGGGCGTGGTCGATTCGCCCCCGTCCAGCCGGAAAACTGCAGCTCGGGTGCGTCTGGGAGTCGTGACAAGGCGTTCCCGGGCGCACTAGGGTGCGCGCCATTGGACGAACCGATGGGGAGGCTGGGATGGCCGGGACGGATGAGGACGCCGTCGCCGCCGCGGACGACGCGCTCTATGTGCTCACGGCGGTGCTGCTGACGCCGGCGAAGTTTCCGAGTGTGCTGGGCGACGACTACCCGGAGGCGTGCGCCGCACTCGGTCTCCCGCCACTGGCCGACGGCTACGGACTGGTGCTCGGCCAGGACGGCGACGGTGCCCGGTGGACCGTCGTCGTCGACGACGTGTCGCTGGTGGCCGTGGCCGTGGCCTCCTGGGACTGCGGGATGGAGTACGACCTGTCGCCGGACGAGCGCACGGTCGTCGCGGCGCTGCCGGGCTGGCCCCTGGCGGTCGCCGTGGCGGCACCCGGCGTACCCGCGCCGCACGACCCCGGGCCCGAGTCCGCCGACCAGCCCGCGCTGTGTCCGCCGGACACCACGGTGTGGGGGCCGGCCCAGCGGCGCCTGGGGGCCGACGAGATCGCCCTGCAGTGGGCGCAGTGGCGGGAGCAGATCGACGACGCGGAGTTCCCGGCGGCGGGTGGTGCCCGCGCCTCGTCCGACACGCCTTCCGGCGACGTGGAGGCCGACCCGAGTACCGGGGAGGGCACGCGCGACGAAGCGCCGGCCTCGACCGGCGTCGCGGACGACTCGGCCTCCTCGGGGCACGGCGGGGTCCGGAGGGTGCTCGCGGAGGCCCGCTCCTACGTCGACACTCCCCCGCCGCTCGGCCGGGTCCGGTCGTCGTTCGCGCCGGGGGACGCGCGGACGCTGCGGGCCGACGGCCCCGGTTGGTCGCTCGTCGCCCGGACCGACGACATCGCCTTCATCCTGCTCGACGAGGAACCCGGTGAGGTCCTGCCGGTGGGCCGGGGGCCGTCGCTGCCCGGCCTCCTGGAGGCGCTCGACAAGATGGCAGTACGTCCGAGCTGACCAGGGGCGCAGAGGTCCCGACTGTCTTCAACCTCCATGATCGGCCTCCTCTCCATGTGGCTCCAGCCCATGGAAGGGGTCGTGACCGACCCGCACCATGGGGCAGCCCTCGACCTCACTCCCCTGTCGTGCCCGGAGGCCCTGATGCGTCTGTCCCGTGGTGTCCCGTTCCTCGCCGCCGCCTTGACTGCCGTCACGCTCACCGGGCCGGCTCCAGCGGCCACCGCCGCGGCGGAGACGGGCGGACACTGTGCCCGGCTGGAGCGCGTGCGAGTCCCGGGTGCGGCCCTGCAGCGCGGCGCCTGCCTGGAGGATCTGACCACCACCGGGCTGGCGGGCACCCGGTACACCGACCCGGCCGACCAGGCCGGACTGACGGCCGCCGGCACCAGGACGCCGTCCGGCGTTCCGGGCATCCAGATCGACGGGTACTTCCCGGACTCCTCCCGCTTCAACACGACGCACGGCTGGCGGCACGACGCGCAGTTCGTGATCCGGCTGCCGGACCACTGGAACGGTGGACTGGTCGTGACGGGAGCGCCCGGGAACCGCAAGCAGTACGCCACGGACAAGGCGATCTCCGACCGGGTCCTCGCGCAGGGGTACGCGTACGCCGCGACCGACAAGGGGAACAACGGAACCGACTTCTACCGGGACGGTGTCCGTCCCGGAGACGCGGTCGCCGAGTGGAACGCACGCACCACCCAGCTGACCCGGGCCGCCAAGCGGGTGGCGGCCCAGCGTTACGGCCACGCGCCACGCCGCACGTACATCACCGGCATCTCCAACGGCGGCTATCTCACCCGCTGGCAGTTGGAGAACCACCCCGGTCTCTACGACGGCGGCGTGGACTGGGAGGGAGCCTTGTGGACGGCGGACGGGCCCAACCTGCTCACTTCGCTGCCGACCGCGGTCGCCCGGGCACTCGGCTCGGCCCGGGACGAGGACCTGTACGCGGCCGGGTTCGCCCGTGGCTCCGAGTTTCTCTGGCCGTACCACGAGAACGCCTACTGGGGCGTGACGCAGAAGATCTACCGGGCCGAGTTCGATCCGTCGTACGACCCGAGCTGCCCGGGCAGTTCGGCAGGATCCTCCTTGGAGGAGGTTCTCGCGCCGTGCGCCTCCGACGCCGCCTATGACTACGCCGCGCGTCCTGCCTCCGTCCATCGCGCGGTGGACCGGGTGGCACTGACCGGACGCATCGGGAAGCCGTTGATCACGCTGCACGGCGATCTGGACGCACTACTGCCCAAGGCCGCCGACTCCGACGTGTACGCGCGCATGATCGACGCGCGCGGTCGGGGCGTGCTGCACCGCTACTACACGGTCCGGGGCGGGACCCATGTCGACGGGCTGTACGACACCTATCCCGACCGGTTGCGGCCGATCCTGCCCTGCTTCCGGTCGGCCTTCGACGCCCTGACCGCGTGGGTGGAGCGGGGCACGCCGCCGCCCGCGGACCACACGGTCGGCGAACCCGCGGACGGCGACGTGATCGACTCCTGCCCCTTGCGCTAGCCGGGCACGCAGCGGCGCCGGCGCGTCAGCGCCCTATCTCCCTGCGCGTGGTCCGACGCAGCCTGCGCCGCTGGGAGGGGTCCAGGGTGAGGTAAGCGGCGGCCGGGACTCCCAGAACTATCAGCAGGGCGGCCCACCAGGGCAGCCAGATCAGCAGGATGAGCCCGACCGCCACACCCCCTGCTGCGACCTTGGCGTTCTTCGACATGGTGTCGCCTCCTTCGCGGCCACTGCCGCTCTCTGTCCTGAAAACGGGCCCGCGCTCCCGGCGGTTCCGTACCGCGACCCTGAGACGTCCCTGAGTCGGGACCCCGACAACCCTGAGGGGCCCGCCGGCGTGGCCGCCCCGCTCGTCGGCTCATCCATCCGTCCATCCGGGGAGAGAAAGCCTCTCCCCTTGAATAGTGACCCATGCCACAGATCATCCACACCCCGCGACCTCAGGAGTGGTGTACAGTCGGCCGCCGCATACCGACTAGTCAAATTTGAGGAATCCATCATCACCGTGCAGACCGCTCTCCCGGAAACCCCCTCCGAGATCTCCGCACTCGTCGGCTGCTGCGCTGTCTTCCTGCCCGGTGACCCCGGCCGCACCGGCGCCGTGGCGTTCTGGCGGCCCGACGGTGCCACCCCCGGAATCACCCCGGGCGGCCAGGAGAACCCGACCGCCGAGGACCTGACCGTCGTCCTGCCCGACGGCGACGGTGTGCGACGGGTGAGCGTTCCCGCGGTGGTGCTGCCGCTGCGGGCGGCCCTGCCGGTCCTGACACGCGCGCGTACCTCCGCGCACGCCCACCGGTCGTCGGTGCTCTGGGGCGCCGTCGCCGTGGAGGCACTGCACCTGGTCGCGCGCGGGCTGCTGCTGCCCGGCCTGTCCTCGGCGGACCACGATGCCTGGCGGGCCGGCCCGCTGGGCGCGGAGGACACCGAGCGGGTCCGCCATCTCGCCGCCGCCATGCCGCCAGAGGCGCACGCGGTCCCGGTCGACGCCACCGGCCCACCGCGGCTGCACGACCCGGAACGGCTGGTACGCGCCTTCCTGGACGCCGTGGCGGACACGTTGCCCCGCTCTCCCGCCGCCGCACTGGTGACGGCCGGGCCCGCCTACGCCTCGCGGGAACCACGGCGGATGCCCGAGCTGCGCGAGTGGGCCGCCGACGTCGCCGCCGGACACGACGCGGGTGTGCGGCTGTCCCTGCGCGTCGAGGTGCGGGGCCTGTCGGCCGAGGCTCCCGCTGAGGAGAAGCCGACGTTCCGGGCGGTGCTCCAGGTGCACAGCGTCAGCGACCCCGCGCTCGTCGCCGACGCCGCCGACGTGTGGGCGGGCACGGTGGGCGAGGCGTTCGGCACGCGCGCGCGTATGGACGCCCTGCTCGCCCTGCGCCGCGCGGCACGGGCCTGGCCGGCACTCACGCCGCTGCTGTCGGCCGCGGTGCCGGACGCCGTCGAGCTCGCGGACGCTGACGTGACCGAGTTGCTCGGCACGGGGGCCAAGGCACTCGTGGGCGCGGGGGTCGACGTGCACTGGCCGAGGGAGCTGGCCCGCGATCTGACCGCACGCGCGGAGGTCGGACCGCCGGACGACACGCGGGCGCCCCTCGCGACTGCCACAGACGGCGGCCCTTCACTGCTGTCCGCCGACGCGCTGCTCGCCTTCAACTGGACGTTCGCCCTTGGCGACAAGAGGCTCACGCGCGAGGAGCTGGACGTGCTCGCCGAGGCAGGCCGGCCGCTCGTGCGCCTGCGTGACCAATGGGTGCTGGTCGACCCCGGGGAGGTCCACCGCGCCCGCGCCCGGCGGGACCACGAGGTCGCACCGGTGGACGCGCTCGCGGCCGTTCTCACCGGCTCGACGGACGTCGACGGCCACCGTGTCGAGGTACGACCCACGGGCTGGCTGGCAACGCTGCGGGAGCGGCTGGCCGACCCCGAGGGCCAGGAGGCGGTCCCGCAACCCGCCGCGCTCGACGCCACACTGCGCGACTACCAACGGCGAGGGCTCAACTGGCTGGTCCGCATGACGTCACTGGGCCTCGGCTGCTGCCTCGCCGACGACATGGGCCTCGGCAAGACCATCACGCTGATCGCGCTGCACCTGCACCGGCAGACCGACCCGGCCACAGCCGGGCCCACCCTGGTGGTCTGCCCGACCTCCCTGATGGGCAACTGGCAGCGGGAGGTCGAGCGGTTCGCGCCCGGCACACCGGTTCGCCGCTTCCACGGCACCCGACGTGACCTGAACGGCCTCGCGGACGGCGAGTTCGTGCTGACCACCTACGGGACCATGCGCCTGGACACCGAACGTCTCTCCGCCGTGCCGTGGGGCATGGTCGTGGCGGACGAGGCCCAGCACGTGAAGAACCCGTACTCGGAGACCGCGCGCCAACTGCGCTCCCTCGGCGCACGCGCGCGTGTGGCGCTCACCGGCACTCCGGTGGAGAACAACCTCTCGGAGTTGTGGGCGATCATCGACTGGGCCACCCCTGGCCTGCTGGGCCGGCTCGGCACCTTCCGCCGTCAGTACGCCCAGGCCGTCGAGAGCGGGGAGGACCCTGCCGCGGCGGAGCGACTCGCCCGGCTCGTGCGGCCCTTCCTGCTGCGACGCCGCAAGTCGGATCCGGGCATCGCACCCGAGCTGCCGCCGAAGACCGAGACCGACCGTCCCGTGTCACTGACGGCGGAACAGACGGGCCTGTACGAGGCGGTGGTGCGCGAGGCGCTCGCGGAGATCGCCGGAGCCGACAGCATGGCGCGACGCGGCATGATCGTGAAGCTGCTGACAAGCCTCAAGCAGATCTGCAACCACCCGGCGCAGTTCCTCAAGGAGGACCGGCCGAGGATCGGCGGCCGGTCGGGGAAGCTGGAACTGCTCGACGAGTTGCTCGACACGATCCTCGCCGAAGAGGCGAGCGTGCTGGTCTTCACGCAGTACGTGCAGATGGCCCGTCTCCTCGAACGGCACCTGGCCGCCCGCGGCGTGACGTCGCTGTTCCTGCACGGCGGCACGTCCGTCACGGCCCGCGAGTCGATGGTCCGCCGGTTCCAGGAGGGGGAGGTGCCGGTCTTCCTGCTGTCACTGAAGGCGGCGGGCACCGGGCTGAACCTGACACGCGCGGAGCACGTCGTCCACTACGACCGCTGGTGGAATCCTGCGGTCGAAGCGCAGGCCACCGATCGCGCCTACCGCATCGGCCAGACCCGCCCCGTGCAGGTGCACCGACTGGTCGCCGAGGGGACGATCGAGGACCGCATCGCCGCCCTGCTGCACCGCAAGAGGGAACTCGCCGAGGCGGTACTGGGCACCGGCGAGGCGGCGTTCACGGAGCTGACGGACGCGCAACTGGCCGACCTGGTCGAACTGCGAGGGGGTACCCGATGACCCGGTACGACGAGGACACGGAGCGGACGTTCACCGCGCTGCCACCCGCGCACGGGCGGGGCTTCGCCCAGACCTGGTGGGGCCTGGCCTGGCTGAAGGCGCTGGAGGACGCGGCGATGGACACGGCCCAGGTGAAGTCGGGCCGCCGTCTCGCGCGCGCGGGAGCGGTCGGCGCCGTGTCGGTGCGGCCGGGGCGCATCACGGCCGTCGTCCAGGACCGCGATCGCACGCCACATCGGGCCGACGTCCTCCTGGAGCAGCTGTCCGACGCGCAGTGGGATCGTTTTGTCGACATGGCGATCGAGCGCTCCGGGCACGTCGCGGCACTGCTGGACCGGGACATGCCCCCGCACCTGGTGGAGGACGCGGCGACCGCCGGCATCGATCTGCTGCCCGGCATGGGCGACTTGGAGCCGGAGTGCGACTGCGGCGCCTGGGACCACTGCGGGCACACCGCCGCCCTCTGCTACCAGGTGGCCAGGCTGCTGGACCAGGACCCCTTCATCCTGCTGCTGGTGCGAGGCCGCGCGGAGGGCGCCCTGCTCGAAGCACTCCAGGCGCAGGGCAGCGCACCCACGCGGGAGTCCGCGTCCCGAGGGGAGGGCGTGGACGCCGGCGAGGCGTACGCGGCGGGGGACGTACTGCCTCCACTGCCCGCGCCGCCCGGCCTCGGGGACGGCCCAGGTGCGCCGCCGTCCTTGGACACCGAGTCGGCAGCCCCGTACGGCATCGATCCGTCCGCCGTGACCCATCTGGCCTCCAGGGCGGCCGCGGACGCTCATCGCCTGCTCGCCGAGGCCCTGCGCGGCGGGCACGAGCGGCAGGCCGCGGGCAGGGAGGCGACGGCATCGCAGGACGCGGTACGACTGGCCGTGGGCGAGCCGGGCCCCGATGTGCTGCGACGCCTCGGCGAGGGTTCGGGACGCACACCGGAGGCGCTGGCGGTCGCCGTAGGCGCGTGGCGGCTCGGCGGCGTGACCGCTCTGTCCGTGCTCGAGGAGGAGTGGGCGCCGGAGGGCGAGGCCCTCGCACGCGCGCGTGCCGCGCTCGAGTCGGCCTGGGAGGACGACGAACGCCCGTCATTGCGGGCGCGGGCCAACCGGTGGACCGTCGTCGGGCAACCGCGGCAACTCCGCCTGGACCACGGCGGCCGCTGGTGGCCGTACCGCAAGGAGCGTGGCCGTTGGGTGCCCGTGGGCGGGCCGGTCCAGGACCCGGCTACCGCGCTTGCCTCGGCCGCCCTGGGGACGGTGGACCAGCCCTGACGTCCCGGCCCGCGCGGCGGGGCACTTCACGGGCCGGGGCTCCGGCCTCCTTCCGGCACACGGAGGGAGGCCGGAGCCGACCTGTACGCGACGGGCCCTCCGTGGTGCCTCAGCGGGCGCCGAGGAGGTGATCCATGGCGAGCTGGTCGAGGTGCTCGAACGCCATGCCGCGTGCGGCGGCCGCGTCCACGTCGAAGGTGTCGTACGCGGTCGGGTCGGCCAGCAGTGCCGCCAGGCCGTCCTCGGCGGTCGGGCGGGCCAGCTCGTCCAGGCGGGCCGCGGCGAGGGCCTCCCGCACCTGCGGGTCGGCGCGGAAGGAGGCCGCGCGGTCCTTGAGGATCAGGTAGTTCCGCATGCAGCCGGCCGCGGACGCCCACACGCCGTCGAGGTCCTCGGTGCGGGGCGGCTTGAAGTCGAAGTGCCGCGGGCCCGCGTATCCGGCCCGCTCCAGCAGGTCGACGAGCCAGAACGCCGACCGCAGGTCGCCCGCGCCGAACCGCAGGTCCTGGTCGTACTTGATGCCGGACTGGCCGTTGAGGTCGATGTGGAACAGCTTGCCCGCCCACAGCGCCTGCGCGATCCCGTGCGGGAAGTTCAGCCCCGCCATCTGCTCGTGGCCGACCTCCGGGTTGACGCCGTACAGCTCCGGCCGCTCGAGGCGCTCGATGAACGCCAGCGCGTGGCCCACCGTCGGCAGCAGGATGTCACCGCGGGGCTCGTTGGGCTTCGGTTCGATCGCGAACCTCAGGTCGTAGCCCTGCTCGGTGACGTACTCGCCCAGCAGGTCGAAGGCCTCCTTCATCCGCTCGAGAGCGTCCCGTACGTCCTTGGCCGCACCGGACTCCGCGCCCTCCCGGCCGCCCCACGCGACGTACACGCTCGCGCCCAGCTCGACCGCGAGGTCGATGTTGCGGATCGTCTTGCGCAGTGCGTACCGGCGCACGTCCCGGTCGTTCGCCGTGAAGGCGCCGTCCTTGAACACCGGGTGCGTGAACAGGTTCGTCGTCGCCATCGGCACCTTCATGCCGGTGGCGTCCAGGGCCTGCCGGAAACGCTTGACGTGCGCCTCCCGCTCCGAGTCGCTCGACCCGAACGGGATCAGGTCGTCGTCGTGGAACGTGACGCCGTGGGCGCCCAGCTCGGCCAGGCGACGCACCGATTCAGCCGGGTCCAGGGCTCGCCGGGTGGCGTCGCCGAACGGATCACGGCCCTGCCAGCCGACCGTCCACAAACCGAACGTGAACCTGTCCTCGGGAGTGGGCTGGTAGTTCATTCCGCGGCTCCTCACTCGCTGCCGATCACTCGCTGCCGACTATTTCGTCATGGCGCTTTACAAATTAGTATGCACACACGGTCCTGGGAAGGGACAAGGTGTGCCAGTGCCCGAAGCAGTGAAGTCCGGGAAGAGGGAGTAGACCGATGTCAGCAGCCGAGGGTCCGCTCGTCGTCGGTGTGGACACATCCACTCAGTCCACGAAGGCTTTGGTCGTCGACGCGGCCACCGGCCGGGTCGTGGCGAGCGGCCAGGCCCCCCACACCGTGTCCTCCGGAGCCGGCCGGGAGAGCGACCCGCGCCAGTGGTGGGACGCGCTGGGTGAGGCGCTGCGCCAGTGCGGCGACGCCGCCCGCGAGGCCTCCGCGGTGTCGGTCGGCGGGCAGCAGCACGGGCTCGTCACCCTGGACGCCCAGGGCGAGCCGGTGCGCCCGGCGCTGTTGTGGAACGACGTGCGTTCCGCCCCGCAGGCCCGGCGTCTGATCGAGGAGCTGGGCGGGCCCAAGTCCTGGGCGGAGCGCACGGGCAGCGTGCCCAGCGCGTCCTTCACGGTCACCAAGTGGGCCTGGCTGGCCGAACACGAGCCGGACGCGGTCCGTGCGGCGAAGGCCGTACGCCTCCCGCACGACTACCTCACGGAGCGGCTCACCGGCGAGGCGACCACCGACCGGGGCGACGCGTCCGGCACCGGCTGGTGGGCGTCCGGCACGGAGGCGTACGACGAGGACATCCTCGCGCGCGTGGGACTCGACCCGGCACTGCTGCCCCGGGTGGTCCGGCCCGGCGAGGTGGCCGGCACCGTCCGCGACGGCCACGGCCTGCCGTTCACGAAGGGCACCCTGGTCGCCGCGGGCACCGGTGACAACGCGGCGGCCGCTCTGGGACTCGGGCTCCCTCCCGGTGTGCCGGTGATGAGCCTCGGCACCTCCGGCACCGTGTACGCCGTCTCGCGGCAGCGCCCCGCCGACCCGACCGGCACGGTGGCGGGATTCGCCGACGCGCGCGGTGACTGGCTGCCGCTCGCCTGCACCCTGAACTGCACGCTCGCCGTGGACCGCGTGGCGTCCCTGCTGGGTCTGGACCGGGAGGCTGTCGAACCCGGCACCGAGGCGACGATCCTGCCCTTCCTGGACGGCGAACGCACCCCGAATCTTCCGCACTCCTCCGGCCTCCTGCACGGACTGCGGCACGACACGACCGCCGGCCAGCTGCTCCAGTCCGCGTACGACGGCGCCGTCCACTCGCTGCTCAACGCCCTCGACCTGGTGCTCGACGCCGACGCCGACCCGTCGGCGCCGCTGCTCCTGATCGGCGGCGGGGCGCGTGGGGGCGCCTGGCAGGAGACGGTACGGCGGCTGTCGGGGCGTCCCGTCCAGATCCCCGAGGCGAAGGAGCTGGTCGCGCTCGGCGCCGCGGCACAGGCCGCCGGCCTGCTGACCGGCGAGGACGCCGCCGCGGTCGCCCGGCGCTGGGGCACGGCGGCCGGACCGGTACTCGACGCCGTGGAACGGGACGAGGCGACGCTGGCGAGGATCACCGGGGTACTCTCCGACGCGGCACCGCTGCTGGAGCGGTCCACGGATTCCCGCTGAGGACGCGGTGGCCCGGGTGACGACCGACCGAGGAATGACGGAGGCATGACCGCACCGCCGCACGAAGCCGAACCGGCCCGGCACGGGCGCACGCTTCCGGACACCCAGCAGGGGATGCGCCGCCGGAATCTCGCCCGGGTGATGCACACCGTCAGCGCGGAGGGACCGCTGTCCCGGGCCGCCGTCGCCTCACGGATCGGGCTGACACGCGCGGCGGTCTCGACCCTCGTCGACGAGCTCATCCGTTCGGGCCTGCTGGAAGAGCTGGGTCCCGAGCGGCCGGGCCGGGTGGGGCGGCCCGGGTCGGCGCTCGCCGTCAGCGCGCGGGGCCCGGCGGGCATCGGGGCGGAGGTCGGCGTCGACCACCTCGCGGTCTGTGCGGTCGATCTGCGCGGCCGGGTGCGCTCTCGTGCCGTGCGATACGGCAGCAACCGGGACAGCTCCATCGAGCCGGTGACCGAACGGCTCACCGCTCTGGTGCGGCAGGTCGTCGCGGAGGCCGAGTCCGAAGGGCTGTGGCCGGCGGGGCTGGCGGTGGCCGTGCCGGGTCTCGTGGCGCGCGACGGCCGTACCGTCGTACGCGCCCCGAACCTGGACTGGCACGACGCCGACCTCGGCGCGCTGCTGCCGGCGGACCTCCCGCTGACCGTGGACAACGAGGCCAACTTCGGGGCGCTCGCCGAACTCTGGCTCGGCGACGGGACGCCCCGCGACTTCCTGCACGTCTCGGCCGAGATCGGCATCGGCGCGGGCGTGGTCTTCGACGGACGGCTGCTGCGCGGTACGCGCGGATTCGCGGGCGAGCTGGGGCATGTGCCGGTCCGGCCCGACGGCCCGGCGTGCCCCTGCGGCGGGCGCGGGTGTCTGGAGCAGTACGCGGGCGAGAAGGCGGTGCTGCGCGCCGCCGGCGTGGAGCCGGGCGAGGACCGCGTCGGGCTGCTCGCCGGACGGGCCGCGGAGGGCGACGAGGCCGTGCGGCGCGCCCTGCGCGAGGCGGGCACGGCGCTCGGCATCGCGCTGACCGGGGCGGTCAACCTGCTGGATCCCGAGAGCGTGGTGCTGGGCGGCGCGCTGGCCGGGCTCGCGCCGTGGCTGCTGCCGTCGTTGCGCGACGAGCTGGCCCGGCGCACGGCCGGCCCGGCATGCCCTGTCTCGGTGTCGGACCTGGGCCCGCAGGGGCCGTTGCTCGGCGCGGCGCACTCGGTGGTGCGGGCGGTCCTGGACGACCCGGCGGTGGTGGCGGAGCGCGCCTGAGCCGTTCAGGGGGCTCGGCGAGGGGTCCAGTCACGCCCCTCTTTCACTCGATCGAGTGACCGAGTTGTCCACAAGGCGGTGGCCGTCCACGGAACGGCGCGGCGTTCTTCTGCGCAATCCCCGTCCCCCGTACGGTGATTGCGCGGACGCACCCCGCAGACGGGGTGGACGGACCGTCGGCGTTGCATTCCTCGGCAGGGCCGGACTTCTCCTCGGCAAGACCGAACAGCTGAGCACCCACTCCCCCCACCGGGCTCCAGGGCCCACCGACGAAAGGGCATCCATGGACAGGGAAAGGACAGCTCCGGTTCCGACCAGGCGGCGGATTCTGATGGGCGCCGCGCTCGCCGCCGTCCCGTTCACCCTGCTCTCCGGTACGCCGGCCGCCGCACGGCCCCGGGCGGTCGACTACCCCTCCGCCGAGTGGCAGCCCGCGACGACATCCAACTACAGCCGGTCCAGCAGGCCCACGGCCTATCCCGTCGACTACGTCGTCATCCACGTCACGCAGGAAACGTACGCCGACACACTCTCCATCTTCCGCGACCCCGAGAGGCAGGTGTCCGCGCACTACGTCGTCCGGTCCGCCGACGGACACGTGGCGCAGTGCGTCCGTGAGGTGGACATCGCCTGGCACGCGGGCAACTGGGACTACAACACCCGCAGCATCGGCATCGAACACGAGGGGTGGGTGGACCAGCCGGCGTACTTCACGGACGCGATGTACGAGCAGTCGGCCCGGCTCACCGCGGCGATCTGCAGCACGTACGGCATCCCCATGGACCGCACGCACATCATCGCGCACCACGAGGTTCCCGGCAGCGACCACACGGACCCGGGCCCCTACTGGGACTGGACCCGCTACATCAGACTGGTCAACCTGGCCTCGACCCCGGCAGATCCCACGTCGCGCTGATCGAGCCGGTCGAAGAGGTTGTCGGCGCGTATCGGCGGAGTGACGATGTCACCCATCCCATCACTGTCCGGGGAGGCCGAGTTGACTGATTCATGGCTCGCTCTGGAACCGGGGGCCGACCCCGCCGAACGTGCCCGGACACTGCGCCGCGCGCACGAGACGTTCACCGCGGCGGGCACGGTGTCGCGACCCGTGCGCGCCGTGGTGGCGGAGTCCTGGCGGCGGTCGGTGCGGGCGGGGGTGGGGCCGGACGGCACGGCGAGCGTGGAGCTGATGGACGGCGACCTCGGTGCCTACCGTGCCGAGCATCCGCTGGCGCGCGTGATGCCGCTGATCCGGGAACTCCTGGGCACCTTCGCCGCCGACGGCGAGCATCTGCTCGCCGTGTGCGACGCGCACGGCAGACTGCTCTGGGTGGAAGGGCATCCGGCCACTCGGCGCCGGGCGGGACGGATGAACTTCGTGCCGGGTGCCCGGTGGGCGGAGTCCGCGGTCGGGACGAACGCGCCGGGCACGGCGATATCGGTGGGCCGTCCGGTCCAGGTCTTCACGGCCGAGCACTTCATACGCCGGGTGCAGCCGTGGACGTGCGCGGCGGCTCCGGTCCACGATCCGCGCACCGGGCGGGTACTGGGCGCCGTGGACATCACCGGCGGGGACGGGCTGGCACACCCGCACAGCCTGGGCTTCGTACAGGCGGTGGCGCGTGCCGCCGAGACACAGCTGGCGCTGCTCGCTCCGGAGGCACCCGCGGGCGAGGCCGCCGAGCTGACCGCGCTGGGCCGTGACGAGGCCCTGCTGAGCGCGGACGGTCGCAGGGTCCGGCTGAGCCGACGGCACAGCGAGATCATCGTGCTGCTGGCCCAGCATCCGGAGGGCCTGACCGGTGACGAGTTGCTGTGCGCGTTGTACGAGGACGAGACGGTGCCGCCGGTGACCCTGCGGGCCGAGCTGGCCCGGCTGCGCGGCATCGTGGGGCCGGGACGGCTGGCGTCCCGGCCGTACCGGCTCACGCTGCCCGTGGAGTCCGACGCGGCCGTCGTCGAGCGTCGTCTGCGGGCGGGAGCGGTCACCGGGGCGGCGACGGCGTACGCCGGTCCGCTGCTGCCCGGGTCCCAGGCTCCGGCGGTGGTGCGGCTCCGGCGCCGCCTCGCCGACGGGCTGCGGGCCGCGCTGATCGCCCGCCGTGATCCCGACCTGCTGGCCGACTGGGCGCACGCGGCGTGGGGTGAGGACGATCTCGACGTCTGGCGCGCACTCGCCACGGTCCGGCCCACGGCGGCGACCCGGTCGCGGCTCGCCGCGCTGGAGTCGGATTTGACGGCGCCGGGCCCGTGGTGACCGCCGCCGACGCAACGTGACTGCAACGTCCCGCTGCCTAGCCTCAAGCGCAGAGCTGTCCAACGGCGGGCAGCGCCCGACGAGGAGGCATTCAGGATGACCCGTTACACGGCGCCCGGCACCGAGGGCGCGATCGTCTCCTACCAGTCCCGCTACGACCACTTCATCGGCGGCGAGTACGTGCCCCCGGCCCGCGGACAGTACTTCGAGAACCCGTCACCGGTGAACGGCCAGCCGTTCACGGAGATCGCGCGGGGAACGGCGGAGGACGTGGAGCGGGCGCTCGACGCGGCACACGAGGCCGCGCCGGGCTGGGGCCGCACCTCGGTGACCGAGCGTTCCGACATCCTCCTGAAGATCGCCGACCGCATGGAGGCGAATCTGGAGCGTCTGGCGGTCGCCGAGAGCTGGGAGAACGGCAAGCCGGTGCGCGAGACACTGGCGGCCGACATCCCGCTGGCCATCGACCACTTCCGCTACTTCGCCGGAGCGGTCCGCGCCCAGGAGGGCTCGCTCAGCGAGGTCGACGACGACACCGTGGCGTACCACTTCCACGAGCCACTCGGTGTCGTCGCCCAGATCATCCCGTGGAACTTCCCGATCCTGATGGCGGCCTGGAAGCTCGCCCCCGCACTCGCGGCCGGGAACGCGGTGGTGCTCAAGCCCGCCGAGCAGACCCCGGCGTCGATCCACTACTGGCTGAGCCTGGTGGCCGACCTGCTGCCGCCCGGTGTCCTCAACGTCGTCAACGGCTTCGGCGTGGAGGCGGGCAAACCGCTCGCGTCCAGCCCTCGGGTGGCGAAGGTGGCGTTCACCGGGGAGACCACCACCGGGCGGCTGATCATGCAGTACGCCTCGGAGAACATCAAGCCGGTCACGCTGGAGCTGGGCGGCAAGTCGCCGAACATCTTCTTCGACGACGTCTGGGCGCGGGACGACGACTTCCGCGACAAGGCGCTCGAGGGCTTCACGATGTTCGCGCTCAACCAGGGCGAGGTCTGCACCTGCCCGTCCCGGGCCCTGATCCAGCGCGGCAACTACGCCGAGTTCATGGAGGCCGCCGTCGCCCGCACCCGGTCGATCAAGCCGGGTCACCCGCTGGACACGGACACGATGATCGGCGCGCAGGCGTCCAACGACCAGTTGGAGAAGATCCTTTCCTACCTGGACGTCGGCCGGCAGGAGGGCGCCAAGGTGCTCACCGGCGGCGAGCGCATCGAGCACGACGGCGAGCTGAAGGGCGGCTACTACGTCCAGCCGACCATCTTCGAGGGCCACAACCGCATGCGGATCTTCCAGGAGGAGATCTTCGGCCCGGTGGTCTCGGTCACGTCCTTCGACGACTTCGACGACGCGATCAAGACCGCCAACGACACGCTGTACGGCCTCGGCGCCGGGGTGTGGACCCGCGACATGAACACCGCCTACCGCGCGGGACGCGCGATCCAGGCGGGACGCGTGTGGACCAACTGCTACCACGCGTACCCGGCGCACGCCGCCTTCGGCGGGTACAAGCAGTCGGGCATCGGCCGGGAGAACCACAAGATGATGCTGGAGCACTACCAGCAGACGAAGAATCTGCTGGTGTCGTACTCGGCCAAGAAGCTGGGCTTCTTCTAGATCGTCCGGGAGAGGGCCGGCGGATGCTTGCGACGGCCCTGGGGGCCGAAGTCAACGCCTATATAGCTGAGTTGCCCTAAAAGCACGGTCGAGGAACGGGCGGCGAAGCCGCCCAGTCGGATCCGCGGTGGGCGAGCAACGCCCCTCCCGGAGTTAGATCAAGATGGTTCGTGCGACCGCGCCACACCACAGGGGGCGGCAACGGCATGTCGTCGCGCGATGTGCCGCTCACCTTTCTCAGCTCTTGCTGCATCTATCGACTTTCGATAGATTCCCATCGCGTTTCGATGGGAAGGTGGGTCATGGGAAAGCTGGCCGTGCGTGCACTGGGCGCCGTGCTCGTGCTGTTGCTCGTCGGCACCGTGTTCGTGCAGGCACTGATGGTGTGGACATTGGCCAGCGGGAGCGACCCCGAGGACGGGTCACTCCCGCTGACCCCGCTGCGGGTCATCACGGTCCTGGGCATGCTGTCGGCCCAGGTCGCCCTGATCTGCCTGTGGCGGCTGGCGACGATGGTGAGACGCGGAACGGTGTTCTCCCACGCCGCCTTCCGGTACGTGGACGGCGTGATCGGCGCGTTCGTCGGGGCTGCCCTCCTGTGGTTCGCGGTCACGATCATCAATGCGCCGGGCCAACGGGACGACCCGGGCGTCACCGTCATCATGGGCGGGATCGGTGTGGCCATCCTGGGGGTCGCGCTCATCGTCCTCGTGCTGCGGATGCTGCTCGCCCAGGCCGTCGCGCGCGACGTCGAAGCGTCGCAGATGCAGGCTGAGCTGAACGAGGTGATCTGATGCCGATCGCTGCCGACATCAACGTGATGTCGGCCAGACGGAAGATGTCCGTGGGCGAGCTCGTGGACCACGTAGGGGTCACGCCCGCCGATCTGACGGCACTTGAGAACGGCTGCGCCAAGGCGGTGCGCTTCGCGACCCTCGTGCCGCCGTCCGGCGCACGCCGGCTACGACGTGTGTGCGTTCGACATCGACCTGGGCAGCGTCGTCATGACGGTCCGCAGCCGCGCGCCGAACTCTGGCAGCAGCCATGCAGACGAAGCCGGTGTTCCGCGAACCGGCATACCGCGTCATGCCGAAGCAAGGCAGAACTCGAACTCGGGACGATCCCACGGCACGGCGGGCGGGTTCGCGCGCGCGGTCCCGGTCCGCACCGCACCCACGCGGTGGTAGAAGTCTTCGGCGGGAAGATGCGACACGACCTTGACACGGTCGATCCCGGCCGCACGGGCCTCGGACTGCATGTGCTCGACGAGCAGCCGTCCAATACCGCGGCCTTGCGCTTCGTCGGCGACGAACAGCAGATCGAGCTCCGGCGGTGCAAGGACGAGCGAGTAGAACCCGAGGACCCGGCCTTCATGCTCGTCGGCACCGACGGCTACGAAGGCGCGGTGGGCTTCGATGTAATCAGGACCGACCCGGTAGCCCGCCACTGCGGCCGCGTACTTGCCCTCGTAGGCGCCGGAGCCACGTACCAGCCGCGTGAGCCGTTTGGCATCCCGCGCGACTGCCCTCCGTATCGTGATCGGCCCGCTGATCGGGGAAGTGCGTGAACCCATCGGGAAAGTATGCCGCACCGCGGTCCCGTCAGAATGTTCCCCTGAGGTCGGGCATGGCTGCGCGGGCCTGACCAGGTGGAGGACCTCCCGGGCAGCGTATCGTTCGAGGCATCGGACGATTTCGCGTCGCCCCTCGGGGCGGTTCAGCCGCGGGCTCCTGGCCCGCACCGCTCGCTGAAGGACCCGGACACGCGCTCTGCGGGCGGCCTCCGCGCAGAACCGCTCGGGTGCACAGGCTCGACCATCCTGCTGCCGCTCCGCATCGAGTGGTCCTTTCGGTGAGACAGCGATCGGATGCCCCGCCGGTTCACCCACGGAAGGCGGTCCCGCCTTCACCAGTCGCTGTACCGGCTGCCGACGTGACGCGGTCGTCCCGGGACAGCCGGTGAGGGTGCCGCGCCCCGCGGGACGGAGAGATCGCACAGGCAATGGATCACCTCGTCCCGCTCTCCGGGTACCGTCAAGGTATGAGCCATCCACACCCCGAGCTGAAAGCCGCGCCGCCCCTTCCCGAAGGAGGGCTGCGGGTCATCGCCCTGGGCGGCCTGGGTGAGATCGGCCGCAACATGACCGTGTTCGAGTACGCCGGCAAGCTGCTCATTGTAGACTGCGGCGTGCTGTTCCCCGAGGAGACCCAGCCAGGCGTGGACGTGATCCTGCCGGACTTCACCTCGATTCGGGACCGGCTGGACGACATCGTGGCCGTGGTGCTCACCCACGGCCACGAGGACCACATCGGCGGTCTGCCGTATCTGCTGCGCGAGCGGTCCGACATTCCCGTCGTCGGCTCCAAGCTGACGCTCGCGTTCCTGGAGGCCAAGCTCAAGGAACACGGCATCCGGCCGCGCACAAAACGGGTGCGGGAGAGCGACCGGCGCGGCTTCGGACCCTTCGACCTCGAGTTCGTGGCGGTCAACCACTCCATCCCGGACAGCCTCGCGGTCGCGATCCGCACCGGCGCCGGCATGGTGCTGCACACCGGCGACTTCAAGATGGACCAGTTCCCTCTCGACGACCGCATCACCGACCTGCGCGCCTTCGCCCGCCTCGGCGAGGAGGGCGTCGATCTGTTCCTCACCGACTCCACCAATGCCGAAGTACCCGGCTTCACCACCTCTGAGCGTGAGCTGAACCCGGCGATCGAGCAGGTGATGCGAACCGCGCCGCGCCGGGTCATCGTCTCCAGCTTCGCCAGCCATGTGCACCGCATCCAGCAGGTCCTGGACGCCGCCCACCAGCACGGCCGCAAGGTCGCCTTCGTCGGCCGGTCGATGGTCCGCAACATGGGAATCGCCCGCGACCTGGGCTATCTGAAGGTCCCGTCCGGTCTGGTCGTCAGCACGAAGGAGCTGGAGAAGCTCCCGGACCACAAGATCACTCTGGTGTGTACCGGCTCCCAGGGCGAACCGATGGCCGCGCTGTCACGGATGGCAAACCGCGACCACATGATCCGCATCGGCAAGGGCGATACCGTCCTGCTCGCCAGCTCCCTCATCCCCGGCAACGAGAACGCCATCTACCGGGTGATCAACGGACTCACCCGGTGGGGCGCCCACGTGGTCCACAAGGGCAACGCCAAGGTGCACGTCTCCGGGCACGCCAGCGCCGGCGAACTCGTCTACTGCTACAACATCGTCAAACCGCGCAACGTCATGCCCGTGCACGGCGAATGGCGCCACCTGCAGGCCAACGGCGACCTCGCCGTCCGTACCGGCGTCGATCCCGACCGTGTCGTGATCGCCGAGGACGGCGTCGTCGTCGACCTCGTCGCCGGGCGGGCCTCCATCACCGGCAAGGTGCCCGCCGGCAACGTCTACGTGGACGGCATGGAAGTCGGCGGCGCCACCGAGGCGTCCCTCAAGGACCGCCTCACCCTCGCGGAGGAAGGCGTCGTCACAGTGGTGGCGATCGTCGACGCGGACACCGGCGCCCTCGCCGAGGCCCCCGACTTCCTGGCCCGCGGCTTCGTCCACGACGACACCACCTTCGAACCGGTCATCCCCGTCATCGAGAAGACCCTGGCGACCGCGGCCGAGGAAGGCGTCGGGGACGCGCGCCAACTCGAACAGCTCCTCGCTCGCGCCGTGGCGAACTGGGCGTTCCGCACCCACCGCCGAAAGCCCCTCATCATCCCGGTCATCATCGACGCCTGAGCCACAGCCCGGAGCACGAGCCGGGCTGGTCCGTGGTCGAGCCGGCATGGACCGCTTCCAGGACGCCGACCGTGCGCCGCGCAAGGTCGGTGCGCTTCCAGGACGCCGGCCGTGCGCCGCGCAAGGTCGGTGTCCTCGCCTGGCCGTCCCCTCGACAAGCGGGACGACTGCGGCTGATCCCCCGGCCGGTATCCCGTCCCGCAGGTCCGTCCAGCAGCGCAGACGAACACACCTCTCGGCCTCCGGGAAGCCGGGCTCAGCCGCCGCGCCGCACCCGAGCCGCCTTGCGGGCCTCCGCGAGCTTGCGGGCCTCGCTGCTTTTGCGCGACGACCTGCCACCGGATCCGCTCTTCGCGTCCTTGGCGCTGCCCAGGCCGCGGAACGGGGCGTTGTGGTTCTTGGGGCGCGATGCAGGCGACCCGCCGTCGAGAGGCTCTCCGGAGGGAGCCCTTGCGCCGGTGATCCGGCTCAGTTCCGCCTCGCCCGACCGCACTTTGGTGACCTTGGGAGCGACGTCGGCGTCCGTCATGACCTGGCTCGTCTCGCGGCGCTGCCCCGACAGTACGAGTGTCACGACGGTGCCGAAGCGACCGGCCCGAGCCGTGCGGCCGGCGCGGTGCAGATAGTCCTTGGGGTCGGTGGCCGGGTCGACGTTGACCACGAGGTCGAGGTCGTCGACGTGCAGGCCGCGTGCGGCGACGTTCGTCGCCACCAGTGAGGTGACCTGCCCGTTCCTGAACTGGGCCAAGGTCCGGGTGCGCTGCGGCTGGGACTTCCCGCTGTGCAGTGCGGCGGCGGCCACGCCGCTGGCGCGGAGATGCCGCGTGAGCTGGTCGACGCCGTGCTTGGTGTCCAGGAACATCAGGACGCGCCCGTCCCGGGCGGCGATCTCCGTGGCCACGGCGTACCGGTCCGGGTCGTGCACGACGAAGACGTGGTGCTCGATCGCGGACACCGCGCTGCACGAGGGGTCCACGGAGTGGACGGCGGGGGCGCGCAGGTACTGCTGCACCAGGTGGTCGACGTCATGGTCGAGGGTGGCGGAGAACAGCATCCGCTGCCCGTCGGAACGCACCTGGTCCAGGATCTCGGTGACCTGCGGCAGGAAACCCATGTCACACATCTGGTCGGCCTCGTCCAGGACCGTGATGCGGACTCGTCCCAGTCGGCAGCCCTTGCGCTCGATGAGGTCGTGCAGCCGGCCGGGCGTTGCGACGACGATCTCGGCGCCGTCCCGCAGCGCGGCGGTCTGCCGTCCGATGGACACTCCACCCACCACGGTCGCGAGCCGTAGCCGCAGCGCCTCGGCGTATGGGGTGAGTGCCTCACCGACCTGCTGTGCCAGCTCCCTGGTGGGCACCAGAACGAGCGCCAGCGGCTCCTTGGGCTGCGCGCGCTGCCCGGCCGTCCGGGCGAGCATCCCCAGGCCGAAGGCGAGTGTCTTGCCGGAACCTGTACGGCCCCGGCCCAGGACGTCCTGTCCCGCGAGCGCGTTCGGCAGCGCCGCCGCCTGGATGGGAAAGGGCACAGTCACACCGTGCTCGTCCAGCGTCCGCAGAAGCTCGGCCGGTAGCCCCAGCTGTGCGAAGGACGCCACCGTGGGCTGCGTCGAAGCGGCGCTCGCCGCCTCGGACACACTGTCCTGCCGCCGGGCATCGACACGTGCTGATTCGCTCACAGAGAGCCTTCCTCCGAAGGGACCGTACCGAGGAAGGCGCGGCGGGGACGCGGTCAACAGCAAGGAACACCGGACGGAGTACCGACACAGCGACCCTGCAAACGCTCAACGCTAGCACGGGGCCCGCCGCGCACCGGCAGACGAAGATCCTTCTCTGTTCTTGCAGCGCTCGGAAACTCGGATTCTTCCAGAGCCCGGGGTCGGGTTCCCGACGTGCGGTGCCCCTCACCGCCGGTCCGGTCTGCCCGAGGGCGACCGGATACAGTGCGCGAGACGGCCGCCATGGTCAGAGAGGGGCAGCGTGACCGACACCAGCGACACCAGCGACACCCGACCCGCCGACAGCGAAGCGGGAACTGCGCGGCAGAGCCGACTGCACCGCCTGATGCGCTACCTCCCGCTGGTCGCCCCCGTTCTCCTGTGGGCCGTGCCCTGCTGGGTGCTCCTGTACGCCGGGCAGCACTGGCCGCTGTCCGTCACGCTGGTCGCCAGCGCACTGTTCGTGCTCGGCCTCGTCGGGATGCCGCTCGCGATGGCGCGCGGCCACGGCCGGCGTCAGCAGGACCGGGCGGCGATCGTCGGAGACACCCTGCTGGGCGTCGGCTGGGTTCTGTTCACGTGGTCCGTCCTGCTCGGCGTCCTCCTGCGGCTCGCCCTGACCGTGGCGGGCGTCGGCGAGGGGCAGGACCGGGCCCGCATCGTCACCTGGGCCGTTCTCGGCGTGACCGCCGTACTGCTCGCCTGGGGGTACGCCGAGGCCCGCCGCGTGCCACGCGTGCGCCGGCTCGACGTGCAACTCCCCAGGCTGGGAACCGGGTTGGACGGCACTCGCGTCGCCCTCATCACCGACACGCACTACGGTCCCCTCGATCGCGCCCGCTGGTCGGCGCGGGTGTGCGAGACGGTGAACACCCTGGAGGCCGACCTGGTCTGCCACACCGGTGACATCGCGGACGGCACGGCCGAACGCCGCCGCGCCCAGGCCGCCCCGCTCGGGACCGTCCGGGCAACCCATGCCAGGGTCTACGTCACCGGCAACCACGAGTACTACAGCGAGGCGCAGGGCTGGGTCGACCTGATGGACGAGCTGGGCTGGGAGCCGCTGCGCAACCGCCATGTGCTGCTCGAACGCGGAGGCGACACCCTCGTGGTCGCGGGGGTGGACGACGTCACCGCCGAGTCCTCCGGCCTGGCGGGCCACCGCGCCCACCTCGCCGGGGCCCTGGACGGCGCCGACCCCGACCTGCCCGTCCTGCTCCTGGCGCACCAGCCCAAGTTCGTCGACCGCGCGGCAGCCGCCGGCATCGACCTCCAGCTCTCCGGTCACACCCATGGCGGGCAGATCTGGCCCTTCCACCACCTCGTCCGCCTCGACCAGCCCGCCCTCGCCGGCCTCAGTGAGCACGGCTCCCGCACGCTCCTCTACACCAGCCGCGGCACCGGCTTCTGGGGCCCGCCGTTCCGCGTCTTCGCCCCCAGCGAGATCACCCTGCTGGTGCTCCGCTCCCCGGGCCCGCCCGCGTCGACGTAGGAATCGGTGGGGGTCACGATTTCGCCGCGAGGGCGGGGCGGCCCAGGCGGACGGGGACGCCGGGCGAGTACAGGACGCTCACCGGGGCACCGGTGGGGGGCTCGATCCCGGCGCCCGCGACCAGGTCCTCGTCGCACCTGACGAGCCGGGCCCGGTGCAGAGGCCAGCGGGGGTGATGGTTGGGCAGGTACGCCGCCCCGCCGAAGAACATGTTGTGCATGCCCCAGCGGGCGGTGAGGAAGTGCTCCAGGGCGGTCGGCTCGTGGATGCGTTCGCCGGGCCGTACGGTGATCCGGCTGTGGGCCCCACGCGGGCCGGGCCAGCGGCGGGAGCTGGTGTAGGACACGGTGTCGCCGACGGTGCGGACGCTCATCCGGGACCACAGGTAGGGCAGCCGGAAGGCGACGCGCCCCATCACCACCGGGATCAGCCGCGAGGCGTCCATCGACCGGAAGACCACGCCGCGACGGCCATGGGCGTCCACGCTGTACAGGCGGACGTTGGTCTCCGGGAACGAGCCCAGGTACGGGACCCCGGGCAACCGGAACCAGCCGACCCTGTGCATCCGGAAGGCGACCAGCCCGACGTACGTGAGCCCGTCGTGCGTGTCGGGGACGGTGCCGCGCGGCATGAGTCCCGCCACGTCGGCGGGATCCACGGCCCAGTGGACGAAGGCGAGGTCGAGCCACTCCTGGGTGAGGAGTGGCATGCGTATCGGTGCGGGAGCGTCGGGAGTGACGGCGCTGGGCTTCTGCACGGCGCAAGAATGGCAGACGCGAGGGCGCGTCCTGAGGGGGGCCCGGTGCATCCGGTCCGGGATTGACCCTCGACCTGGTCAAGGGCCCAGGGTTCCGGACGTGGAGAGCGAGATGCGCAGCATTGGGGAGATGGCCCGCGACAGCGGACTGGGCGTGAGCGCCCTGCGGTTCTACGACCGCGCCGGTGTACTGGTGCCGGCCTGGGTGGATCCGGTGAGCGGCTACCGCTGGTACGCGCCGGGGCAGTTGGAGGAGGCCCGGCTGCTGGCGCGGCTGCGGCGGGCCGGGATGCCGTTGGCGGACATCCGGCTGGTGCTGGCCGGCTGGTCCGGCTCGGACACGGACCTCGTGCGCGGGCTCCTCCAGGCGCACCTGCGCCGGCTCGAACGTGGGCTGGCCGATGCCCGCAGCGAGTTCTCCGCACTCCGAGTCCTGCTCGACCAGAGGGAGAATCCCATGACCGCTTCGCCCCGTACCGACACCGTCCGGCTGTCCGTCCCCGCCGACGGGCTGGCCGCCGCGCTCGACGCGGTCCGGTTCGCCGTCGGCGCCGACCCCGAGCTGCCGATGCTCGGCGGGGTCCTGTTCGACATGGAGGGCGACACGCTGCACGTCGTGGCCACCGACCGGTACCGGATGGCCGTCGCGCGCACGAGTGCCACCGGGCACGGCGGGCCACGTGACCAGGTCATCGTGCCCGCCCCGCTCGTGGACGCCATGCGCGCCCTGCTGGGCGGCGACGGGCCCGTCCACCTGGGCGTGCAGGGTGACCGGGTCACGGTGGAGGCCGGGGACCGCCAGGCGGCCGGGCCGCGCCTCGCGTACGACTTCCCCGACTACCGGCGGCTGGTGCGACTGCCGGCCGGACGGCGCGCCGTCGTCGACGTGGCCGCCTTCCGGACGGCCCTGGAGGACGGGCCCGTCCGCGCCGGTGAGGTGCGCGAAGAGGGCGGTACCGCGCGGGAGATGAGTGTGCTCGACGTGGCCGAGGACGGAACCGTGGCCGTGTGCGGGGAGGGCGACGAGGGCCGGGACGTCGTCGCCGTGGACCGCGGGTTCCTGCTGGACGCGCTCGCCGCCGCGGGGCGGGACCAGCTCGTGCTGGAGCTGGGCGCCCCCACCGCGCCGCTCGCGATCCGGCGGACCGACGAGGAGGACACGTTCTCGCTGCTGATGCCGGTCCGCCTGGACGACTGAGGGCAGCCCAGGCCCGCCTCTCCGCCCCGGCCGTCCCCTGCGCCGACCGCGTTGTCAGTGGTCTCGCCTACAGTTTTCAGCAGTTGATCACTGCGGTGCGGGGAGGCACTCATGGGGTGGGTGACGGCCGGGGACTACGAGGTCGCCCTGGACGACGGGAAGGTGGTCTGCCACAACGCGGCGGGGCGACGGCTGAAGTCGGTGCCGGCCAAGCTCGCGGACGATCCGGCCGTGGTCGGGCTGCGGCAGCTCGTCGAGTGGCTGGAGCGGCACGAACGCCAGTGCCTCACCGACGTCGAGCGATGGATGGTGCGGTCGCTGCCCGTTCCCCTCGACGTCCTCACCCGGGTGTGGGCCGACCCCGCCTGGCGGTCCGCGCTGCGCGATCTCGTCGTCACCGGCGCCGACGGCGAGGTCGCGGGCTTCCTGCGGGACGCCGACCCCGAGCGAGGTCTCGGCCTCGTCGACCTCGACGGGGACACGGTGCGCATCTCCCCCTCCCTCGTCCGTCTGCCGCACCCCGTGCTCCTCGAAGACCTGGAGGATCTGCGGGAGTTCGCCGTCGAACTCGGCGTCGAGCAGCGGGCCCAGCAGCTCTTCCGCGAGGTGTGGCACCGCCCCGCGGCGCTGGACGCCGACGCCACGTCCGTCGAGCAGTACGCGGGCGGCACGTTCAAGGAACTGCGCTTCCTGCACGGGCGGGTCACCCAGCTGGGCCACCGCGTGCGCGGCGGGTACGCCGTCTGCTCCGCCTGGGAGGACGGCCGGAGCGTGGAGGCCCGGGTGTGGGTCGGCGACTACGACAGCTATGAGGAGACCGAGACGGGCCCGCTGACCTGGGCCGACGCCGCGGGACGCGAGCTGAGGCTGGGCCGGATCGGGCCGGTGGCCTGGTCGGAGGGCATGCGCATGGCCGCCGCGCTGTACGCGGGCCGCGACATCGAGGACGAGGAGCGCGCCGCGTGAACACCGTGAACGCCACCGGGGCGGCCGACGCCCACACCACCGCACGCGGGGGCACCGCCGCGGATGGGGGCACCGCCCACGACGACGCCACCATCGCCGGCCTGCTCGACGCCGGGGCCCTCCTGCCGCCGGGCAGTACGCGGCGGGAGGACGCCGACACGCTCACTGTGCGCACCTACAGCCATGCCGCGCTCGGCGACCGGAGCGTCGTCCGGCTCGTGCCCGGCACCCTCGGTGAGGCGGAGGACCTCGCCCTGGACTTCCTCGGACTCGTGCGGGACGCGGAGACCGAGGAGGTCGGGCAGATCAGGCGGGAGACCCTCGGCTTCCCCGCCTGGGCGCTGGTCAACGACCCGGCCAACGGGCACCACGCGCTCGCCCTGGTCAAGGACGTCGAGCGGCTCGCGCGCCAGGCCAAGTCCCGCCCCGGCACCGCCAAGGAGGGCTTCGAGCAGCTCGGCGAACGGCTCGGCCGGGCCGTGCCCCACTTCCTGCCCACCTTCTACGAGCAGGCCGCGCGGATCTTCCTCCAGTACGACAACACCACGTACGCCGCGGCCTTCTTCGGCAAGGCCCGTGACGCCGAGCGGGTGCACGCGCTCACCGTCGACGAGGACCGGCAGCGGGCGGTCTTCCTGGAGTTCGCCTTCGCCGGGGCGCTCACGGTCAAGGCGCTGAAGCAGCATGTGAAGGATCTCGCCGACCGGCTGGACGCCGCCGAGGCGTGGGCCCAGTTCCGGCAGTTGGCGGTGGAGCGCTGCGCGGCCGGCATGCCGCCGTACGCGTCTCTCCCGCAGGACGCGCGTGTGCTGATCAAGGCGGCCGGACTGCCCAAGGTGGAGACGGAGGGCGATCTCGTCGCCGACCTGGTCGCCTCGCCCGCCGCCGTCCGGGCACCCGCCTCCTTCTGGACCGCCTACCGCACGACCCTGACCGCCCTGGCCGAGCGGCGGCCGGCCGTCCGTGAGCGGCTGCTGGAGATCATGCCTGCCGGGCTCGATCGCGGTGCCAAGAGCGACGAGTTCTGGCTGGCGCTGCTCACCGAGTGCGGCGCCGACCGGCTGCTCACCGGGGAGGACACGACGGTCGCCGTTGACGCCGCGGCCTGGCTCGGCCGTTGGGCCGCCCATCGCAAGCACGGTGCCACGACGTGCGACAGCTCCCCCACCACGCTCGCTCTCGTCTCCCGGATGGCGGCCCGGCTGAGGGCCGACGGGCGGACCGTCGACCTCTTCACCGGCCGTCGGCAGGTGGGTGCCGACATCGGCCTGCTGGACCTGTGCGTGGCGTTGGACATCCCTCTCGCGCTCCCGGATCCCGGCACCGAGGTCCACCTCGGGCTGGACCGCTGGGTGCGCGACACCGATCCCGGACGACGCGATCTGGCAGCCCTCGCGGCGGACCCGAGGCTTCGGCCCCTCCTGCTGAGGGCGGTCGGTGCCACGAGCCACCACCGGCAGTCGGGCTCGGTACTGGAGCACCTCGCCGACCACCCCGTACTCCGCGACGTACTGCGGGAGTGGCTGGACGGCGCGGTCGGGCAACTGGCCGACGCGAGGGGACTGCCCGGCGCCCGCGAGGCACTGCACCGGCTGAGCCCCTTCCGGCCGGTCGCGCCCCGGGTCAACCCGGCAGCCGTCGCCCGAGCCGCCGCCTGCGAGACGGCCCCGCTGCTCGCCCGTACCCTGCGGGCCGGCATCCTCGACGAACTCGGCTGGCCCGCCCTCGAAGAAGCCCTGCGGATCCTCGACACCGAGACCCGCCAGAGCAAGGATCGCGACAACACGCTCATCGTGAACGAGGCGTGGCCCTGCCTGATCCTCAGCCGCGGGCACAAGGCGGTCGTCGTGGGCCCGGACGCGATTCTCCTCGAACACGACGCGCGCCTCCCTGCCGACCTGGACCGCTGGCAACGCCCGCAGTTCCGCTACAGCGACGGCGAGCTGCTGGTGGTGTGGTGGCACGACGGCAAGCAGCGCGGCTACTGGTCCAACCGGCCGTCCGAGGTGGTCACCCTCACCGGTGAGCGGATCTCGCACTGGTGGCGCAACGACGACGCGGTCGCCCCGTCCGTCCCGCTGCCCGGTGGGGGCCGCGCCACCGGCGGTCGCACCCTGCACGCCGGGGACACCGTCCTGCCCACCACCCGTCCGGTGATCGGGGACGGCACCTCGTACTGGCGCCAGGGCCGGCACGGACGGCAGCACGTGTGGCTGGAGTACGACCCGGCGACGGGCTCACACGGGCGCGCGTCCCTGCCCGTCCTCCTGCGCTCCGGCATCCGGGACGGCGCGTCGCTGTTGCAGGACCGGTGCGAGGTGCTGCCCCTGCAACCCGGTTTGGAGCAGAGCCCGTTCGGCACCGATGGCACCGTACTCGGCCGCTGGGTGCGTGCCGAGGACGAGGCCGACGAGGCGCGCACGACCACGGGGACACCCGACGGACGCACCGTCACGCTCACCGCCGCCCGGCACAGCGAACGTCTCGTCCCGCTCGGTGCGCTGCGGCTGCCCGGTGGCGCCGCCCCCGTCGTCGCCCGGACGCGACGCCAGATCACGCTGTTCGCGCAGGACGAAGGTACGCGGGCCGGTGAACTCGGCCGGGTGACACCGCACGAGCGCGGCGGTGAGTTCGCCGCCGGTACCCCGCTGGTGCCGCCGGTCGCCTTCTGGCACGCCCTGCGCCCGCGGGACGAGGGCGCGTCGAGGGTACTGCGGGCCTGCACCGACGAGCAGGCCGCCCAGGTACTGAGCGAGGCGGCACGTGCACTGGTCGACCGGCAGGCGCTGGTGAAGGCCGCGGGCGAGGGCGACGGGCCGGACGGCGGCACCACCGCGGTCAAGCCCACCGTGCCGTCCGCCGAGGAGGTCGTGCGGCAGGCCGTCTCCCGGTCTCTGCCCGGCCTCACGGACGAGCGGATCCTGGCCGGTGTGACGGCCCTGGTCCGCACGACGCTCCAGATCGCCGACACGGTCGACCGGTTCGTGACGCCTCCCGTCGAACAGCCGAAGCGGGAACGGAAGCGGACCGAGGGCATGTTCGCGGACTACCGCCCCGAGCACGGCGACGACCACACCCTGCGCACGGCCACCCGGGGCCTGTCCCACATGTGGGGGGCCTGGGGCGGCGACCACCAGTGGACGGCACTACGCCAGATCCGCGCCGTGAACCACGTGCTCTCGGGACATCCCGCCGACGGCAGGCCGTTGCCCGAGCGCACCCGTCTGGACACCCTCCGCGACGGCTGGCACAGCGACGAGCACACCGTCCCGCGCATCGGCCTGGTGTGGCCGTCCCTGCTGACCGTGCTGCGACCGCTGGCCTACCGCGCGGCGGCGCCGACCGTCCCCACGGCCGAAAGGGAGGCGCTGCTCCTGCTGTTCGAGGCCCTCGGCGAAGGGCCGCTCGCCGCACCCGGGCACGGGCTCCGGGAGATCGTCCTGAGCGAGCCGCACGACAAGCGCAGCCAGCGGGAGCGGGCCGGGCAGGTACTGCGCCGGGACGGCCGGGCCGTGGTCGTCCTCGGCTGCCAGAACATCGACTACGGACGCGAGCGGGTCAACTGGCTGGCTCTCGACCACGATCCGGCGGGCGTGTTCGGGGCCGTCGCCCACTTCACGCTGGAGCGCGAGACGCGGCACACTCCGGCGCTCACAGCCGACACCCTCGCTGCCGTCACCCGGTTGGTCCGGGACAAGGGGGCCGCGCCCTGGCAGCCGGAGGCACCCACCGCACTGGCCACGTCGACGCACGCCGGGGTGGGACCGCTCCAGGCCACGATCCTGCTCGCCGGACAGCCGGAGAAGCTCGACGCCGGGACGCTGGCCGCGGTAGGGCTCAAGCCCCGTCAACTGGACGCGGGCAATGCCATGCTGAACACGCTCCCCGCCACGGAGCGGGCCGCGCTCGTCGGCGCCCTGCTGCCCGACGACCCGGCCGAGCTGTGGACGACCGGGCCGGACACGGGTGCCGCGGGCCGGACGTGGGCCGCGCGCCTCGGCTCCCTCGTCCGTGTGCCCGAGGACCTGGCTTCCGCGCTCGACGGTCTGCCGACCGGATCCGCGGAGGCGGTCCTCAACCCGGCACGCACCGCGTGGCTCAGTCGCACCACGGTCCAGCGCCCCGACAACGACGGCCGGCTCGTCGCGGAGGACCCCGCCGCGGTACCCGGACGCCACGCCCTGACCGGTGCGGTCGCATCCCTCACCTCACTCGCCTATGCCCTGCCCTGGGGCCATCCGCTGCGCGCGGCCCTGCCGGAGGGCCTGGCCGCGCTGCGCCGCCGCCTCGCCGACCCGGGACTGCTGCTCGACCTGGACGTCGGGTGGACCGAGAAGGGCGGAACCACCGCCGCCGAGCTGCGGAAGGCCTACGGTCTGCCCACCTCGGGAGGCGCCGACGCGGACGGGACGACGCGGGTCGGTGAGGCTCTCGTCCTGCGCCCCTGGCACGGCGACAACGAGACCGTGCTGGTGCGTCCGGCGGGCCTCACCGGGCCGGACGACGCCGTGTTCGGGCTGTTGGAGGGGCTGGTGGGTGCCGCGCGCGGTTCCGGTGCGCGGGCCTTGCGGGCCGTCCTGGGTGAGGAACTGGCCCGGGCCCTGTCCGCCGGTCAGGACCCCGCGGGGCCCGCCGGACCCGCGCAGGACCCCACGGTCAGCGTTCCGGCGCTCGTCGCGGAGGTCGCCTCGGAGCACGGCCTGAGCGAGGACGCTGCGGCGCTGTACCTGCAACTGCTCGCGCTGCCCGACCCGACGGACCGCAACGTCGCCCGGTGGACCGGGTGGCGGCCCGCCCGGATGAAGAAGGCCCGGGCCGAACTCGCGGCCACGGCGCTGGTGGTCGAGGCCAAGCGGTCGCGGGCCGGCCGTTCCCTCTTCCTGCCGTGCGGCTGGCGCGACCTCAAGGCGCCCGCCCTGCCGGTGGAGACGTGGAAGGAGGGTCTCTACCCGGTTCGCGAAGGGCTGCGGGCGGTTCCGCCGCTCCCGGTACCCGAGCTGTTCGCCCGTGCCTGGGACCGGGTGCGGGCCCAGGACGCGCCCGCCTACGAGGAACTGACCACCCGTGCCACGCGGAAGGGCCGTCGCCGATGACGACCGTGCACGCGCCCGGCCAGGCACCCACCCCCGCGCCCGCAGCCGCGGCCGCAGCCGCAGCGGCGATGTGCTCGCGCCCGCCACGCGACCGCTCCACTCCCTCTGTCCGAGCCCACCGGAAGACCCCTCGATGACCGCCACGCTCTCCCCGGACACCACCCGCCAGATCGTCCCGCCCGAGGACCGGTACGCCACCGAACTGGCCTTCCTCGCCGCCTACGACGACGGCCCGCGCCCGCCCGCCTGGCGGCTCACGCCCCGGGCCGTGGTCACGTTCGTCATGGGCAGCGACGGCCGTGCCCTGCGGCTGCCCGATGACGCCCGGGCACCCGTGGGCGTACCCCGCCGGCTGGTGGTTGAGGGCAAGTTCGTCGGCGACCGGGCCCTGGTGGAGCGGTGTGTCGTCACGCTCGCCGGGGAGCGCGGACTGCTGCTGGTGGGCGAGCCCGGTACCGCCAAGTCCATGCTGTCCGAGTTGCTGTCGGCGGCCGTCTGCGGCACGAGCGGGCTGGTCGTGCAGGGCACGGCGGGTACGACCGAGGACCAGCTCAAGTACGGCTGGAACTACGCCTTGCTGCTGGCCCAGGGCCCCAGCCGCACTGCCCTCGTCCCCTCCCCCGTCCTGACCGCCATGTCCCGGGGCGGCATCGCCCGTGTCGAGGAGGTGACCCGCTGCCTGCCGGAGGTGCAGGACGCCCTGGTCTCCCTGCTCTCCGAACGGCGCATCGCCGTCCCCGAACTCTCGGGCACGGACGACGCCCTGGCGCACGCCACGCCCGGTTTCAACCTGATCGCCACCGCCAACCTGCGCGACAAGGGAGTCTCCGAGATGTCGGCGGCCCTCAAGCGCCGGTTCAACTTCGAGACGGTCGGCCCCATTCCGGACCTCGACGCCGAGACGGCGCTGGTCCGCAGTCAGGCGCGGGCCTCGGTCGAGCGTGCCGGAGCGCCGTTCCAGGTGGACGAGGCCGTCCTGGAGGCGCTTGTCGTCGCCTTCCGTGACCTGCGTGAGGGCCGTTCGGCGGAGGGCTGGGAGGTCGAGCGGCCGTCCACCGTGATGAGCACCGCCGAGGCCGTGTCCGTCGCGGGCGCGCTCGGGTTGGCGGCGGCCTACTTCCCCGGGGACCGGGACGTGCTCGGGCTGCTCCCGGGACACCTCCTCGGAGTGGTCCGCAAGGACGACCCGGCCGACGCGGCCCGGCTGCGCGGCTACTGGGACGGTCCGGTCCGGCGCCGCGCGGAGCAGGGTTCGGCCACTTGGCGCACCCTGTGGGACCTGCGCACGGTTCTGGAGGGCTGACACCCGTGTCAGTCTCTCCGCCCACCCCGCTCGCCGCGTCGCCGTCCCCGGACGAAGCGGTGGCCGCGCTCACCGGCCCGGACGCGCCCTACCTCATCGGCGTACGGCACCACGCGCCGTCGCTGGCCGCGGCCGTGCCCGCGCTGCTGGACGCGGCCGCACCGGACATCCTCCTGGTCGAGCTGCCCACCGAGATGCAGGACTGGCTGCCGTGGCTGGGACACGAGGAGACACGGGCGCCGGTGGCCCTCGCCGCCGCCGGTCCGCGGGAGGGCGGAGGGCCGGCCTTCTACCCGTTCGCCGACTTCTCACCCGAACTGGCCGCCGTGCGCTGGGCCTACCGGCGCGGTGTCCCGGTCGTCGCGTGCGACCTGCCGTTGGCCGACCGCGCGTGGCGTGCGGGGAGGCGGCCGGGCGCGCCTGCCTCACCCACGGCACCGGAGGCCCCCTGCTCCGGGCTCACCACCGCCCTCCGGGCCCGGCTCACCGGTCGCCCCGGTGAGGACCTGTGGGACCGTCTCGTCGAGGCCACCGCTCCGGGATCCGAGCCGGAGGCGCTGCGTCGCGCCGCGCTCCTCACGGGGTGGGCACTGCGCGAGGAGGCCGTGTCCTCGGGAGGGGTGCCCGAACTGGATCTGCGGCGTGAGGGCTGGATGCGGTCCCGTCTGGGCGCCGCCACCGCCGACGGCGCGCGGGCCGCCGTGGTCGTCGGCGCCTTCCACGCCCCGGCGCTGCTGTCCCCGGCCGGTGAGGCCGAGGTGACCGGTGCGGCCGAGGCGACCGGTGCGGCCGGTGCCGTGCCGGGTGCTGCCGGTGCCGTGCCGGGTGCTCCCGGCGACGCCGAGCAGTCCGAGTGGACCACGTCCCTGATCCCGTACACCTACGCCCTCCTGGACGAACGGTCCGGGTACCCGGCGGGCATCCGGGACCCCGAGTGGCAGCACCTGGTGGTGCGGGCGGCGGGCGACCCGGACGCGCTGGAGGAGGCGCTGACGCGCGCGGCCGTACGGGTGTGCGCGGAGCTGCGCGGCCTCGGGCATCCGTCGGGGCCCGCGGACGCGCGCGAGATCACGAGGTTGGCCTCGGACCTGGCCCGGTTGCGAGGGCTGCCCGCGGCGGGCCGGGGCGAACTGGTCGAGGCGGTGCAGACGGTGCTCGCGCAGGGCGAGCCGTACGGCAGGGGGCGGGCCGTCGCCCGCGCGATGGAGCGCGTCCTCGTCGGCAACCGCGGCGGACGTCCGGCGCCGGGCGCGCCGCGCAGCGGACTCGCCCCGGCGGTCGAGACCGAGCTGTCGAGACTGGGACTGCCCGGCCCGAGGCCCGGTGGTACGGCCCCTGGGGCAACCGGTGGGACGAGTGGACCGCATGCGACAGCCAAGGAGCTGCGGCTGGATCCCCTGCGCTCCGACCTCGACCGTGACCGCGACCTGCTGCTGCGGCGCCTGACGGTGTGCGGGGTACCGTACGGCGAGCTGAGGGCCGTCGTCGGTACGGGCGGCGCCGAGGCATTGACGACGCGGTGGGAGGTGCGTTGGACCCCGGCGACCGAGGCCGTGCTGTCAGCGGCCGGTGTGCACGGCGTCACGCCCGCCCAGGCCGCCGAGGGTGTCCTGCGCGAGCGCCGGCGGACGGAGCTCGACGAGGGCGGTCCCATGGCGGCGCAGACGCTGGACGGACTCCGGCAGGCGGCGGAGTGCGGCCTGCCCGAGCTGACGGACGCCCGCCTGGCGGAGGCCGCCGACGTGCTGCCCGCCTCGGCCACGCTGCCCGAACTCCTCACCGGGCTGGGCCTGCTGGACCGTCTGCGCGCGGGGCACGTCGCGGGGCTCGGCCTCGACAAGGACCGTGCCGTCCGGGCCTATGCCGTGGCCGATGTCCTCACCGCAGCCGCGGTGCGCCAGGTGGACGGTCTCGCCGGTGCCGAGGACCCGGCGGACGCGCACGCGCTGCTGCAACTCGCGCACCGCGCGGACGTCCTCGGCGGTGTCCGCCTGACCGGCGCCCTTGCCCGGCTCGCGGGGGAGGGATCGCCCTTGATGCGTGGCGCCGCGGGTGCGGTCCGGGTCCTCCTGGGGCACGAGGACCCGGACGTCCTCGGCCGCCGGGTCGCCTCCTGGGTCGACACGGCGACCGACCGCGAGTCCCGCTCCGCGCTCACCGCGCGGCTCACTGGTCTGCTCACGGCCGCGGGCACCCTGCTGGAATCGGCGGCACCGGCGCTGGAGCCGCTGCTCGACCGGGTGTCCGGGCTGTCCGACCGGGACTTCCTGCACCGGCTGCCCGCCTTGCGCGGCGGCTTCGACACGCTGAGCCCGGCCGCCCGCGACCGGCTTCTCTCGGCTGTCGAGGAGCGCTTGGACATCGAAGGTCCGGCCGGCAGGGCGAAGCGGGGCCACTTGGCCGACCTGGGTCGCATGGACCCCGCCGCCCTCGCCGTGTGGACCCGAGCGGACCTCACGGCGCGGGCCACGCTGGGCGGCCTCGGCCTATTGCCCTCGCCCACCCAGCCCGCGGACCCGGCACCGCCGTCCCGCCGGCCCTCAGCGCCGGCCTCGACGCCGGCCCGCACTTCCACCCCGCTCTCGATCCGGCCCCCGACCCCGCCCCCTTCCCCGACGGACGAGACCTACGACCCCGCGCTCCACCACCTCGCTCCCGTCGACCGCTGGCGGCTCGTACTCGGCCGCCGCACCGACAAGTTGCCCCCGTCGGCCGGCGCACCGGCCACCGCGCTCGACGAGTTGTACGGCAGCGGACGGGGCGAGGGCAGCCGGGGTGAGCTGAACGGCCCCGGGCGCGACGGCGGCGGTGGCGGCCGGGAAGTCTCCTATCCGAGCGTGAGGGAATGGTCGGAGGAGCTGAGGGCGCTGTTCGGGCCGGGGGTCCGCGAGGAGGTGCTGGCGGCGGCGGGCCGACCGGACGTCCTGGCGGAACTCGACCCGGACAGTGTGCGGCCGTCCGTCGATCTGCTGCGCACGGTCCTGCGGCACGCGGGTGGTCTGCCCGAGGCACGGCTGGCCGCGCTGCGGCCACTGGTACGGCGTCTGGTGGAGGCGTTGACCAGGCAGTTGGCCACGCGGCTGCGCCCCGCGCTGCACGGCGCCGTCCTGCCGCGGCCCAGCCGCCGTCCGGGAGGCGGCCTCGACCTGCCCCGCACCCTGCGGGCCAACCTGGCCTCCGCACGCCGTGGACCGGACGGCAAGGTGCTGGTCGTTCCGGAACACCCCGTCTTCCGTACCCGGGCCAGAAGGGCCTCCGACTGGCGGCTGATCCTCGTGACGGACGTGTCGGGGTCGATGGAGGCGTCCACGGTCTGGGCCGCCCTCACCGCGTCGGTCCTGGCCGGAGTGCCCACCCTGTCCACGCATTTCCTGGCCTTCTCCACGGAGGTCATGGACCTCACGGACCACGTCCACGACCCGCTGTCCCTGCTGCTCGAGGTGAGCGTGGGCGGCGGCACCCACATCGCCGCGGGACTGCGGCACGCCCGCGAACTAGTCACGGTGCCGTCCCGCACACTCGTGGTGGTCATCAGCGACTTCGAGGAGGGCTATCCCGTCGGTGGCCTGCTCGCCGAGGTACGCGCCCTGGCCGGGAGCGGCTGCCACGTCCTGGGCTGCGCGAGCCTCGACGACACCGGCCGGCCCCGGTACTCCACCGCGGTCGCCGGGCAGCTCGTCGCGGCGGGCATGCCGGTCGCCGCCCTCAGCCCCCTCGAACTCGCCGGCTGGGTAGGGGAGAAGATCGGATGAACGCCCACCTTCCGAAGGTCGCTCCCTCGGTGACGGCCCAGCTCGTCGCGGCACTGACGCCCAGGCTGCGCAAGCGGCTGAACGCGGGTGCCGCGAAGGTGGCGGCACGGCCTGTGGCCCGGGAGGGCGACATGGTGCGGATCGCCCTGGACGACGACACCGCCCTCGAGCTGCACGCCCCCGACGGGGTCGTGACCAGCGCCGAGGGGATCCGCTGCGGGTGCCTGCTCGCGCCCGACTGCCTGCACCGCGCCGCCGCGGCATCCGTGGCCCCGGTCGCCGACCCCACGGCCCCGCCCCCCACGGAAAACCCCGCGACGGGCCTCAAGGAGCCCGCTCCCTCCAGTCAGGACTCCGCCCCTCCCGAAGCGGCCACCCCAGCCCAGCGCACGGCCTCGGCCGCCCTGCACGACGCGGCCGCCGCGGTGCTGGAGGCCGGTACCGACGGAGCCGGTGCCGTGCTCCAGGCCGAGTTGCTGCGGGCTGCGCACACCGCGCGGCTCGCGGGGCTGCCCAGGGCCGCGAGCCGGGCCGTCGCCGTGGTCACGGCGTTGCGCGCGGCGCGCGGCGGCGACCCCGACTACCGGCTCACCGATCTCACGGCGGCCCTGCGCGACGTACTCGCCCTCGCGCACCGCCTCCCCGACGCCACCGGTCCCGAACTCGCCGCACTGCGCGGCAGCGTACGGCAGCCGTACAGCCCGGACGGTTCCCTGCGTCTGTACGGGGTCTTCGCCGAGCCGGTCCTCTCGGCGACCGGCTACGCGGGCGCGGTCACGTGGACCGCCGATGCTGCGGGCCGTCTCTACACGGTCTCGGACGTGGCGCCGGGCGGCGCCGAGCGGGCCACGGGCGCGGCGGACCGGGCCGTGCGCCTCGGCGACACGGCCCTGACGCACCGTGAGCTCTCCCGCGCGGGACTCGCCGTGTCCGGGGCGACCGTCTCCCCGACGGGCCGCCTCGGCGCGGGCGCGGGCGTAAGGGCCGTGCGCGCGTCCGGCGTCGGCTGGGACAGCGAACCCCTGGACCGCCTGTGGGCGGTACCTGTGCCGGAGCAGATCTCCCGCTCCCTGAGGGACGCCCCGGACGGAAGGGAAGCGCGGGAAGACCGTGACCTGCTCTTCCTCGACGTCACACTTGTCGGCACCGTCCGGGAGGCGGCGGGTGAGTGTCTGGTCGCGGACTGCGGCGGCCTCCGGCTCCGGCTCGCCGCCGCCCACGACCATCCGGCGCTGCCTCACCGCGAGAACCTGCGCCTCCTCGCCTCCGTGCCGGGCATGCGGCTTCGCGTCGTCGCCCGGCTCAGCCCCGGCCCGCTCCCCCGCGCCACGCTGCTGGCCGTGAGCCATCCCACCGACTCCGGCAGACGCGTCGATCTCGGCCTGGACCGTCTCCGCCGCGCCGACCTGCCCACCGTGCCGCTCCAGCAGACCCAGCCGTCGCATCAGCCGTCGCACGAGCCGTCACCCCCGCCCCCTCCCCCGCACAACCCCCCGCCTCACGAACCCCCGCCCGCCGTCGACGACGCCCCGGTCCACCTGCTGCGACGCCGGGTCATGCAGGCCGTCTCCGGAGGGCGCCGGGTGCTGGCGTTCCCCGGCGACCGGGATGCCGAGGTCGCACGGCTGCGGCGGTACGGCCTGGGCACCGCGGGTGAGCTTCTCGCCGAACTGCACACCACCGCGGCGGACCGCGCACGCGACTCCTTCGGCCGGCTGCTCCCGGCCGACACCGGCCGCTTCGTCCGCGCCTGGCTCGGCGCCGCCGTGTACACGGAGTCCCTCGACCGCACCCTGTGCGCCGCCGCGTGGGGCGCGGACCCCACCACGGACCAGACCGCGGACCCCACCACGAACCAGACCACGGACCCCACCACCGACCAGACCGCGAGCCCCGCCGCGGCCCCCACCACGGACCAGACCGCGAGCCCCACCACGGCCCCCTCCGGGCCGGACGAATCCGCGCCCAGGGCCGCCCCGGCCAAGCCCACGGACCAGGCACCGGGGTCGGGCACGAGGACCGGACGACAGTGAGGCGCCCCGCTCAGCGGCACCACCCACCCGATCCGCCCGCTGAGCGGCGCGGGTCGCCGTAGTATCGGATGATCTCGTGGGGGAAGGCGGGCGGACATGGGCAGACAGCGTCCCGGTACGCCGACGCTGGAGGAGGTGGCCGCCCTCGCCGGCGTGGGGCGGGGCACCGTCTCAAGGGTCATCAACAACGCGGCCGGCGTGCGGGACTCGACGCGCCGCGCCGTGCAGCGGGCCATCGCGGAGCTGGGGTACGTCCCGAACCTCGCGGCGCGTTCGCTGGCGGGGCACCGTGCGGACGCCGTCGCGCTGGTGATGACGGAGACGGACTGGCGGCTGTTCGGGGAGCCGTTCTTCACCGAGATCGTGCATGCCGTCGGCGACGCCCTGACCGACACACCGGTGCAGCTGCTGCTCACGCTGGTCCGTACGGACACCGAGCGCCGGCGGTTCGTGGAGTACGCGCGAGGCGGGCGGGTCGACGGTGTGCTGCTGATGTCCGTGCACGCCGCGGACCCGCTGCCGGACATGCTGGCCAAGGCGGGGCTGCCCACCGTGATGCTCGGGCGGCGTTCCGGCGACGAGAGCGTCACCTACGTCGACGCCGACAACGCCGGGGGTGCGCGCGGCGCGGTCACGTATCTGCTGGACGGGGGCCGGAGGGCGATCGGGGCCATCAGCGGGCCGCTGGACATGTACGTCGCCCAGTGCCGGCTGCGCGGATACCGGGAGGCTCTGGAGCTGGCCGGGGTGACGCCGGACCCCTCACTGGTCGTCGAGGGCGCCGACTTCACGGAGGAGAGCGGGCGCCGGGCGATGACCGGCCTGATCGGCCGTCACCCGGAGCTGGACGCGGTCTTCGCCGCCTCGGACACCCTGGCCGCCGGGGCACTCGGCGCGCTGCGCGCCGCGGGCCGGCGGGTGCCCCAGGACGTGGCGGTGATCGGCTTCGACGACTTCCAGCCGGCCCGGCCCACTGACCCGCCGCTGACGACCGTCCGACAGCCGCTGGAGGAGATCGGCCGGACCATGGTGCGGCTGCTGCTGGAGGAGATGGAGGAGTCGCCCGTCGCCTGGCGGCACGTCATCCTCCGTACCGAGCTGGTACTCCGGGACTCCGCCTGACCGAGGCCGTCGCCGGGAGCGCTCCCGGTGAGGGCTCGGCTCTCACCTGGGGCTTCGAGATTCGTGCGACGGCTCCGTTGCGCACAGTCTTGTCAGGAACATGAACGACTCCTACAGTCCCCAGTCAACCGGTAGTTGGGAGCGCTCCCATCAGTGGGGAGTTGGGAGCGCTCCCGCTCCGGCCCTCCCCCCGCACTCTCCCGGAGAGGCCCCCCATGCGAACGCCACCGCTCCAAGTCCGCGCCTTACGCGGCCTCTTGTCGGCCCTGATCGCGACGCTCGCGAGCTTCGCGGCCGTCGCGGCCTTGGTGACCGCGGCCCCGCCGGCCCGGGCGGACACCACGATCTGCGAACCCTTCGGAACGACGACGATCCAGGGACGGTACGTCGTCCAGAACAACCGCTGGGGCTCCAGCGCCACCCAGTGCGTCACCGCGACCGACAGCGGCTTCCGGGTCACCCAGGCCGACGGCGCGGTGCCGACCAACGGGGCACCGAAGTCGTATCCGTCGGTCTTCAACGGCTGCCACTACACCACCTGTTCGCCGGGCACCAGCCTGCCCGCCCGGCTGAACACCGTGTCCAGCGCGCCGTCCAGCATCTCGTACGGCTTCGTGGGCGACGCCGTCTACAACGCCTCCTACGACATATGGCTGGACCCGACACCCCGGACCGACGGCGTCAACCGGACCGAGATCATGATCTGGTTCAACCGGGTGGGCCCGATCCAGCCCATCGGTTCCCCGGTCGGCACGGCCACCGTGGGTGGCCGGACCTGGGAGGTGTGGAGCGGCGGCAACGGCTCCAACGACGTGCTGTCCTTCGTGGCTCCGTCGGCGATCAGCAGCTGGAGCTTCGACGTCATGGACTTCGTCCGGGCGACCGTCGCGCGCGGTCTGGCCGAGGACGACTGGTACCTGACGAGCGTTCAGGCGGGCTTCGAGCCCTGGCAGAACGGCGCGGGCCTGGCCGTGAACTCCTTCTCCTCCACTGTGCAGACCGGCACCGGCCCCGGTCCGGACCCCGACCCCGGCGAGCCGGGCGGGACGGCGTGCGAGGTGTCGTACGGCACGAACGTCTGGCAGAACGGCTTCACCGCGGACGTCACCGTCACCAACACCGGAACGGCGCCCGTGGACGGCTGGCGGCTCGCCTTCACCCTGCCCTCCGGTCAGCGGATCACCAACGCCTGGAACGCCTCGGTCACCCCGTCCTCGGGGACGGTCACGGCCACCGGCGTGGCACACAACGCCCGGATCGCTCCCGGCGGCAGCCTGTCGTTCGGCTTCCAGGGGGCGCACGGCGGGACGTTCGCGGAGCCGGACGGCTTCCGCCTGAACGACGCCGCCTGCACCACGGCGTAAGCACTCCCCCGCCCGTCCGGTCGAAACCCCGCCCCCGGACGGGCGGGGGCTCCACCGTCCCGCCTCCTCTCCCCCGCCCCCGCTTGCTTGATTGCCATGAACCGACCTCGATTGTCATGAACCGATCATGAAACCCGGTGGAATCAGGAGACCCCATGGCTCGACGCAGCAGACTCCTCTCCCTCGCGGCGGTGCTGGCCACCCTGCTCAGCGCGCTCGGCGTGACCCTCCTGCTCGGGCAGGGGCGCGCCGAGGCGCACGGCGTGGCGATGATGCCCGGCTCCCGCACCTACCTCTGCCAACTGGACGCCAAGACCGGCACAGGCGCCCTCGACCCGACGAACCCGGCCTGCCGGGCAGCCCTCGACGAGAGCGGCGGGACGCCGCTGTACAACTGGTTCGCCGTACTCGACTCCAACGCGGGCGGACGCGGCGCGGGTTACGTGCCGGACGGCACCCTGTGCAGCGCCGGGGACCGTTCCCCGTACGACTTCTCCGCCTACAACGCGGCCCGCGCGGACTGGCCCCGGACGCATCTGACGTCCGGCAAGACGATCAAGGTGCAGTACAGCAACTGGGCGGCCCACCCGGGTGACTTCCGGGTCTATCTGACCAAGCCGGGCTGGTCGCCCACGTCCGAGCTGGGCTGGGACGACCTGGAGCTGATCGAGACGGTGACCGATCCGCCGCAGCAGGGCTCGCCGGGTACCGACGGCGGCCACTACTTCTGGGATCTCGCGCTGCCCTCGGGCCGCTCGGGCGACGCGCTGATCTTCATGCAGTGGGTGCGTTCGGACAGCCAGGAGAACTTCTTCTCCTGCTCGGACGTCGTCTTCGACGGCGGCAACGGCGAGGTCACCGGTATCCGCGGTTCGGGAAGCACTCCCGGCCCGGACCCGACGCCCACGCCGACCCCGACGACTCCGCCCACGCACTCCGGTTCCTGCATGGCGGTGTACAGCGTGGAGAACTCCTGGAGCGGTGGCTTCCAAGGCTCCGTGGAGGTGATGAACCACAGCAGCGAGCCGCTCAACGGCTGGGCGGTGCAGTGGCGGCCGGGCAGCGGGACCACGCTGGGCGGGGTGTGGAACGGTTCGGTGTCCAGAGGTGGCGACGGCACGGTGACGGTCCGGAACGTGGACCACAACCGCGTCATCCCACCGGACTCCAGCGTGAGCTTCGGCTTCACGGCCACGTCCACGGGCAACGACTTCCCCTCGGGGACGATCGGCTGCGTCGCACCCTGACCCCTTTCGAGTGAGGTCGGCGGTGGCCCCGCCCCGGGCCCCGCCGACCTCACGTACCGGTTACGAATCGCTCAACCTCTGGTTGCGAAGCGGTGATCGGGCGACGATGGGGGCATGACTCCGGCCCAGCACGCCTTTGAGCGGCTGCAAGCCTGGCCCGACCTCACCGCGGGTTCGGCCAGTTGTGGAACCGGACGGGCGCTGTGCTCCGTCCGCGACGAGATCGTCCACTTCCATTCGGACCGGGACGTGGACCTCCACCTCACCCACCGGGCCATCCAGCGCTTCCAGTACGACTTCAGCGGATCGAGCGCCATCCGGCTGGTCGCCGGCTCACGCTGGGTGACCGTGCACCTGGACTGCGACGCCGACGTCGATCTGTTGCTGAGCCTGGTGAGCATCGCGCTCAAGGCCCATCAGTCCCGTCCGGCCGGCGACCCGCCCTCGGGGTGCAACTTCCGCCGGGTCACGGTGCTGCCCCGCACGGTGGCCGAGGAGGTCTGAGGACGCCGACGGCGGTGCGCCCGCCGTGGGAACACCGCCGTGTCCCGACGTCAGTGGTCCGCCGGGCCCTCCGGGGCGCGCCGGACACCGGCCGCGGCGAGGACCGCGCCCAACAGGCAGAGGACGCCGGTCACGGCCACGGCCAGGTGGACGCCGTTCATGAACGCCTGCCCGCTGCCCTCCACCACGGCGGCCCGCAGGCCGGCCGGCAGGTCGCCGGAGACGGGTGCCACGCCCATCTCCACGGCGTCCTCGGCCTCCCGCAACCCGTGGGCCACGGCGGCCGGCGCACCCGCACCGGTCAGCTCCCCGGTGAGCGTGGCGCCGACCCTGGCGCTGATCAGCGAGACCAGGACGGACGTACCGAGCGCCCCGCCGATCTGCAGGGTGGTCGCCTGGAGGCCGCCGGCCACACCGGCGTACCGGACGGGGGCGTTGCCCACGATGGCGTCCGAGGAGGCCGACATCACCATGCCGACGCCGAGGCCGAGCGCGATGAACGGCGGCCACATCGCGGCGTAGGCGGAGTCGGTCTGCCAGCTGAGCATGCCGAAGCAGGATGCCGCCTGGAGCAGCATGCCCACCGGCATGGTCAGCCGCGGCCCGAAGCGCTGGGTCAGGGCCGCGCCCAGCGGTGAGGCGACCAGCGAGGCGAGACTGAGCGGGAGCGTGCGCACGCCCGCCTCGACCGGCGTGAAGCCGCGCACGTTCTGGAGGTACAGCATCACGAAGAAGATCACTCCGAGCATGACGAAGAAGTTCAGCGCGGTGATGATCGCGCCGATCGTCAGTGCCCGGCTGCGGAACAGGCTCATCGGCAGCAGCGGGTGCGCGGTCCGGGTCTCGTGCCGCCCGAACACGAGCAGCAGGACCAGTCCGGCGGGGACGGCGCCCAGCGTTCCGGCGGAGGTCCAGCCCCAGGTCTCGCCCTTGACGACACCGAAGACCACGGCCAGCAGACCGAGGGCGAGCAGGACGAGACCGGGGAGGTCGAAGCGTTCCCGGCCGGCGGCCCCGCGGCTCTCCGGGAGGACGAGGACGCCGAAGACGATGGCGGCGACGCCTATGGGGGCGTTGATGTAGAAGACGGACTCCCAGTCGACGTGCTCCACGAGGAGCCCGCCGACGATGGGCCCGAGGGCGGTCGCCACCGCGGAGACCATGGCCCAGATGCCCACGGCCATGCCGAACTTCCTCGGCGGGAACACGGAGCGGAGCAGGCCGAGGGTGTTGGGCATCAGCAGTCCGCCGAAGGCGCCCTGGAGCGCGCGGAAGGCGACCACGCCCTCGACCGAGCCGGCGAGGCCGATGGCGACGGAGGTGAGGGTGAAGCCGGCGACGCCCACGAGGTAGTAGGTGCGCCGCCCGAACCGGTCGCCGAGTCTGCCGCCCAGGATGAGGGTGGCGGCCAGGGCGAGCAGGTAGGCGTTGGTGACCCACTGGAGTTGGGCAGTCGACGCGTGCAGGTCGCTGCCGATCGCGGGGTTGGCGATGGCGACGACGGAGCCGTCGAGCTGGACCATGAAGAGTCCGAACGCGACGGCGAGCAGGGTCAGCCACGGGTTGGACCCTCGACCGGCGGCCGCCGGCGGGGCGGTTTCGGCCGCGGGCGCGGTGGGGTCGGCCACGGAGGTGGAGGGCATGAACGGGCCTTCGCTTCCAGGTTCGTGAGGGTGGTGCGCCAGGACGTGGCGGTCCGCGGGAGCAGGGCGGAGCGGCCGCGGGCACGACGGTGCGCCTGCGGCCTGCGGGAACGCGCGGGTTCCGCCCGGTCAGCGGGTGGTGGGGTGGAGGTGGCGCGCCAACGCGTCGAGCGCGTCGAGGGCGGAGCCGAGCGCGCCCTGCTGCCCCTCGGTGAGGGAGGTCAGGGCCTGGCGGATGAACGCGGTCTCGAGTTCCCGCACCTCGGACACCCGGTGACGGGCCGTGGCCGTGAGGTGGAGGTGGGCGACCCGCTTGTCCGCGCTGTCCTGCCGGCGCTCCAGATCTCCCCGCTCGGTGAGCTGGGAGACCAGGGCGCTGACGTTGTTCGGCTTCATCAGCAGGGCCTCGGCGGCCTCGCGCACCGTGGCGCCCTCGCGCTGCGCGACGAAGCGCAGCAGGGCGAGCTGGCCCTCCGGGGGCTTGGGGCGCGGGTATGCGGCGGCGACCTGCCGGTCCAGCGCCCGGTGCAGCGCGGGAAGGCACGCCGCGAGCCCGGAGGCCACGCGGTCGATGTCCCGGCGGGGGGTGCTGGAGTCGGTCACCCGCGGATAATAGGTATAGCCATATAGGTATGTCAAAAGACCAAAGCCCGAGCCCGCGGCACCAGCCGCGCAACGCACTCGCAACCTTCCCCGTGCTGGGATGCGCCCCATGGGCGACACATACGAGGAGACCCCCCGCGTCGAGCTGACCGCAGAGGCCGCCGTACTGCTGCGGCGCCTCCGCGAGGCACACGGCCCGCTGATGTTCCACCAGTCCGGCGGCTGCTGCGACGGCAGCGCCCCCATGTGCTACCCCGCGGGCGAGTTCCGCACCGGCGGTTCGGACGTCCTGCTCGGCGAACTGGTGGTCGACGGCGTCGGGGAGCCGGTGGAGTTCTGGATGTCACGCAGCCAGTACGAGGTCTGGAGCCACACCCGGCTGACCGTGGACGTCGTCGCGGGCCGCGGCAGCGGCTTCTCCCTGGAGGCGCCCGAGGGGGTGCGCTTCCTCATCCGCTCACGAGTCGTCGAGGCCTGAGCCCGCCCGCGGCCCGGTCTACGGCCTGCGGTCTACGGTCTGAGGCTGCTCACGATGTCCGCCGTCGCGGTCAGGCCGCTGTTGATGGTCGGGGCGATGCTCGTGCTCGCCAGGTAGAAGCCGAGCAGCAGGCACACCAGCGCGTGCGAGATCTTCAGCCCGCCGTTGCGCAGGAAGATCACCGCGAGGACGAACAGCAACAGCACCACAGAGATGGAAACGGCCATGGTCAACCTCCTCCGCCACGTCCACTTCGCGGCGTTCGGCCGCAAGTGTGGCGTAGCGGAGGGTTCGTCCGGGCGGCTGACCTGTCCTCCGAACGAGTGGTGTTCCCGCCGGAGCCCTACGCGCCCCGGTGGGCGTCGAGGAACGCCTCCAGGCCCGCGAGGTCGTCGGTGTTGAGGTGGTCGACGCCGGCGGCGACCAGTTCGGTCCACACGGCGTCCCTCGCGGGGCCCGCGATGTCGGGCGTGGCCCAGAACCGGACCCGCTGCCCGCAGGCGTGCGCCGCGCCGACGATGCCCCGCAGTCTGCGCCGCTCGGCGGGTGGGAAGGCGCCCACGCCCTGCCAGGTGAAGTTGAGCGTCCAGTTGTCGCTGATCAGCGGGACGAAGGAGGCGGGTGCGGGGGTGCCGAGGTCGGTGAGCCGGCCGTCGTAGAAGGCGCGGCGGGTGCGCTGGGCCTCCATGGGGGCGCGGGCCGCCCGGTCGCCGGAGACCACCGCGGTGACCGCGCCGGGCAGGACCCGTCCGTGGGTGTAGGTGGTGAACAGGTGCCGGTGGCGGCGCAGCTGCCGGTCGAGTTCGAGGTACGTCGACGCACCCTCGGTCTTGATGTCGACGAGGAGTTGCAGGGCGCGGCTCTCCTGCCGGTAGACACGGCCGTGGTTGGCGCGGACCCGGGCGGCGAGGGGGGCGAGGTAGAGGGATTCCAGGGTGCGGGCCGGGTCGAGGTCCTCGGGGTCGTGGGCGACGAGGAGTTGGCCGTCGACCAGGTAGATGTCCGCTTCGACGCTGCCGAAGCGGTGGTCGAGGGCGTCGAGGAGTGGGCGGGGGTGCTCGTAGTCGTTGTGGGCGTGCGCGCGCCACAACGGGCGCGGCCCGCGCCCGCCTTCGCTCGCCAGCGCGTTGGCTGCGGGCAGGGCGACCGCGCCGGCGAAGGCGGCGCCGAGGGTGGTGAGGGCTCTGCGTCGGGTGGTGAGGGCCATGCTCTGCCTCCCTGGATGTGCCGTACGGGACGCCTGTGAGTATGCGGTCCCGGTGCCCTCAGGGAGCAGATCCGTGCGGGGAGTTGGCCGGACCGACCCTGGTCGTTCACCTCGACGGAGCCGGTCGCACGGAACGTGCCCGCCCCCCCCCGGAGGGGACGGGCACGCGCGGGCGGGACGGAGAGCCGTCAGGGGGCTCGCAGGTCGACCAGGTCGGCCAGGGCCGCCCGGTGGGTGCCCGCCGCGCCGTAGGCGATCGAGTCGGCCTTGGCCCGCTTCAGGTACAGGTGGACCGGGTGCTCCCAGGTCATGCCGATACCGCCGTGCAGTTGCAACGCCTCCTCGGCGGCGTGGACGGCCACCCGTGCCGCGTACGCCTGGGCCACGGCGACGGCCACGTCGGTGTCCTCGCCGGTGGCCAGGGCGTCGGCCGCGTTGCGGGCCGCGGCGCGCAGCCCGGCCACCTCCAGCCACAGCCCGGCGAGCCGGTGCTTGAGCGCCTGGAAGCCGCCGACCTGGCGGTTGAACTGCTTGCGTTCCTTCAGGTAGCCGACGGTCTCGGTGAGCAGCCAGTCGGCGAGGCCCAGCTGCTCGGAGGCGAGCAGCCCGGCACCGGCCCGCAGGGCGCGCCGCACGGCGGGTCCGGAGTCGCCGAGCCGGCGACCGGGGGCGCCTTCGAGGGTGACTCGGGCGAGGGGCCGGGTGAGGTCCAGTGAGGTCTGCGGGGTGACGGTCACGTCGGCGGCGCGGACCGCGTACAGTCCCCCGTCGTCCGCGGGCACCAGAAGGATGTCGGCCACGGCCGCGTCGGCGATGCCGGTCAGTTCACCGTGCAGGGTGCCCGCTTCGAGCCGCACGTCAGGCACGGGGCCGCCCGGTGCGACGTGCAGTCCGACGGCGAGCGCGGCGACGGAGGTCGCGGACGCCAGCTCGGTGAGCAGGTCGTCGGCCGCGCAGGCCAGCAGCGCCTCGGTGGCGACGACGGCGCTCGTCAGGTAGGGCACCGGCGCGACCGCGCGCCCCAACTCCTCCAGCACCACGGCGGTTTCCCGGTGGGTGGCGCCCTGACCGCCCAGTTCCTCCGGGATCAGCAGGCCGGCGAGGCCCATGGAGTCGGCGAGCGCCTTCCACAGCGACAGGTCCTGCGGGGTGGCCGATTCGGTGCGGGTGATGACGCCGGCCGGGTCGCAGTGATCGGTGAGCAGGTCCCGGACGGCGGCGCGCAGCGCCTCTTCCTCCTCCGAGTAGAGCAGAGCGGGTTCCGGCTGTGCGCTCATCGGGCGAGGTCCTTCCATGCGACGTCCTTGTCGGTGCGCGGCTCGGCGGGCAGGCCCAGGACGCGTTCGGCGACGATGTTGAGCAGGACCTCGCTGGTCCCGCCCTCGATGCTGTTGCCCTTGGAGCGCAGGTAGCGGTACCCGGCGTCGCGGCCGGTGAAGTCCACCAGCTCGGGGCGGCGCATCGTCCAGTCGTCGTACAGCAGGCCCTCCTCGCCGAGGAGTTCGACCTCCAGACCGCTGATCTCCTGGTTGAGCCGGGCGAAGTTCAGCTTCATGCCGGCGCCCTCGGGTCCGGGCTGGCCGGCCACCAGCTGCTGGCGCAGCCGTACGCCGGTGAGCCGGGCGACCTCGGCCTCGACCCACAGGCCGAGCAGCCGCTGGTGCAGATCGTGGGTGCGCAGGTCCGGGCGTTCGCGCCAGGTGCCGGCGATCTTGCCGATCATGCCGCCCTCGCGGGGGATCGGGGTACCGCCGATGGCGACGCGCTCGTTGTTCAGTGTGGTCTGCGCGACCCGCCAGCCGTCGCCGACATCGCCGAGGCGCCGGGAGTCGGGGATGCGGACGCCGGTGAGGAACACCTCGTTGAACTCGGCCTCGCCGGTGATCTGGCGCAGCGGCCGGACCTCGACGCCGGGGTCGGTCATGTCGCAGACGAAGTAGGTGATACCCCGGTGCTTGGGCAGGTCCGGGTCGGTGCGGGCGATGAGGATGGCCCAGCGGGCCAGGTGCGCGCTGGAGGTCCACACCTTCTGCCCGTCGACGACCCAGTGGTCGCCCTCGCGGACGGCCCGGGTGCCGAGCGCGGCGAGGTCGGACCCGGCGCCCGGTTCGCTGAACAGCTGGCACCACACCTCCTCGCCGGTCCACAGCGGGCGCAGCAGCCGGCGCTTCTGCTCCTCGGTGCCGTACTGGAGGATCGTCGGGGCGGCCATGCCGAGGCCGATGCCGATCCGCCGGGGGTCGTTGTCGGGAGCGCCCGCCGCCGCCAACTCGGCGTCCACGACGGCCTGGAGGGAGCGGGGGACGCCGAGTCCGCCGAGGCCCTGCGGGTAGTGCACCCAGGCGAGTCCGGCGTCGAAGCGGGCCCTCAGGAAGTCCAGGCGTTCCGTGGTGGCCGGTGGATGTGCGGCCAGCAACTCCTTGGTGCGGGTGCGCAGTTCGGTCGCGTCGGTCATGCGGTGGCTCCCTTCTCCAGCGTCTGGGGTACGACGGCCACCCGGCCGGTCGTCCTGCCGTCGGCGACGCGCTGCACGGCGTCCGCCGCCCCGCCGAGCGGGACCCGTTCGCTCACCAGCGGCTTGATCGCGCCCCGCGCGGCCAGGCCGGTGAGCTGTTCGTGGCAGTGCTGGACCAGCTTGGGGTCCTTGGTGTTGTAGAGGCCCCAGTGCAGGCCGAGGATCGCGTAGTTCTTCACCAGGGCGTGGTTGAGCGCGGGGCTGGGGATGGTGCCGCTCGCGAAGCCGACGACGACGATCCGTCCCTCGAAGGCGACGGTCTTGGCGGACTGGGTGTAGGCCTGGCCGCCCACCGGGTCGTAGATCACGTCCGCGCCCCGGCCGCCGGTGGCCTCCTTGACGGCGGCGACGACGTCCTCGGCGTGCCGGTCGACGACCACGTCGCAGCCCTGTTCCCGGGCGACGGCCGCCTTCTCCGGGCCGCCCACGACACCGATGACGGTGGCGCCGGCGGCCTTGCCGAGCTGTACGGCGGCGCTGCCGACCCCTCCGGCGGCGGCATGCACCAGCAGGGTCTCGCCGGCCTCTAGCCGGGCCCGGCGGTGCAGGCCGAACCAGCCGGTCTGGTAGCCGATGTGCAGGGCCGCGGCCTCGGCGTCGTCCAGCGCGTCCGGCGCGGGCAGCAGGGCCCGGGCGTCCGCGAGGGCGTACTCGGCGAAGCCGCCGTGGGGCAGCGCGGGATTGGCGATGACGCGGCGCCCGTCCTCGGTCTCGCCGCAGATCTCCACGCCCGGCGTGAAGGGCAGCGGCGGCCTGATCTGGTACTGGCCCCGGCAGAGCAGGGCGTCCGGGAAGTTGATGTTGGCGGCGCGGACCCTCAGCAGGACCTGGCCGTCGCCGGGCGTGGGCGGGGCCACGTCCTCGAGGCGCATCACCTCGCCCGGCTCGCCGTTCTCGTGCACCTGCCATGCCTGCATGCGGGGCCTCCACCGACTGCGTCGTCCGACCGGTCACTCGCATACTAAGCGGTCGCTTGCCGATCGGGGAACAGCCCGGGCGCGTCCGTACGTCATGTCCGGGCACACCCGTACGTCACGCACCACGGCCCACGCGCCGGGCAAGCCCTCACGTGCGGGCGGCGGGCCGTGCCCGTACGTGCATCCGCTCGCCCTGCGGGCCGAAGAGGCTGAGGAACTCGGCGGGCCCCTCCCCCGTCGACCCGAACCAGTGCGGCACCCGGGTGTCGAACTCGGCGGCCTCCCCCGCCGACAGCACCACGTCGTGGTCCCCGAGCACGAGCCGGAGCCGCCCCGAGAGGACGTAGAGCCACTCGTACCCCTCGTGGGTGCGCGGGTCCGGTTCCTCCTTGCGCGCGGGCTCCAGCACCTTGAACGCCTGGAGCCCGCCCGGCTGGCGGGTGAGCGGCCAGTGCGTGCGGCCGTGGCGGACGATCGGCTCGGACCGCACGCGGGGGTCGCCCACCGGCGGGGCGCCGACGAGTTCGTCCAGTGGCACCTGGTGGGCCTGGGCGATCGGCAGCAGCAGTTCGAGGCTCGGCTTGCGCAGGCCCGACTCCAGCCGCGACAGGGTGCTGACGGAGATGCCGGTGGTCTCGGACAGGGCCGCCAGGGTCACCTCGCGCTCCTTGCGGACCTGGCGGAGCCGGGGGCCGACACCGGCGAGGACGTCGTCTGCAGTCATGTGAATATTGCAGATTCGGCAACATGATTTGTCAATACCGGGGTGATGGGGCGACCTTCTGGGTGGAGGTGGTCACCATGACCCAGAACGTCACCCCAACCCAGACCCCTGTCCAGAGCGAGGACCCGACCGGGACCTACGACGTGGTCGTCGTGGGCGGAGGGGCCGCCGGGCTGTCCGCCGCGCTCGTGCTGGGCCGGTCACGGCTGCGCACGCTGGTCGTCGACGCCGGAGAGCCCCGCAACACGCCCTCGGCCCACATGCAGGGCTATCTGACGCGGGACGGCATGCCGCCCGCCGAGTTCCTGGCGCTCGGCCGGGAGGAGATCGCGCGCTACGGCGTGGAGCTGGTCCGCGACCGGGCGGTCGACGTGTCCCGGAACGGGGACTTCGCCGTGCGGCTGGCCGGCGGCGACACCGTGCGGGCCCGCCGGCTGATCGTCACCACCGGGCTCAGGGACGAGCTGCCGGCCGTTCCGGGGGTCGCCGAGAGGTTCGGCCGGGACGTGCTGCACTGCCCGTTCTGCCACGGCTGGGAGGTGCGCGACGGACGCTTCGGCGTGCTCGCCACCAGCCCGCTCAGCGTGCACCAGGCGCTGATGGTGTCCGGCTGGTCGGACGACGTGACGCTGTTCCTGCACACCGTCGCCGAGGACGAGCTGACCGACGACGACCTGCGCCGTCTCGCCGCGGCCGGGGTCAAGGTGGTCCCCGGCGAGGTCGCCGGCCTGCGGGTCGAGGACGACCGGCTCACCGGGGTCCGGCTGGCGGACGGCTCGGCCCACGACCGCTCGGTCGTGTTCGTCGCCCCGCGGGCGGTGCCGCAGACCGGCCTGATGGAGCGGCTGGGCGCGGACCTCCAGGAGACCCCATTCGGCGCGTACCCGGTGGTCGACCCGACGGGTCGCACCTCCGTCCCGGGCGTGTGGACGGCCGGCAACGCGATGGGCTTCGGCGAGCAGGTCGTCCACGCGGCCAGCGGCGGCTACCGCGCGGCGGCGGCGATCGCGGGCGACCTGATCATGTCGAACCTGGACGCGGCCCTGGCGGAGTGAGGGAGCGTACGAGGGGGACTCCGGGGGCGCCGACCGCGATGGGTCCCGGCCCCGTCGGCCCACCCGGGGCGAGGAAAGGGCACACGCCTACGAACACGGCCTCCCCCGCCCGCGGTCCCTCGCGACCAGGGACGACGGCCGTCCCCGGCGCAGCCGTTGCCGACGCCGGGACCCGTGGGCGGCGCGCGCCGCTCCGCGGGCAGGAGTCACCCGCGGACCGGGCGCCGTCCGACGGGCAGGGGTCGCCCGGGATCCCCGCCCGGCAGCCCCACCCCGCCCGCCAGGTGTGCCCCCGCCCTCTCCGGTGCACCATGACTGCATGCTGCTTGCCCGGTTGGCCCAGGTGTCCCGGGAGGTCGCCGAGACGTCGGCGCGGTCCCGGAAGACCGTCCTGCTCGCGGAGTTGTTCCGGGAGGCGGAGGCGGCGGACGTGCCGGTCGTCATCCCCTACCTGGCGGGACGCCTCCCGCAGGGCAGGATCGGCGTCGGCTGGAAGGTGCTGGGCCGCGAGGTGACGCCGGCCGCCGAGCCGTCGCTCACCGTGCGCGACGTGGACGCCCGGCTCACCCACCTCGCCTCGGTGACCGGCACCGGTTCGCAGGCCGAGCGGGCGCGGCTGGTCGGCGAGCTGATGGGCGCGGCCACCGAGGACGAGCAGCGCTTCCTGATCGGGCTGCTGACCGGCGAGGTCCGGCAGGGTGCCCTGGACGCGGCCGCGGTCGAGGGCCTGGCCGCGGCGACGGACGCGCCCCCGGCGGACGTACGCCGGGCGGTGATGCTCGCGGGCTCCCTGCAGACGGTGGCCGAGGCGCTGCTCGCGGACGGGCCCGGCGCCCTGGAGGGGTTCCGGCTCACCGTCGGCCGGCCCGTGCTGCCGATGCTGGCGCACAGCGCCTCCTCGGTCGCCGAGGCGGTCGGCAAGCTGGGCGCCTGCGCGGTCGAGGAGAAACTGGACGGCATCCGCGTCCAGGTGCACCGCGACGACGGCACCGTCCGTCTCTACACCCGCACCCTGGACGACATCACCGACCGGCTCCCCGAGGTCACCCGGGCGGCCCTCGCACTGCCCGGCGAGCGGTTCATCCTGGACGGCGAGGTGATCTCCCTGGACGGGAGCGGCCGTCCCCGGTCGTTCCAGGAGACCGCCGGACGGGTCGGCTCCCGCACGGACGTGGCGACGGCGTCGCGGGCGGTCCCCGTCTCCGTGGTGTTCTTCGACGCGCTGTCCGTCGACGGCCACGACCTGCTCGACCTGCCGCTGACCGAGCGGCACGCCGCGCTGGCCCGGCTGGTCCCCGAGCCCGCGCGGGTGCGGCGCACGCTGGTGGGCGGGCCCGAGGACGCGCCGGCCGCCGAGGAGTTCCTCGCCGAGACGCTGCGGCGCGGCCACGAGGGCGTCGTCGTCAAGGGGCTCGACGCCGGCTACAGCGCGGGCCGCCGCGGCGCGTCCTGGCTGAAGGTCAAGCCCGTGCACACGCTCGACCTGGTCGTGCTGGCCGCCGAATGGGGCCACGGCCGCCGCACCGGCAAGCTGTCCAACCTCCACCTGGGCGCCCGCACGGCCGACGGCTCCTTCGCGATGCTCGGCAAGACCTTCAAGGGCATGACGGACGCGCTGCTGGCCTGGCAGACCGAGCGCCTCGGGCAGCTGGCCGTCGAGGAACACCCCTGGGGCGTGACCGTACGACCCGAACTCGTCGTCGAGATCGCCTACGACGGCCTCCAGCGCTCCACCCGCTACCCGGCCGGCGTCACCCTCCGCTTCGCCCGCGTGGTCCGCTACCGCGAGGACAAGCGCCCCGAGGACGCGGACACCGTGGACACCCTGCTCGCCGCCCACCCGGGCGTCGCCCCGTGAGGCGCAGCGCGGGCCTGCTGCTGCACCGCCGCGGCCCCGGTGCGGAACTCCAGGTGCTCCTCGGGCACATGGGCGGCCCGTTCTACGCCCGCCGCGAGGCCGGCGCGTGGACGGTCCCCAAGGGCGAGTACGACTCCGCCGAACCGGCCTGGGACGCGGCCCGGCGGGAGTTCCAGGAGGAGCTGGGGCTGCCGCCGCCCGACGGGGAGGCCGTCCCGCTGGGAGAGGTGCGGCAGGCCGGCGGGAAGGTCGTCACGGTCTGGGCCGTCGAGGCCGACCTCGACCCGGCGACGGTCGTACCCGGCACCTTCCGTATGGAGTGGCCGCCGCGGTCGGGCCGGATCCAGGACTTCCCCGAGCTGGACCGGGTCGCCTGGTTCCCGGTGGAGCGGGCGCGCGAGGTGATCGTGACGGCACAGGCCGCGTTTCTCGACCGGCTGGCTGAGCACTCGCACTGACAAGAGGCGACGCGGTGCGAAAAGAGCCCGCACCGGACCCGTCCGCGTTGCGGCGCCCCGCGCCACGCGCCAGGGTCGAAGCACGAGCCACCACCCAGGGAGGTCGGTCATGCCCATCGCGACGGTGAATCCGGCGAACGGCGAGACGCTCAGGACGTACGAGGCCATGGGCGACGAGGAGATCGAGCGGCGGATCCAACTCGCGGAGGCCACCTTCCGCACGTACCGGACGACGGCGCTCGACGAGCGCGCCCGGCTCATGCACCGGGCGGCCGATCTCCTGGAAGGGGACCAGGAGGAGATCGGCAAGGTCATCACGACCGAGATGGGCAAGCCGGTCAAGCAGGCCCGCGCGGAGGCCGCCAAGTGTGCCAAGGCGATGCGCTGGTACGCCGACCACGCGGCCGGGCTGCTCGCCGACGAGGAGCCCGCGGAGTCCGACGTGAAGGACTCCGGCGCCTCCCGGGCCCTGGTCCGCTACCGGCCGCTGGGCCCGGTGCTCGCGGTGATGCCGTGGAACTTCCCGCTCTGGCAGGTGATCCGGTTCGCGGCGCCCGCGCTGATGGCGGGCAACGTGGGGCTGCTCAAGCACGCCTCGAACGTGCCGCAGACCGCCCTGTACCTGGAGGACCTGTTCCACCGGGCGGGCTTCCCCGAGGGCTGCTTCCAGACCCTGCTGATCGGCTCCGCGGCCGTCGACGGCATCCTGCGCGACGAGCGGGTGCGGGCCGCCACCCTCACCGGCAGCGAGCCGGCCGGCCGCGCCGTCGCCGCCACGTCCGGGGAAATGATCAAGAAGACGGTGCTGGAGCTGGGCGGCAGCGACCCGTTCGTCGTCATGCCGTCCGCCGACGTGGACCGGGCCGCCGAGGTCGCCGTCACCGCGCGCACGCAGAACGCCGGGCAGTCCTGCATCGCCGCCAAGCGGTTCATCGTGCACACGGACGTGTACGACGCGTTCGTGGAGCGCTTCACCGCGGGCATGAGGGCGCTGACGGTCGGCGACCCGATGGACGAGGAAACCGAGGTCGGGCCGCTCTCCAGCGAGCAGGGCCTGAACGACGTGATGGAGCTGGTCGACGACGCGAAGCGGTCCGGTGCGACGGTGCTGTGCGGTGGCGAACGCCCGGAGGGCCCGGGCTGGTACTACCCGCCGACCGTGCTGGCCGACGTGACGCGCGAGATGCGCATCCACCGCGAGGAGGCCTTCGGCCCCGTCGCCACGCTGTACCGGGTGGCGGACCTGGACGAGGCGGTGCTGATCGCCAACGACTCGGACTTCGGGCTCAGTTCCAACGTCTGGACCCGCGACGACGCCGACGTGGACCGCTTCGTACGGGATCTGGAGGCGGGCGGCGTGTACGTCAACGGGATGACCGCGTCCCATCCGGCGTTCCCGTTCGGCGGGGTCAAGCGGTCGGGCTACGGGCGTGAGCTGTCCGGGCACGGAATCCGGGAGTTCTGCAACATCACCACCGTATGGCACGGAGCGTGAGCCTTCCGCGACTACGATCCCCTTTGTGAACCGCGAAGTGACCCTGCCTCTGATCGTCGACGACCGCGGCACCCTGCAGGTCGCCGCGTCCGACGTGAGCAAGCTGCTGCGCACGGTGGGCGGGCGGTGGGTGCGGCTGGTGGAGGCGGGCGAGGTGAGTCTGGACGAGGACACGGTGGCGGCGCTCACCATCGAGCTGGCCAAGCTGGCCGACCGGATCGACGTGGCGTGCATCGCCCACAGCAGCGGCCCTTCCTCCTGACGCCGGCCCGCCCGGGACGGACCGACCCGGCGAGAGATCGCCGGGTCCGGCCCGCCCCGCGGGCGCTACCGGATCGGCACCCCGGCCAGCGTCCGCGCGATGACGAGCCGCTGGATCTCGCTCGTCCCCTCGAAGATGGTGTAGATCGCGGCGTCCCGGTGCATCCGCTCCACGGGGTACTCCCGCGTGTACCCGTTGCCGCCGAGGATCTGGACCGCCTGCGCGGTCACCTTCTTCGCCGTCTCGCTCGCGAACAGCTTGGACATGGACCCCTCGGCCGCCGTGAACGGCTTGCCGTTGATCGCCATCCAGGAGGCCCGCCACACGAGCAGCCGGGCCGCGTCGATGGACGTGCGCATGTCGGCGAGCTGGAAGGCGACGCCCTGGTTGTCGATGATCGGCCGCCCGAACTGCTCACGGGTCCGGGCGTACTCCAGCGCCTCCTCGTACGCGGCGCGGGCGGTGCCCACCGCCATGGCGCCGACGGCCGGGCGCGAGGCCTCGAAGGTGGCCATCGCCGCGTTCTTGACGCGCTCGCCGCCCTTCTTGGCCTTCTCCCGGGCCCGGGCCAGGCGCGCGTCCAGCTTCTCCTTGCCGCCGAGCAGGCAGGACCCGGGGACGCGGACGTTCTCCAGGACGACCTCGGCCGTGTGCGAGGCGCGGATGCCGTGCTTCTTGAACTTCTGGCCCTGGGACAGCCCCGGGGTGGCGGGCGGGACGATGAAGGAGGCGTGCCCCTTGGAGCCCAGCTCCGGGTCCACGACCGCGACGACCACGTGGACGTTGGCGATGCCGCCGTTGGTCGCCCAGGTCTTGGTGCCGTTGAGCACCCACTCGTCCTTGGCCTCGTCGTACACGGCACGCGTGCGCATGGAGGCCACGTCGGAGCCGGCGTCCGGCTCGGAGGAGCAGAAGGCGGCGACCTTCACGTCGTTCACGTCGCCGTACATCTGGGGGATCCAGGTGCCGATCTGCTCCTCGGTGCCGTTGGCGAGGACACCGACGGCGGCGAGACCGGTCCCGACGATGGACAGGGCGATACCGGCGTCGCCCCAGAACAGCTCCTCCATCGCCATGGGGATGCCGAGGCCGGTGGAGTCGAAGTACTGCTGGGCGTAGAAGTCGAGGGAGTAGATGCCGACCTTGGCGGCCTCCTGGATGACCGGCCAGGGAGTCTCCTCACGCTCGTCCCATTCGGCGGCCGCGGGGCGGATGACGTCGGCCGCGAAGCCGTGCAGCCAGTCCCGGACCTCCTTCTGTTCGTCGCTCAGCTCCATGGTGAACTCGGCCATGTCCCCTCCAGTGACCCACGTGCGTGTTACTTGCGGTAACCCGAGTCTGTTACCGGTCGGTAGGAAAAGTCAACTCCCGAGGCCCCGTCGCCCTCCCGTTCGATGCCGGACGCCCCGTGGGTGTTAGTTTGCGACGGCGTCACCGAAACAGCACGGGTGGGGAGAGCACATGGACACCACACAGCGGACCGACCAGCAGCGGTCCGCCGACCGCAGACGGCGCGAGCTGCTCGAGGCCGCCGACCGGGTGGTGCTGCGCGACGGTCCACAGGCCTCGATGAACGCCATCGCCGCCGAGGCCGGCATCACTAAGCCGATCCTCTACCGCCACTTCGGCGACAAGGGCGGCCTGTACGCCGCCCTCGCCGTCCGGCACACCGACGCCCTCCTCGCCTCGCTGCGGGCCGCCCTGGACGCCCCGGCGGAGCGGCGGCAACGCGTCGAGGCCACCCTGGACACCTATCTGGCGGCCATCGAGGCACGCCCGCAGGTGTACCGCTTCCTGATGCATCCGGCGGAGGGCATCGCCACCCCGGCCGACCAGGGCGACCAGGGTTTCGACGTCGGCAAGCACTCGGCCCCGCTGCTGCGCCGGATGGGCGAGGAACTGGCCCAGGTCATCGAGGAACGCCTCGACGTCGGCCCCGGCACCCAGCAGTTGGCACGGGTGTGGGGCCATGGCATCGTCGGCATGATGCACGCCGCGGGCGACTGGTGGCTGGGCGAACGCCCCTGCTCCCGGGCGGAGTTGGTGAGCACCCTGGCCGACCTGCTGTGGGGCAGGCTGGCGGCCGCCGGGGACAAGGCGGGCGGCCCCGGCTTCTGACCTCCCCCTGGCCCGCACTCCCCCGGTCCCCGCGCGCTCAGCGGTGCCAGGTGGCGCGCGCCACCTGCCGCGCCAGCCGCCGGTGCCGCCATCCCGACAGCCGCTCGGAGTACACCCGCCCCTCCAGGTGATCGCACTCGTGCTGGAGGCACCGGGCGAAGAACCCGGTGCCGCGCACGGTGACGGGCTCCCCGGTCACCGTGAATCCCGTCACGACGGCCTCGTCGTGCCGCTCGGTCCCGGCCTCCAGACCCGGCAGCGACAGACAGCCCTCCGGCCCGCGCACCACCACCCCGCCGGTCTCGACGAGCCGCGGGTTCACCAGGTGGCCGAGGTGGCGCTCGTCCTCGTCGTCCGGGCAGTCGTAGACGAAGACGCGCAGCCCCGTACCGATCTGGTTCGCGGCCAGGCCCACGCCGTGGGCGGCGTACATGGTCGCGAACAAGTCCTCCACGAGCCCCGCGAGTTCCGGACCGAAGTCCGTCACCTCCTCGCACGGGGCGTGCAGGACGGGATCGCCGAGGAGGCCGAGGGGACGGACGCGCCCGTGGGCGCCCGGGATGGAGCCGTGTCGCATGGCGGCAAGAGTAAGGTCCCTGTGTCCCCCGGCGGGTCGCGCCCACCGCCGGAGCCCCGTGGCCGGTGCCGCGATTCGGGAGTGCGAACGGATCTCGATAGGCTGAGGTCCACACCACGTGGCCGTCAGGCTTCAGGCGCGGCGCGTACGCAAGGAGGATCGAGAACTGATGGCAGGCAACTCGGACCCGCTCTCGCCCCGGGCCAAGATCGCCGTGACCGCGGGCAAGGCGGTCGCGGCGGCTTCGCGCGCCGCGGGGCGCGGCAGTGGTTCGGTGATCGGCGGCAAGGTCGCGCTGAGACTCGATCCGGACCTCCTCGCCCGGCTCGCCCAGCACCTGGACGTGACCCTGGTCTCGGCGACCAACGGCAAGACCACCACCACCCGGCTGATCGCCGAGGCGCTGCGCGCGGCCGGACCGGTCGTGTCCAACGCGCTCGGCGCCAACATGCCGGCCGGCATCACCTCGGCCCTCGCGGCCGGCTCGGACGCCCGCTACGGCGTCATCGAGGTCGACGAGAAGTACCTCGTCGGCGTCGCCCAGGCCACCGAGCCGAAGTGCATCGCACTGCTCAACCTCTCCCGCGACCAGCTCGACCGCGCCGCGGAGACCCGCATGCTCGCCGAGAACTGGCGCGAGGGCCTGACCGGCTCGAAGGCCGTGGTCGTCGCCAACGCCGACGACCCGCTGGTGGTGTGGGCGGCGTCCTCCTCGCCCAACGTGATCTGGGTCGCCGCCGGCCAGATGTGGAAGGACGACGCCTGGTCCTGCCCGGCGTGCGGCGGCGTGATGCAGCGTCCCGGCGACGACTGGTTCTGCGGGGAGTGCGGCTTCCGCCGCCCCACGCCGAGCTGGGCGCTCTCCGGCGACCACGTCCTCGACCCGCACGGCTCCGCCTGGCCGATCCACCTCCAGCTGCCGGGCCGCGCCAACAAGGCCAACGCCGCCTCCTCGGCCGCCGTCGCCGCCGTCTTCGGCGTGCCGCCGCAGGTCGCCCTGGAGCGCATGTACCAGGTGCAGGCGGTCGCCGGACGCTACGACGTGGTGCAGTTCCAGGGCCGCGACCTGCGTCTGCTGCTCGCCAAGAACCCGGCGGGCTGGCTGGAGACCTTCTCCCTGATCGACCCGCCGCCCACGCCGGTGATCCTCTCGGTGAACGCGCGCGGGGCCGACGGCACCGACACCTCCTGGCTGTGGGACGTGGACTACACCCGGCTGACCGGCCACCCGATCTGCGTGATCGGCGACCGCAAGCTGGACCTCGCGGTGCGCCTGGAGGTCGCCAACCAGCAGTTCCAGGTCTGCGAGGACCTCGACCAGGCGGTGCAGATGTGCCCGCCCGGCCGGATCGAGGTCATCGCCAACTACACCGCCTTCCAGGACCTGCGCCGCCGCGTCGGCAACTGACCGCGAGACTTCAGGGGACTTTCGTGAGCGACAACCAACTGCGGATCGTCTGGATCTACCCGGACCTGCTCAGCACGTACGGCGACCAGGGCAACGCCCTCGTGGTGGAGCGCCGTGCGCGCCAGCGCGGCCTCGACGTGGCCCGGCTCGACGTCCGCAGCGACCAGCAGATCCCGACCTCCGGGGACATCTACCTGATCGGCGGCGGCGAGGACCGTCCGCAGCGGCTCGCCGCCGAGCGGCTGCGCCGCGACGGCGGCCTGCACCGGGCCGTGGAGAACGGCGCGATCGTGTTCTCCGTCTGCGCGGGCTACCAGATCCTGGGCCACGAGTTCATCAACGACCTGGGCCAGCGGGAGCCGGGCCTCGGGCTGCTCGACGTGGTCTCGACGCGCGGCGAGGGCGCCCGGTGCGTCGGCGACGTCCTCGCCGACATCGACCCCCGCCTCGGGCTGCCGCCCCTGACCGGTTTCGAGAACCACCAGGGCGTCACCCACCTGGGCCCCACCGCGCGCCCGCTCTCCCAGGTCCGCTTCGGCAACGGCAACGGCACGGGCGACGGCACCGAGGGCGCGTACAACGACACGGTCTTCGGTACGTACATGCACGGCCCGGTGCTGGCGCGCAACCCGCAGATCGCGGACCTGCTGCTCAAGCTGGCCCTCGACGTGAACGCGCTGCCCCCGACGGACGACCGCTGGTACGAGGCGCTCCGCAACGAACGCATCGCGGCCGCGCAGCAGCCTGCGTAGACACAGCCGCGCAGCAGCCTGTCTGATCCTCCTCGGCGGGCCCGTCTGATGGGTCATCCTCACAGGTGAGCGGAGAGGTCCAGTAGGCGGACGCGTGGTTCGGTCCCGGCCCCCGATGCCGCTAGGGTGGCGGGGATCGAGCCGGACAGCGCGGTCCGGACCCGTGCCACGTTTGAGAAGGTATTTCGGGCTATGCGCATTGGTGTCCTCACGTCCGGCGGCGACTGCCCCGGCCTGAACGCCGTCATCCGGTCCGTCGTGCACCGCGCCGTCGTCGACCACGGCGACGAGGTCATCGGCTTCCGGGACGGCTGGAAGGGCCTCCTGGAGTGCGACTACCTGAAGCTCGACCTCGACGCGGTGGGCGGCATCCTGGCCCGCGGCGGCACCATCCTCGGCTCCTCCCGGGTCCGCCCCGAGCACCTGCGGGACGGCGTGGAGCGCGCCCGCGGCCACGTCGAGGAACTCGGCCTGGACGCGATCATCCCGATCGGCGGCGAGGGCACCCTGAAGGCGGCCCGCCTGCTGTCGGACAACGGCCTGCCCATCGTCGGCGTGCCCAAGACCATCGACAACGACATAGCGGTCACCGATGTGACGTTCGGCTTCGACACCGCCGTGACCGTGGCGACCGAGGCCCTGGACCGGCTGAAGACCACCGCGGAGTCCCACCAGCGGGTGCTGATCGTGGAGGTCATGGGCCGTCACACCGGCTGGATCGCGCTGCACTCGGGCATGGCGGCCGGCGCCCACGCCGTGGTCGTCCCGGAGCGGCCCTTCGACATCGACGAGTTGACCGCGAAGGTCGGCGAGCGTTTCTCGGCGGGCAAGCGGTTCGCGATCGTGGTGGCCGCGGAGGGTGCCAAGCCGAAGGCGGGCACCATGGACTTCGACGAGGGCGGCAAGGACGTCTACGGGCACGAGCGCTTCGCCGGGATCGCCCGCCAGCTCTCCATCGAGCTGGAGGAGCGGCTCGGCAAGGAGGCCCGGCCCGTGATCCTCGGACACGTCCAGCGCGGAGGTACGCCGACGGCGTACGACCGGGTGCTGGCGACGCGGTTCGGGTGGCATGCGGTGGAGGCCGTGCATCGTGGGGAGTTCGGGATGATGACGGCCCTGCGCGGGACGGACATCGCGATGGTGCCTCTCGCTGACGCGGTCGAGGCGTTGAAGACGGTGCCGGATGCGCGGTACGCGGAGGCGGAATGCGTTCTCTGAGGTTGGTGCAGTTCGCCGACTGCGGGTGATTGGTGGTTGCTCGCGCAGTTCCCCGCGCCCCTGAGGGGCGCTTGCCGCCCCCGGTGAGTGATGGTGCCGGGGGCGGTTCTAGTCTTGCTTCGGACAGACTGCGTTCAACCCCCACGAATCAGGAGCCGGCGGATGGATCACAGCGGGCACGGCATGACGATGGATCTGCCGCCGTTCACGCTGGGGCGAGGGCTCGCCTGGTCGGCGGACCCGTTCTTCCTGATCGCCTGCCTGCTGGGACTGGCGCTGTACGGCTGGGGTGTGGCACGGCTGGTGCGGCGCGGTGACAAGTGGCCGGTCGGCCGGACCGTGGCCTTCGTCATCGGCGTGCTGAGCATCGTGCTCATGATGTGCACCAAGCTCAACGACTACGGCATGGTCATGTTCAGCGTGCACATGGTGCAGCACATGATCATCAGTATGGTCTCGCCGATCCTGATCCTGCTCGGCGCCCCGATCACGCTGGCCCTGCGCGCGCTGCCGCCGGCGGCCCGCGGCAGCAAGGGTCCCCGCGAGCTGCTGCTGATGCTGCTGCACAGCCGCTACATGCGGATCGTCACGCACGCCGCGTTCACCATCCCGCTGTTCATCGCCAGCCTGTACGCCCTGTACTTCACGCCTGCCTTCGACTTCCTGATGGGCTCCCGGGCCGGGCACATCGCGATGATGGTGCACTTCCTCGCCGTCGGGCTGGTGTTCTTCTGGCCGATCATGGGCGTGGATCCGGGCCCGCACCGGCCCGGCTACCTGATGCGGATGCTGGAGCTGTTCGCGGGCATGCCGTTCCACGCGTTCTTCGGCATCGCGCTGATGATGGGATCGTCGCCGATGGTGAAGACGTTCGAGAACCCGCCCGCGTCGCTCGGCATCGACGCGCTCTCCGACCAGAACGCGGCGGGCGGCATCGCCTGGGCCTTCAGCGAGGTCCCGTCCGTGCTGGTCCTGCTCGCCCTGGTCTTCCAGTGGTACGCCTCCGAGCAGCGCCAGGCCCGCCGTACCGACCGGGCCGCCGAACGGGACGGCGACAAGGAGCTGGCGGCCTACAACGCCTACCTGGCCTCGCTGAACGCACGCGGCGGCTGACACGGATCCGGTCCGTATCCGGCCTTCTGTGCCCTGTCCGGGCAGAACCGGGGCACCATGGAAGGCAACGGACCACGAGGAGGGTGTTGCGATGCCCGGTTCCACGGACAGTTCGACGAAGACCATGGGGGCGCTCACCATCGGCGGCCTCGTCGCGGTGACGGCCTACACGGTGGCGCTCGGAAGCAACGGCTGGCTGTGGTTCGGCTGGGTCGTGCTGGGACTCATCACCCTGGGGATGGTGGCCACCCGCAGCGCCTGAGCGGGCGGAGCGCCCGCCCCTCTCACTCGCGGCCCAGCCGGCCAGCCGAGTGCACGCCCGGCTGGTACTTCGGCAGCCGGACGGTGATCTTCATGCCCGCGCCGACGGCCGTCTCGATGACGAGGCCGTGGTCGTCTCCGTAGACCTGGCGGAGACGGTCGTCGACGTTGGACAGCCCGATGCCGCCCGACGGGCTGACCTCGCGCGCGAGGATGCGGCGCAGCAGGCCCGGGTCCATGCCGGCGCCGTCGTCCTCGATGACGACCAGGGCCTCGGCGCCCGCGTCCTGCGCGGTGATCTGGATGCGGCAGCGGTCCGCCTTGCCCTCCAGACCGTGCTTGACGGCGTTCTCGACGAGCGGCTGGAGGCACAGGAAGGGCAGGGCGACCGGCAGCACCTCGGGGGCGACCTGCAGGGTGACGGCGAGGCGGTCGCCGAAGCGGGCCCGCACCAGCGCCAGGTAGTGGTCGATGGCGTGCAGCTCGTCGGCGAGGGTGGTGAAGTCTCCGTGCCGGCGGAACGAGTAGCGGGTGAAGTCGGCGAACTCCAGCAGCAGCTCCCTGGCGCGCTCGGGATCGGTGCGGACGAAGGACGCGATCACCGCGAGCGAGTTGAAGATGAAGTGGGGCGAGATCTGCGCCCGCAGCGCCTTGATCTCGGCCTCGATGAGCCGGGTGCGGGACTGGTCGAGGTCGGCCAGCTCCAGCTGGACGGAGACCCAGCGGGCGACCTCCCCGGCGGCCCGGACCAGGACGGCGGACTCGCGGGGCGCGCAGGCGACCAGGGCGCCGTGCACCCGGTCGTCGACGGTGAGCGGGGCGACCACCGCCCAGCGCACCGAGCAGTCGGGGATGTCGCAGGTCAGCGGGAACGCCTCGCCGCGGCCGGTCTCCAGCGGCCCGGCGAGGCGTTCCATGATCTCCGCGCGGTGATGGCCGCCCACACCGTCCCAGACCAGGACCTCCTTGAGGTCGGTCAGGCACAGCGCGTCCGTGCCGAGCAGGGAGCGCAGCTTGCGGGCGGACTTTCCGGCGGTCTCCTCGGTCAGGCCCGCCCGCAGCGGGGGTGTGGCCAGGGACGCGGTGTGCAGGGTCTGGAAGGTGGCGTGCTCGACCGGGGTGCCCAGACCGCCGAGACTCTGCGGGCGGGCGGTGCGCCGCCCCAGCCAGAAGCCCGCCGCCAGCAGGGGCAGCAGGGCCACGGCGAGGCCCGCCAGGAAACCACCCAGGGAGCCGCTCACGGCGTCGCCTCCCCGCGCGGCGCCTGATGACCGCCCGAGGACGGGGCGCCGGTCAGCGCGTCCGCCGGGCGGCCCTCCCCGCGCAGCTCCTGGGCGCCCAGCTCCTCCGGCAGGTGGAAGCGGGCCAGGATCGCCGCCGTCCCGGCCGGTACCCGGCCCGGCGTGGCCAGGGAGACCAGCACCATGGTGAGGAAGCCCAGCGGCACCGACCAGAGCGCCGGCCAGGCCAGCAGGGCGTGCAGCGCCCCGCCGCCGCCCGGGAAGCCGCCCATGGTGGCGGCGACGGCGAGCAGGGCGGAGCCGCCGCCCACCAGCATCCCGGCCGCGGCGCCGGGCGGGGTCAGCCGGCGCCACCAGATGCCGAGGACGAGCAGCGGGCAGAAGGACGAGGCCGACACGGCGAAGGCGAGGCCCACGGCGTCGGCGACGGGCAGTCCGCCGACCAGCGCGCTCGCCGCCAGCGGCACGGCCATGGCGAGGAGGGTGCCGAGGCGGAAGTGCGGCACGCCCCGGGACGGCAGCACGTCCTGGGTGAGGACACCCGCGACGGCCATGGTCAGTCCCGAGGCGGTGGACAGGAACGCGGCGAAGGCGCCGCCCGCGACCAGCGCGCCGAGCAGGTCGCCGCCCATTCCCCCGATGACCCGGTCGGGCAGCAGCAGGACGGCGGCGTCGGCGTCGCCGGTGAGGGTCAGCTCGGGGGCGTAGAGGCGGCCGAGGGCGCCGTAGACGGGCGGCAGCAGGTAGAAGGCGCCGATCAGGCCGAGCACGGCGACGGTGGTGCGTCGGGCGGCGACGCCGTGCGGGCTGGTGTAGAAGCGCACCACGACGTGCGGCAGGCCCATGGTGCCCAGGAAGGTGGCGAGGATCAGGCCGTACGTGGCGTACAGCGGGCGTTCCGTGCGGCTCTCGGCGCGGGAGGGCGACAGGGCGTCGTCGGCGCCGCGTCCGGCGGCCGGGACCGGGGTGTCCTTGGCGAAGGTGAGGCGGGTGCCGGCCTCGATGCGGTGGGTGCCGGTGGGCAGGCTCAGCCGGGTGCCGTCGTGGGCGCGGCCGTCCACGGTGCCGTCGACGGTGACGGTCAGCGGGCGGTCGAGCTTGAGGGTGAGGCTGTCGTCGACCCGAACGGAGCGCTGCTCGCGGAAGGTGGCCGGTTCGTCGAAGGGGCGGCCGGGCGCGCCGTCGCCCTGCCAGGCGAGCACCAGGAAGAGGGCGGGGACGAGCAGGGCGGTGAGCTTCAGCCAGTACTGGAATGCCTGGACGAAGGTGATGCTGCGCATGCCGCCGGCGGCGACCACACCGGTGACGACGACGGCGACGATCACCCCGCCGAGCCAGTCGGGGGCGCCGCTGAGCACGGTGAGGGTCAGCCCGGCGCCCTGGAGCTGGGGCAGCAGGTACAGCCAGCCGACGCCGACGACGAAGGCTCCCGCGAGCCGCCGCACCCCCTGGGAGGCGAGCCGCGCCTCGGCGAAGTCGGGCAGCGTGTAGGCGCCGGAGCGGCGCAGCGGGGCCGCGACGAAGAGCAGCAGGACCAGGTAGCCGGCGGTGTAGCCGACCGGGTACCAGAGCATGTCGGGGCCCTGGACGAGGACCAGTCCCGCGATGCCGAGGAAGGAGGCGGCGGAGAGGTACTCACCGCTGATGGCGGCGGCGTTCAGACGCGGGCCGACGGTGCGGGAGGCGACGTAGAAGTCGGAGGTGGTGCGGGAGATGCGCAGGCCGAAGGCGCCGACCAGGACGGTGGCCACGACGACCAGGGCGACCGCGGGTATGGCGTAGCTGGAGTTCATCGGTCCTCGACGAGGCGTACGAAGTCCCGTTCGTTGCGCTCGGCGCGGCGCACGTACCAGCGGGCGAGGAGGACCAGCGGGGCGTACAGGCCGAAGCCGAGGACGGCCCATTCCAGGCGGCGGGCGTCGGGCAGTGCGGCGAAGAGCAGGGGCAGCGGTCCGACGAGGAGGCCGAGGACCGCGAGGGCGGTGAGGCCGGCGCGCAACTGGCTGCGCATGAGGGAGCGGACGTAGGTGTGGCCGAGGGTGGTCTGCTCGTCGATCTCGGTGCGCGGGCGGTAGTAGCCGGAGGCCCGCCGGGTGCGCCTGGGCGGGCCGGTGACGGTGACGCGGCGCTCGCCGGGGTCCTGGGGCACGGTCACGGCCTCCGCATGAGCAGGTCCCGCAGCTCGCGGGCGTGGCGGCGGCTGACCTGGAGTTCCTCGGTGCCGACCAGGACGCTGACGGTGCCGGCGTCCAGGCGGAGTTCGCCGATGTGGCGCAGGGCGACGAGGTGGCGGCGGTGGATGCGGACGAAGCCGCGGGCCCGCCAGCGTTCCTCCAGGGTGGACAGCGGGATGCGGACGAGGTGGCTGCCCTTGTCGGTGTGCAGTCGGGCGTAGTCGCCCTGGGCCTCGGCGTGGGTGATGTCGTCGACGGGGACGAAGCGGGCGACACCGCCGAGTTCCACGGTGATGTGGTCCGGGTCGGGTTCGTGCACGGGTATCCGCGGTGAGGGGAGCGCCGCGCCGCGCTGCTCTGCGGCGCGGCGCACCGCCTCGGCGAGCCGTTCCCTGCGCACGGGTTTGAGGACGTAGTCGACCGCGTCCAGGTCGAAGGCCTGCACGGCGAAGTCCTCGTGCGCGGTGACGAACACGATCAGCGGAGGCCGCGCGAACCCGGTCAGCAGCCGGGCGAGGTCCAGTCCGTCGAGGCCGGGCATCTGGATGTCGAGGAAGACGACGTCGATGGCGTCCGGACCGTCGGGGCCCGACTCCAGGGCCCGGTTGATGCGGCGCAGCGCCTCGGTCGCGTCGCTCGCGCCCTCCGCCGCGCCGATGCGGGGATCGGCGTTGAGGAGGTACACGAGTTCTTCGAGCGTGGGGCGTTCGTCGTCGACAGCGAGGGCGCGCAGCATGAGGCTGGAGTGTAGGAGTAATCCGTACGCCTGCACACGGGCCGGGCGTGGACGTATCCGCTGGATACAGTGCCCGCATGAACAGCAGGCCCACTCCGTTCGACGAACTCGACCGGAAGATCGTCACCGCCCTGATGACGAACGCCAGGACGTCCTTCGCCGAGATCGGCGCGGAGATCGGGCTCTCCTCGACGGCGGTCAAGCGCCGGGTGGACCGGCTGCGCGAGACCGGTGTGATCACCGGGTTCACGGCGACGGTGCGGCCCGCCGCGCTGGGCTGGCGCACGGAGGCGTACGTGGAGGTGTACTGCGAGGGGGCGGCGCCGCCGCGGCGGCTGGCGGAGGTGGTGCGGGGCTATCCGGAGATCAGGGCGGCGATGACGGTGACCGGCGGCGCGGACGCCCTGCTGCACGTGCGGGCGCGGGACGTGGAGCACTTCGAGGAGGTGCTGGAGCGGATCCGTGCGGAGCCGTTCATCAGGAAGACGATCAGTGTGATGGTGCTGTCCCACCTGATCCCGGACAGTCCGGAGGCAGGCGCGGGTCTGCTGGCTCCGGAAGGCGCAGCAGACGTGCGCTGACCTGGTGGAAGACGCAGCGATCGTGCGGCAACACGCAGCCTTTGTCGCTTGTCCGGCGTGGCCGTCGGTTTCTACCTTGGTGTCAACCCAGTTACACACCGTGAGTAGCGGAGGTACCCCTCTGTGCCCGAGTCCCGTGTGCCGCGCCGACGGCGCTTCCTGGTCTGCGAACCCAGGCACTTCGCCGTGCAGTACGCGATCAATCCGTGGATGAGCACCGACCGACCGGTCGATGTCATACGCGCTCTCGACCAGTGGCAGGCGCTGGTCGACGTCTACCGTGCCCACGGCCACACCGTGGACGGCGTCGACCCGGTCCCGGGCCTGCCCGACATGGTGTTCGCCGCGAACTGCGCGGTCGTGGTCGAGGGGCGGGTCTTCGGCTCGCTCTTCCACGCGCCCGAGCGACGCCCCGAGTCGCTGCCCTTCATGGCGTGGTTCAAGACGCGGGGCTTCGAGGTCCAGCTTCCCGAGTCGGTCTGCGAGGGCGAGGGCGACCTGGTCCCGGCCGGGCGCTGGATCCTGGCGGGCACCGGCTTCCGCACCACCCGTGAGGCCCATCGCGAGGTGCAGGAGTTCTTCGGCGTGCCGGTGGTCTCGCTGACGCTGGTGGACCCGTACTTCTACCATCTGGACACGGCGCTGTTCGTGCTCGACGACGGGGCGGACGGCACCGAGGCGAACATCGCCTACTACCCCGAGGCGTTCTCGCCGGGCAGCCGCGAGGTGCTGGAGCGGCTCTACCCGAACGCGGTGCTCGCCACCCGCGAGGACGCCATGGCGTTCGGGCTGAACTCCGTCTCCGACGGGCGGCACGTGTTCATCGCGCCGGAGGCGCGTGCCCTGGCCGACCGGCTCGCCGGCCACGGCTACGTGCCCGTCCCCGTCGACCTGTCCGAGTTCCACAAGGCCGGTGGCGGCATCAAGTGCTGCACCCAGGAGATCCGGGAGACCCGCTCATGACCGCACCCGCCCCCGCCCGTGGCTCCGCGGAGCTGATCCGCGCGGAGGAGCCCGTCCTCGCGCACAACTACCACCCGCTGCCCGTCGTCGTGGCCCGCGCGGAGGGCGCCTGGGTGGAGGACGTGGAGGGCCGCCGCTATCTGGACATGCTGGCCGGCTACTCGGCGCTCAACTTCGGGCACCGCCACCCGGCACTGATCGAGGCCGCCCACCGCCAGCTGGACCGGCTCACCCTCACCTCACGCGCCTTCCACAACGACCGGCTCGCGGGCTTCGCCGAGCGGCTGGCCGCGCTGACCGGCACGGACATGGTGCTGCCGATGAACACCGGCGCGGAGGCGGTGGAGAGCGGCATCAAGGTGGCCCGCAAGTGGGCCTACGACGTGAAGGGCGTCCCGGCGGACCGGGCGACGATCGTGGTCGCGGCGGACAACTTCCACGGCCGGACGACGACGATCGTCAGCTTTTCCACGGACGAGACGGCGCGCGCGGGCTTCGGCCCGTTCACGCCGGGTTTCCGGGTGGTGCCGTACAACGACCTGGCGGCCATGGAGGCGGCCGTCGACGAGACGACGGCGGCCGTGCTGATCGAGCCGATCCAGGGCGAGGCGGGGGTGCTGATCCCGGACGACGGCTATCTGGCCGGGGTGCGGGAGCTGACCCGCCGGGCGGGCTGTCTGTTCATCGCGGACGAGATCCAGTCGGGCCTCGGCCGCACCGGGCACACGCTTGCCGTCGCGCACGAGTCGGTCGTGCCGGACGTGGTGCTGCTCGGCAAGGCGCTGGGCGGCGGCATCGTCCCGGTGTCGGCGGTGGTCGGCCGCCGGGACGTGCTGGGTGTGCTGCACCCGGGCGAGCACGGTTCGACGTTCGGCGGCAACCCGCTGGCGGCCGCGGTCGGCACGGCGGTGGTGGAGCTGCTGGAGACCGGCGAGTTCCAGCGCCGCGCGGCGGAGCTGGGCGCGGTGCTGCGCGAGGGTCTGGCCGCGCTGGCCGGCAGGGGCGTCGTCGGCTTCCGCGCGCGGGGGCTGTGGGCGGGGGTCGACGTGGACCCGGCGCTGGGCACCGGGCGTGAGATCAGCAAGCGGCTGATGCGCGAGGGCGTCCTCGTCAAGGACACGCACGGCTCGACGATCCGGCTGGCGCCGCCGCTGACGGTCACCGCCGAGGAGCTGGAGGGGGCACTCGGGACGCTGGAGAAGGTCCTGACGTCCTGACCCGGGCGCGCCCTACGGAGCGGTTCGGCCCCGGTCGAGCCGCTCCACACGCGTGACGTTCTCGCGGTCCTCGGCGTCCTCGCTCGGACCGCCCGCGAACCAGGCGTCGAGGATCTCCCGCAGCAGCGGCGCCGACGTCAGGCGCAGGCTGAGGGCGAGCACGTTCGCGTCGTTCCACCGGCGGGCCCCGTCCGCCGTGTACGCGTCGGCGCACAGGGCCGCGCGGACGCCCGGCACCTTGTTGGCGGCGATCGACGCGCCGGTGCCGGTCCAGCAGCACACCACGGCCTGGTCGGCCTGCCCGTCGGCGACCTCGCGGGCCGCCCGCTCCGAGCACACGGCCCACCGGTCGTCCGCCCCGGCGCTCAGCGCGCCGTGCGCGAGCACCTCGTGTCCGCGTCCCCGCAGCTCCTCCACGAGGAGCCGGGCCACGGGTTCGTCCATGTCGGAGGAGACGGCGATGCGCATGCGCGCAGGGTACCCGCCCGCCCGCTCACCTCATCGGCTCAACCACATGACCGAAGTCACGACCATACCCAGCATGATCGAGGGAAGGGGTACGACCTGAGATTCGTACGACCGAGCAGCCCTCCGGCAGGAACGGCTGCGCGTGGAAAGGGAGGCCGCCACGTCCCCCACCGACAACGGCCAGGAACCCGACGCCGCGGCGGTGCGCCGCCACCGGGCCCTGTTCCGGGCCATCAAGCGCCGGCAGAACCCCCGGCTGCGCCGGTCGGACATCACCGTCACGGACGAGGCCGCGGTCAAGCGTGCCGTGAAGGCGGCGTCCCTCGGCAATGCCATGGAGTGGTTTGACTTCGGCATCTACGCCTATCTGGCCGGCACCATCGGACGGGTGTTCTTCCCGTCCGGGAGCGACACGGCGCAGCTGCTCTCCTCCTTCGCCACGTTCGCCGTGGCGTTCCTGGTGCGTCCGCTGGGCGGCATGTTCTTCGGCCCGATGGGTGACAAGATCGGCCGCAAGAAGGTGCTCGCGCTGACGATGATCCTGATGGCGATCGGCACCGCCGCCATCGGACTCATCCCCAGCTACGCCACGATCGGCTTCTGGGCGCCGGTCCTGCTGATCGTGTTCCGTCTGCTCCAGGGCTTCTCGACCGGCGGCGAGTACGGCGGTGCCTCCACGTTCATCGCCGAGTACGCGCCCGACAAGCGGCGCGGTTTCTTCGGCAGCTTCCTGGAGCTGGGCACGCTCGCCGGGTACACCGGCGCGGCCAGTCTGGTCACCGGACTCACGGCCTGGCTCGGCACCGACGCGATGGACGCCTGGGGCTGGCGCATCCCGTTCCTGGTCGCGGCGCCGCTCGGCATCGTCGGTATCTACCTGCGGCTGAGGCTGGACGACACGCCCGCGTTCCTGAAGCTGGAGGACTCCAACGTCCACGTCTCGGACGCGGCGACGGCGGTGGAGACCACCGCCCGGGGCGACCTCGCCAAGATCTTCCGCACCCACTGGCGGTCGCTGGTGCTGTGCATCGCGCTGGTCGGCGCGTACAACATCACCGACTACATGCTGCTGTCGTACATGCCGACGTACCTGTCGGACGAGCTGGACTACAGCGAGAGCCACGGCCTGATGATCCTGGTGGCCACGATGGTGCTGCTGATGCTGATCATCAACCAGGTCGGCAGGCTCTCCGACCGCTTCGGCCGCAAGCCCCTGCTGATGACCGGCATGATCGGCTTCTTCGTGCTGTCCGCCCCGGCCTTCGTGCTGGTCCAGGAGGGCAGTCTGCTCGCCGTCTCCGCGGGCATGCTGATGCTCGGACTGTCCCTGGTGTGCCTGCTCGGCACGATGTCGGCGGCGCTCCCGGCGATGTTCCCCACCAACGTCCGGTACGGGTCCCTGTCGGTCGGCTACAACCTCTCGGCGTCGATCTTCGGCGGTACCACGCCGCTGGTCATCACCGCGCTGATCAGCGTGACCGGCTCCGACATGATGCCCGCCTACTACGCGATGGCCGCGGCCCTGATCGGTGTCGTGGCGGTGGCCTGCATGAAGGAGACGGCCCAGCAGCCGCTCGAAGGCTCGCCGCCGTCGGTGCAGAGCGACGAGGAGGCCGCGGAGCTGGTGGAGGCGCAGGCGCCGACGCCCAAGTTCTGACGGGAGTACGGTCGGCGGGCCGGGCACGTCCGGTTCCGGGCGGGCCCGGCCCGCACCTACACTGGCAGCCCGGCAGACGCCGGTCGACCAGTGAAAACACGGCGATCGTGCCGTCCCACCGGGCTGAGGAGCGACGCCTTGTTCTACTACGTCCTCAAATACGTGCTGTTGGGCCCGCTGCTGAGGCTGGTCTTCCGGCCGCGGATCGAGGGCCTGGACCACGTACCGGCGTCGGGGGCGGCCATCGTGGCGGGCAATCACCTCTCCTTCTCGGACCACTTCCTGATGCCGGCGGTGCTCAGGCGCCGCATCACCTTCCTCGCCAAGGCCGAGTACTTCACCGGGCCGGGTCTGAAGGGCAGGCTGACGGCGTTCTTCTTCCGCAGCGCCGGGCAGATCCCCGTCGACCGCTCCGGCAAGGAGGCGGGGCAGGCCGCGATCCGCGAGGGCCTGGGCGTACTGGCCAAGGACGAGCTGCTGGGCATCTACCCGGAGGGCACCCGCTCGCACGACGGACGGCTGTACAAGGGCAAGGTCGGTGTCGCGGTGATGGCGCTGAGGGCGGGGGTGCCGGTCGTGCCCTGCGCGATGATCGGCACGTTCGAGGCGCAGCCGCCGGGCCGGAAGATCCCCAAGGTGCACCCGGTGGTGATCCGCTTCGGCGAGCCGCTGGACTTCTCCCGCTACGCGGGCATGAAGGACGAGAAGGCCGTGCTGCGCGCCGCCACCGACGAGATCATGTACGCCATCCTGTCGCTTTCCGGTCAGGAGTACGTCGACCGGTACGCCGCCGACGTGAAGGCCGAGGAGGCGGAGAAGGCGGCGCGGGGACGCCGGTTCCCCCGCCTGCCGCACCGCTAGGGCCTGTTGACGACAGGGCCCGCCAGGACCCGTTGACGAGGCGGGGCACGTCGTCTGCTGTCGGCAGAAGGCCGTGGCCGGTGCCGACAGACATGCCTACGGTCGGCGTATGACACGTGCAGTGGTGATCGGGGCGACGGGACAGATCGGACGCGTGGCCGTGGGCGCGCTGGCCCGGGACGGCTGGGAGGTGACGGCCGTCTCGCGGGGCGGCGACCGGGACGCGCGGTGGCCTCGGGACGTACGGGTGGTGCGGGCCGACCGGGAGGACGACGCGGCCCTGTCGGCGGCGGTCGGCGAGGGCTGTGACGTCCTGGTGGACACGGTGGCCTTCGACGCGGGGCACGCACGGCAGTTGACCGCACTCGCCGGGCGGGTCGGCTCGGCCGTGGTCGTCTCCAGCATCTCGGTCTACGAGGACGACAGGGGCCGGAACTTCGACACCCAGTCCGAGCCCGACGGCTTCCCGCACTACCCGGTGCCGCTCACCGAGGCGCAGCGCACCGTCGAACCGGGCGACGCCTCGTACAGCACCCGGAAGGTGGCGCTGGAGCGTGAACTCCTCGCGGCGGGCGAGCGGTTGCCGGCGACCCTGCTGAGGGCGGGCGCGGTGCACGGTCCGTACTGCCGGACCCCGCGCGAGCTGTACTTCGTCAAGCGCAACCTCGACGGCAGGCGCCGGCGGGTACTCGCGTACGGGGGCGGGAGCCGCTTCCACCCGGCGAGTGTGCGCACCGTCGCCGAGCTGATCCGGCTGGCCGCGCCCCGGCCGGGCAGCCGCGTCCTGAACGCGGTCGACCCGGACGCGCCGACGGTGGCGGAGATCGCGGCGGCCGTGGACGGGGTGATGGGCATGGAGACCGAGGACGTCCTGGTGCACGGGGAGCCGCCCGCGGAGACCGTGGGCGACACGCCGTGGTCGGTGCCCGCGCCCGTCGTGTGCGACATGAGCGAGGCGGAACGCCAGTTGGGCTACCGCCCGGTGGGCCGGTACGCCGACCACCTGGCGGAGACGGTCGCCTTCATCGAGGAGCGGCTGGCCGGACGGGACTGGCGGGAGGCGTACCCCAAGATGTTCGAGGCGTACGGCGACCTCTTCGACTACGCGGCCGAGGACGCCTGGTTCGCATCCCGCCGGGGCTGAGAACGGCCGAAGAGGCGGCCGGTCCGACCGGCCGCCCCCTTTGGTCGCCCGCGAGTGTCAGGGCTTGGGCGTGGCGTGCGGGGCGCAGGTCACGTCCTTGGTGTCCACCTTCCCGGTGAGCAGATAGGTGTCGACCCGGTCGTTGACGCACGGGTTGACCAGCCCGGTGACGCCGTGCGAGCCGGCGTCCCGCTCGGTGACGAGGCGGGATCCCTTGAACCGCTTGTGCAGTTCGACGGCGCCGCCGTACGGGGTGGCCGCGTCCCGTTCGGCCTGGACGATCAGCACCGGCGGGAGGCCCTTGCCGGTCTTCACGTCCACCGGGGTGCGCTGCTTGACCGGCCAGGTGGCACAGGGCAGGTTCATCCAGGCGTTGGCCCAGGTCATGAACGGGTGGTCGCGGTGCAGCTTGGTGTTGTCGGCGTCCCAGGTGCGCCAGTCGGTGGGCCACTGGGCGTCGGCGCACTCGACTGCCGTGTAGACGGCGTTGCCGTTCTCCGAGGAGGCGTTGCCCGCGGTGTCGGAGAGGTCCGGCGCGGCGGCGTCGACGAGGGCCTGGGTGTCCCCGGCGACGTACTTGCCGAAGATGTCCGCGGTGGGCGCCCACGCGGAGTCGTAGTACGGGGCGCTCTGGAAGAAGGAGATCAGCTCGGCCGGGCCGACGACGCCGCCGAGGGGTTCCTTCGCGGCGGTGGCCCGCAGCTTCAGCCACTGCTCCTGGACCTCGGCACGGGTGTCACCCAGGTGGTAGGTGGCGTCGTTCTTCGCGACCCAGTCCTGCCAGTCCTTCCAGCGCTGCTCGAAGGCGACGTCCTGGTCCAGGTTGGCCTGGTACCAGATCTTCTCGCGGGACGGGTTGACGACGCTGTCGACGACCATGCGGCGCACGTGGCCGGGGAAGAGGGTGCCGTAGACGGCGCCGAGGTAGGTGCCGTAGGAGACGCCGAGGAAGTTGAGCTTCTTCTCGCCGAGGGCGGCCCGGATGACGTCGAGGTCGCGGGCGGTGTTCGGCGTGGTCATGTGCGGGAGCATCTCGGCACTGCGCTCGAAGCAGCCGTCGGCGTACTCCCGGGCGAGCTTGCGCTGGGCGAGCTTGTCGGCCTCGGAGCCGGGCACGGGGTCCATCTTGGGCGCCTTGACGAACTCCTGCGGGTCCACGCAGGAGATCGGGGCGGACTTGCCGACGCCACGCGGGTCGAAGCCCACGAAGTCGTAGGCCCGGGCCGTCTTGGCCCACACCGCGCTCTTGCCGGTGACGCGCGCCGGGAAACGCAGTCCGGAGCCGCCCGGGCCGCCGGGGTTGTAGAGGAGGGCGCCCTGGCGCTCGCTCTTGGTGCCGGTGTTGCCGATGCGGTCGACGGCGATCTTGATCTGCTTGCCGGACGGCTTGGCGTAGTCGAGCGGTACCGTGACGTAGCCGCACTGGATCGGCTTGGGGAGGTTCCAGTCGGCGGGGCAGTCCTGCCAGTCGACCCCGGCGCGGGCGGCGCGGGCGGCGGCGATGACGGCACCGCGGGCCTCGTGGTCCCAGCCTTGCGCGGTGGGCTGCCCGGACGCGGGTGCGGCGCTCGCGGTGGGTGCCGTGACGGCACCGGCTATCAGCGTGGCGGTGACCAGCGCTCCGGCTGTGCCGAACGCCGTCGCCCTCCGCCGCACTCTGCTCTTGCTCAAGTGGCCCTCCCCGTACGTGTTCGTGACAAGTACGGGGATCCTCGCGGCTGTGCGTCGACTGAGAACAGACCAAGTACTACTTCTTTGCCAATCCGATAAACGGAGAAAGGCGTTCGCTAGTCGCGTCCCAGAGAGGCCAACGCCCCGTCCAGCAGCCGCCGCAGCCGCAGCGCGTCCGGCGCCACCGCCGTCACCAGCGCGGCGGGTCCGGCCAACGGCATGACGGCCGCGCCCTCCTCGAACACCCGGGCGGTCGGCGGCTCCGTCGCGAACCCGGGCCGTACGACGACCAGCTGGCCGACGGCACGGTGTCCGGCGAGCCCCGCCGGCCCGTCCCAGCCGCCCGGGGCGCCGGGCCCGCAGGCCAGTTCCTGGTCGAGGACGCCGCGGCCCTCGATCCGTACCGTCAGACGGCTGGTGAGGCGGCCCGGTTCCTCCCCGGCCCGGCCGAGCACCTGCTCCTCGCGCAGCAGCAGCCGGGCTCCGGCGGCGAGGTCGACGCTCGTGCCGACGTACAGGTCGCTGCCGTGCGCGGAGATCAGCTGCTCGGGCAGCCAGCGCAGTTCGGCGTCGTCGCCGACGGTGAGCCGGACGTCGTAGCGGGAGTCCGCCTTGTCCTGCCCCGGCAGGGCGAGGGTGGCGGCGGCCGAGCCGACCCGCAGCCGGGCGCCCCGCGCCGCCTCGGCCGTCACCGTGAAGTGGTCGCCGCCGAGCGGCCCGCTCATCGCCCCGACCAGCATCACCCGGGCCTCGGCACCGCTCCCCCGGGTCCGGCGCACGGCGAGCGGTCCCTCGCCCTCCAGCACGGGCAGGACGGTCCCGCCGCGCCCGTCGCCGCGGGCGAGGATCCGGGCCCTGGCCCGCACGCCGCCCGGACTGGTCACGCGGTCCACGCGGCGATCCGCCCCCTGACCCAGTCGGCGACCTCCGCCACCCCGTCCTCGCCGCGCAGCGACTGCAGGACGACGGGCAGTTCACCGCGCTGCGCCTTGGCGTCCGCGGCCATCCGCGCGAGGTCGGAGCCGACGTAGGGCGCCAGGTCGGTCTTGTTGACGATCAGCAGGTCGGCGGTGGCGACGCCGGGCCCGCCCTTGCGCGGGATGTCGTCGCCGCCGGCCACGTCGATCACGAAGATCTGGGCGTCGACGAGGCCCTTGGAGAAGGTGGCGGTCAGGTTGTCCCCGCCGGACTCCACGAGGACCAGGTCGAGCGGCCCGACCTCGTCCTCCAGATCCTCCACGGCCTCCAGGTTGGCGGAGATGTCGTCCCGGATGGCGGTGTGCGGGCAGGCCCCGGTCTCCACGGCGGTGATCCGCTCGGGCGGCAGCACCGCCTCCCGGAGCAGGAACTCGGCGTCCTCGCGGGTGTAGATGTCGTTGGTCACCACGGCGAGCGACAACTCCTCGCGCAGCGCCCGGCAGAGCGCGGCGACGGTGGCGGTCTTCCCGGACCCGACGGGCCCACCCAGCCCGATCCGCACCGCCCGGCGCGTACCGTCGGGCCGCCTGGCATCGGCGGAGACGGCGGCGGGGAGTTCGTGGTGGTGGTCGAGATGCATTCGGGTCTCCTGTCGAAGTCGGGGTCGGCATCATTCGGCCCGTCCGGCTCTTGAGGGCGAGGCCGTTCAGGCCGAAGGGGGGTCCAGGCCGAAGGGGGATCCAGGGGGGCGAAGCCCCCCTTGCGGGGTCGAAGGGGCAGAGCCACTGGGGTCGGGAATGGGAAGGGGCGGCGGGGCGAACAACGCTCTACGAGGCGAACAGCCGAACCGCCCACCCCGCATGCGCCTCCGCCGCGATCTCCAGCAACGGCGCCGACCGCGCGGGCAGCACGTCGACCCCGTCGACCGGGACGCGCCCCGCGGCCTCCACCGCGTCCCGCGCCACCAGATCCACGTCGTCGGCAAGCCGCGCCAGCACCCCCGTCGCGTCGAACGGATCGAGGCTGAGCAGCCGCACGACCGCGGTGGCCGGCCCGCTCACCCCCTCGTAGGCGGAGCAGTACGCCGCGTCCAGCGCCCCCAGCCCGGCCGCACGGGCGGCGACCCCCAGCACGACGGGCTGATGCGCGCCCTTGGGGAACCTCCCCGCCAGCGCGTCGAGTTCGGGATGCGGCCAGGTCGCCCGCGCGGCCCGCATCAGCTGCCGCCCGAGTCTGCGCGCCACCCCACGCAGGGCGGGCGACGGGGTACGGGCGTCGGCGGCCCGGTCGAGCCCGACGGGATCCGCACCGAGGGCCGCGGCCGCCGCGAGGGACGCCGCGACGGCGCCGCTCGTGTGCAGCCGACCCCGGCAGAACTCCTCCAGGCTCGCGGCGTCGGTCACGCGTCCCGCCCTGACGGCGGCCTCCGCCCCGCCGGAATGGGCGTGCCCCCCGGCGGGGAAGCGGCCGTCCGCGAGGACGAGCAGTGCTGCGCGGCTCATCCCGGACCTCAGAAGAGGAAGTACCGCTGGGCAAGCGGCAGTTCGGCGACGGGTGCGGGCTCGACGAGTTCGCCGTCGATGGTCACCGCGAAGGAGTCCGCGGCGACCTCCACGCGGGGCAGCGCGTCGTTCTCCCGCATGTCGGCCTTGGTACGGCCGCGCGTCGACCGGATCGGCACCAGCTCCCGCCCGAGTCCCAGCCGTTCCGCCAGTCCGTCCTCGACGGCCCGCTCGGCCACGAAGGCGACCGAGTTGGCGGCCGGCGCCGTCCCGTGGGCACCGAACATCGGGCGCGGCAGGACCGGCTGCGGGGTCGGGATGGAGGCGTTCGCGTCGCCCATCTGCGCGTACGCGATCTGCCCGCCCTTGAGGACGAGCTGCGGCTTGACCCCGAAGAAGCGTGGCTCCCAGAGGACCAGGTCGGCGAGCTTGCCGCTCTCGACGGAGCCGACCTCGTGCTCGATGCCCTGCGCCACGGCGGGATTGATCGTGTACTTGGCGACATATCGACGGGCACGCCGGTTGTCGGCCCGTGTGTCGCCGGGCAGGAGGCCGCGGCGGCGCTTCATCACGTGCGCGGTCTGCCAGGTCCGCATGATCACCTCGCCGATGCGTCCCATGGCCTGGGCGTCCGACGCCATGATGGAGATCGCCCCCATGTCGTGCAGGACGTCCTCGGCGGCGATGGTGCTGGGCCGGATGCGGGACTCGGCGAAGGCCAGGTCCTCGGGGACGGCCGGGTTCAGGTGGTGGCAGACCATCAGCATGTCGAGGTGTTCCTCGACGGTGTTGACGGTGTGCGGCCGGGTCGGGTTGGTGGACGCCGGCAGCATGTTGGGCAGTGAGACCGCGGTGATCATGTCGGGCGCGTGGCCGCCGCCCGCGCCCTCGACGTGGAAGGCGTGCAGGGTGCGGCCCGCGACCGCGTCGAAGGTGTCGCCGACGAAGCCCGCCTCGTTCAGGGTGTCGGTGTGGACGGCGAGCTGGACGCCGGACTCCTCGCAGACGTCCAGGCAGGCGGAGATGGCGGCGGGGGTGGCGCCCCAGTCCTCGTGGATCTTGAAGCCGAGCACCCCGGCACGGAGCTGGTCGCGCATGGACTCCTTGGACATGGTGCTGCCCTTGCCCAGGAAGCCGATGTTGACGGGGCTCGACTCCAGGGCGGCGAACATCCGCGCCAGGTGCCAGGAACCCGGGGTGACGGTGGTCGCCTTGCTGCCCTCGGCCGGGCCCGTGCCGCCGCCGATGAGGGTGGTGACCCCCGAGGCCAGGGCCTCGTCGACGGCGGTCGGCGCGATGAAGTGCACGTGGGTGTCGATGCCGCCCGCGGTGAGGATCTTGCCGTTGCCCGCGATGACCTCCGTCTCGGGGCCGATGACGAGGTCGGGGTGGACGCCGTCCATCGTGTCCGGGTTCCCGGACTTGCCGATGCCGGTGATCCGTCCGTCGCGGATGCCGACGTCGGCCTTGACGATGCCCCAGTGGTCGATGATCACGGCACCGGTGACAACGGTGTCGGGGGCGCCTTCGGCGCGGGTGGCGCGCGACTGGCCCATGGATTCGCGCAGCACCTTGCCGCCGCCGAAGACCGCCTCGTCCCCGGAGCGGCCGGGGCCGCCCGCGCGGTCCTCCTCGATCTCGACGAAGAGGTCGGTGTCGGCGAGGCGGATCCGGTCACCGGTGGTCGGGCCGAACAGGTCGGCGTAGGCGCCGCGGGACAGCTCAGGCATCGAGGGCACCTCCGGTCGCGCCGCGCAGGCCCATGACGACGCGGGCCCCCGCGAGGGGGACCAGTTCGATGTCGACGGGGATGCCGGGCTCGAACCGGACGGCGGTGCCGGCGGCGATGTTCAGCCGGGTGCCGTGCGCGGCCGTGCGGTCGAACTCGAGACCGGGGTTGGCCTCGGCGAAGTGGTAGTGGGAGCCGACCTGGACGGGCCGGTCGGCGGTGTTGAGGACGGTGAGCCGGGTGACCGGGCGGCCCTCGTTGAAGGGGACCGGTGGGCCGGCGAAGAGGATCTCTCCGGGAATCATGGCCGCCGCCCCCGTCAGACGATCGGTTCGTGGACGGTGACCAGCTTGGTGCCGTCCGGGAAGGTGGCCTCGACCTGCACGTCGTGGATCATCTCGGGGACTCCCTCCATGACCTCGTCGCGCTGGAGCACCTTGCGTCCGGAGGACATGAGTTCACCCACGGTCCGCCCGTCCCGGGCGCCTTCGAGGATGTGCGCGGTGATCAGCGCGACGACCTCGGGGTGGTTGAGCTTCACGCCTCGCGCGCGGCGCTTCTCCGCCACGTCCGCGGCCACATGGATGAGCAGTCTCTCCTGCTCGTGCGGGGTCAGTTGCATGTACCACCTCACAGGACATGACGCCGGGACCGGACGGCCCGGGCTGCCGCGGCCACCGCGACGGCTCTAGATGTAACACACACCAATGGGCCGCGGTGCACCTGCCATTTGTTCGAAAACCGCAGGTGGACAGGGGTGGAGAGTACGGCTGAAGTGTTTCCGCCGTGTGACCCGGTTTTGACCGACTGATTACCGGGACAGTCGGCGGACTCCCGCCGTCCCGCGCACCACCGGGGCTCGGGCGGCGCGGCGCCCGGGCGGCGGGCCCTAGGCCGGGTTCGGCCCCCTGTGCTCCGCCGCGATGCCGAAGCGGTGGTGTTCGCGAGGTGTCTGGGCGGCCGTGTCATGGACGCCGGTGACCGAGGTGATCACCTGCCCCTCCGACGGCTCCCCGGCCTCCTCCAGGCGCTCCAGGTCGGCGGCGGAGACGAGGGCGACGAGAGGCTTGCCGTGCCGCGTCACGACGACGCGCTCGCCGCCGTACACCACCCGGTTGATCAGGTCGGCGAGCTCAGCCCTGGCTTGCGTCACCGGAATCTCGTAGGCCATGTCCCCAGCTTACGGTTCACCCCGCGCCGACCGGCTGCGCCGCCGCCGGGCCGGGTGGACGATGGGACGGAGCGGACCCCTCGGCCCACGACCACGTCCCGCGGGAGGCACCCATGACCGGCGAACCGTCGTTCTTCGAGCTCGGCGTGGCGGACCCCGAGCGCGGGCGGGTCTTCTACGGCACCCTGTTCGGCTGGGCCCTCGAGGCGGGCCCCACGGGGCGCGGGTTCTCCATCGGCACCGCCGGGCTGCCGGGCGGCATGCACGGCGGCGACCCGGGCGCCTCCCCGTACCTGTTCTTCCGGGTCGACGACCTGGACGCCGCCGTGGCCCGGGTGCGTGAGCTGGGCGGCTCCGTCGAGGAGCTGGGCGAGGAGGGCGAGGAGGACGCGGAGTCGGTGGCCCGGTTCGGCCGGTTCAAGCTCTGCCGGGACGACCAGGGCTCCCCCTTCGGCCTGCACGAGCCACCGCACGGGACATGACCGCGGGTTGCGCGATTCCCATTCCCTCGCAATGTACGTCCTGTACATTTTATACGGAGCCAGTGCAGCCGAAGAGGGTTCCGCCACGAGGAGGGGTTCGCCATGACCCGACCGTCCGCCCGCCACGTCCTGCCCGAGTTCACCGAGCGCACGAGTGCCGGAGCCCGTACGTCGGACCCGTACTCGAAGCTGCTGGAGGAGCGGATCGTCCTTCTCGGGACGCCGGTCGACGAGACCTCCGCGAACGACGTGATGGCGCAGTTCATGCACCTGGAGCACCAGGCCCCGGACCGGGACATCGCCCTCTGCATCAACTCCTCCGGCGGCTCGTTCACGGCCATGACGGCGATCTACGACACGATGCGCTACGTCGCCTGCGACGTGGAGACGACCTGTCTCGGACAGGCCGGCGCGTCCGCCGCGCTGCTGCTGGCGGCGGGCACGCCGGGCAAGCGCGCGATGCTGCCCGGGGCGCGGGTGGTGCTCCGTCAGCCCTCGCTCACCGAGCCGATGGAGGGGCAGGCGAGCGACCTGGCCATCCGGGCCGGGGAGTTGACCCGGATCCGCGCCCGTCTGGAGGAGATCCTCGTACGGCACACGGGCCGCACTCCGGCGCAGGTGACCGAAGACCTCGAGCGGGACACCGTCCTGGACGCCCAACAGGCCCTGGAGTACGGGCTGGTGGACCGGATCGTGGCCGACCGCTCGGCCGTGCCCGGCACACCCCGCACCCGGTGAACGGCCGATGCTGCCACCGGAACTGCCGCCCCTGCCCGCCCTGACCCGCGCCGAGGCCGAGCTGATCGACCGCTACCTGGACGTCGTCGACCTGCTCGGGCGCATCAACCCCGCGCGGGACGGCGACACCTACCGGGGACTGCGGGCCGCCCAGGCGCTGGTGGGGAAGGCCGCGGCCCTGCGCGACGCGCTGGAGCTGATGCACGCGCGGGGTGAGACGGAACTGCACGCGCCCACCCTCGCCCGGGCCCTGCGGGTACTGGACGGCGAGCGGCGGACGGGACGCCTCAGTCTTCCGCCGTGTTCCGAGAGTTGAGTGGACGGGGTTCGAAACGGACCAAAAGACGTACCTCCTTTCGGCGTAGGAACACACCCGGTTGACGACCGGTCCGGGTTGCGCGGCCGCCCTCTCCCGACGTCTGCGCCCACCGCTGCGCCGCTGGTCCCGGGGTCGTCGCCGCCTACGGCCCCGGCTCGAACACAGGCGTGTCCACCCGAACGGGTGGGTGGTGAGTAACAACACAAAAGGCACGTTCCGTTGGGAATTCCCCCTCCGGCGAGACAAGATCCGTGACTGACGACAAGCCCCCGCCGCAGCGGCGGGGCGGTCCGGGCGGACGCCGAATCCTGCCGCCGTCCGGACGACCGGTCGCGAGGGAAGTGGATCGGCAGGAGTGGAGGACCCGAGCACGACGGGTCGCAGGAGCGGACGCCTCCGTGGGAGAGGCGCCGGACCGAGCAGCCCTTGGGGTGAAGCCGCACTCGTGCGGCCGGGCAACTTCGCCAGCCCGAATCCGACAGGTCATCCTTCACAGGCGGCTGACGAAGGGTTGCGCATGTTCGCGCTCAATCGTGTCCCGTCCCTGATGGCTCGTGCCGGTACGGCCTCGGCCCTCACTCTCGCCGCTGTCGGCGGCTCCGTCGTGGTCCCCGGTTTCTCCTCGGAGGCGGCCGCGGCGGCTCATGCGACGAAGGCCCTCAAGATCGCGGCCTCCAAGAAGGGCTCCCCCTACAGGTGGGGCGCCGTCGGGCCCCGCAGGTTCGACTGCTCCGGCCTGACGCTGTACTCGTTCAAGAAGGCCGGCAAGAAGCTGCCGCGCACCGCTGCCCAGCAGTACAACAAGACCCGCCACGTCTCGGCCAAGAAGCGCAAGGCGGGAGACCTGGTCTTCTTCCACTCGGGCCGCAGCGTCTACCACGTCGGTATCTACGCCGGGAAGGGCAAGCTCTGGCACGCCCCGAAGACCGGGGACGTGGTGCGCCTGCAGAAGATCTGGACCGGGAGCGTCTCCTACGGGCGGGTCAAGTAGCCCCTGAGGGGCGAGCGCCCCTTGATCGAGTGACCCGGGGTCAGACAGCCCGGGGGCGAGTAGCTCTCCCGAAGGGGATGACGGCGTTCTGCCCCGCCGTCACCCCCTCGGCGGCGGCCGGGGGGCGGGGGGCGGTCCAGGGCAGTTCGATGGAGACGGTCTTGCCGCCCTCCCGCGTGGGGCGGACCCGCAGCTTGCCGCCGCATTCGGCGGTCAGCCAGCGGATGATCACCATGCCGCGACCGTTGTCCTGCTGCACGGCGGCGGGCAGGCGCTTGGGGAAGCGCGGATGGCTGTCGGTGACGCCGATGCGCAGCCGCTCGTCACGGTCGAGGACGAGATCCACCGTGAAGGTGGGCGACTGCCCGAGCGTGTGCTGGACCGCGTTGGTCGCCAGTTCGGAGACGATGAGCCGGACCGTGTCGGACATCTCCGCGTCCGACGGCAGGCCCCACTCCACCAGCGTGCCGGCCACATAGGTGCGCGCGGCGGCCACCGAAGCGGGATCGCTCGGCAGAGTGACGGATGCTTCCAGGTGATCGGCCATGGCGACGTCGTCCCTTTCTCACGGGACCGTGGTCCGACACGAAGCGGGCGGTTCGAGTACGGTCCCGGACTGGTGCTTCGCCGCCAGACTGCCATCACCCGGCCCGTGAAGGACGGCGATCCACCAAGATATGCATATATCTGTCGCTCGAAGCGGTGAACTCTGCGACGGCAGAGCGGATTTGGGCGGCCCATAAGGAGTAAGGGAGTGGCCCATGCAGCACGGTCCGGTGGTGCGCCGCAGGAAGCTGGGCGCGGAACTGCGCGCCCTGCGCACGACGGCGGGCATCACCAGCGGGGAGGCGGCCCGCCTGGTGGGCTGGCACCAGTCGAAGGTCAGCCGCATCGAGACCGGGACGAGCGGGGCGAAACCGGCCGACGTGCGGTTACTGCTCGACGCCTACGGCGTGGACGACGACCAGCTGCGCGGGCTGCTGGTGATGCTGGCGCGCTCCGACGACGCGGGCGGCCGGCACCACTGGTGGCACGCCTACCGCGGGGTGCTGCCGCCCACCTACCGCGACTTCATCAGCCTGGAGTCCCAGGCCGGCGCGATGCGCACCCTGGAGACCACGGTGGTCCCGGGACTCCTCCAGACACCGGAGTACGCCCGCGAGGTGACGCGGGCCGCCGTGGACGGCATGCCGGAGGAGCGGCTGGACGCGCTGGTGGAGGTCAGGCTGGCCCGGCAGGACGTGCTGCGCGGCGAACCGCCGCTGGAGCTGAGCGCGGTGCTGGACGAGGCGGTGCTGCGCCGGCAGGTGGGCGGCCCCGGGGTGATGGCCCGTCAGCTGGAGCGGCTGGTGGAGGCGGCGCGTCTGCCCCATGTCCGGCTCCAGGTATTGCCGTTTGCCGCCGGGGCGCACATCGGTGTCACCGGCCCTTTCGTAATCTTCTCCTTTTCGAGCACTTCTGATCTGGACGTGGTTGTTCTCGACCACTTGACGAGTAGCCTGCATCTCGAACGGAAAGAAGACCTAGAGGCCTATACCGAGGCCTTCAACGCCCTTCTGATCCATGCCCTTTCGCCCGAGGACTCGTTGGACTTCATCGCCGCGACCGCGGCAGGCGCGTAAGGAGGCACCATGTCAGGCTCCATGTCCGAACTTCCCGGGAACATCCCTGCCGGCACCGATCTGACCGGCGTGCGGTGGCTGCGCAGCAGCTACAGCACGGGCGCGAACAACTGCGTGGAGACGGCCCGGCCGTCGGCCGGCCGCTGGGCCGGACTTCTCGCGGTGCGCGACTCCAAGAACCCCGCCGGGGCCGCCCTGCTCTTCTCCCCCGAGAGCTGGACGTCCTTCACCGCCGGGATCCACCAGGACTGACCACCCCACGAGACGTCGGACGACGCACGGCCATGCCACGCCGACTCATGGTCGCGTCTCGCCGATCACCCGCACCGCGCGTTCGATCTGTTCCCCGGAGAGGTCCGCCCGAGCGGTCAGCCTGAGCCGTGAGACACCGTCCGGCACGGAAGGAGGACGGAAACAGCCCACGGACAGGCCGGCCGCACGGCAGTCGGCCGCCCAGCGCACCGCCCCCTCCGGGGAGGGCGCGCGCACCGAGACCACCGCGGCGTCCGGGCGTACCGCTTCCAGGCCCGATGCGGTCAGCCGCGCGTACAGTTCGGCGGCGACGGCCCGGGCCCGCGCCGCGCGCTCCGGCTCGCGGCGCAGCAGGGTCAGCGCGGCCAGCGCCGCGCCCGTCGCGGCGGGGGCGAGGCCGGTGTCGAAGATGAACGTCCGGGCGGCGTTGACCAGGTGGCCGATCACCCGGGCGGGACCCAGTACCGCACCTCCCTGGCTGCCCAGCGACTTGGACAGCGTGACCGTGGCGACGACGTCCTCCCGGCCCGCGAGGCCCGCCGCGCTGGGGGCGCCCCGGCCGCCGTCGCCGAGCACCCCCAGCCCGTGTGCGTCGTCCACGACCAGACCGGCGCCGTGCTTCCGGCACACGTCGGCGAGGGCGGCCAGGGGCGCGGCGTCGCCGTCGACCGAGAAGACCGTGTCGGAGACGGCGACCGCGGGCCCGTCGTGCGTCGCCAGCGCCTTGTGCACGGCCTCCGGTTCGGCGTGCGCCACCACCTGGGTCGTGCCGCGGGCCAGTCGGCAGCCGTCGATCAGCGAGGCGTGGTTGCCCGCGTCGGAGACGACCAGGCTGCCGTGCGGCGCCAGGGCGGTGACCGCCGCGAGATTGGCCGCGTAGCCCGAGGAGAACACGAGCGCGGCCTCGAATCCGCAGAACGCGGCCAGTTCGCGTTCGAGTGCGGCGTGCAGTTCGGTCGTGCCGGTCACGAGCCGGGAACCGGTCGCACCGCCGCCCCAGGTGCGCGCCGCCCGGGCCGCGCCCTCGGTGATCTCCGGGTGCCGGGCCAGTCCGAGGTAGTCGTTGCTCGCCAGGTCCAGCAGCGGCGAGTCGGCCGGACGGGGGCGCAGAACCCGTACGAGTCCCGCCTCGTGGCGCGCCCGGGCCTGTTCGTCGATCCAGCCGAACGCCATGAGCCGCTCCTTGGGGAATTTGTAGGCAATGGACAGACACTAGCGGCATCGCCACCCCCGCGAGGTGTGGCAATACCCACACGTCGATCTGTCAGTGTTGTGCAAACTCTCCTTGGCCGCGGGCGGCCCCTTAGGACAGGATCGGCTCTCATGGACCTGCTGAACACGCTGGTGGACAAGGGGCTTCGGCGCGAGTCGCCGACCCGCGAGGAGGCGCTGGCCGTCCTCGCCACTTCCGACGACGACCTGCTCGATGTGGTGGCCGCGGCCGGCAAGGTGCGCCGGCACTGGTTCGGCCGGCGGGTGAAACTCAACTACCTCGTCAACCTCAAGTCGGGCCTGTGTCCCGAGGACTGCTCCTACTGCTCGCAGCGGCTGGGCTCCAAGGCGGAGATCCTCAAGTACACCTGGCTCAAGCCCGACCAGGCCACCGCGGCCGCCGCCGCCGGGGTGTCCGGGGGCGCCAAGCGGGTGTGTCTGGTGGCCAGCGGACGCGGCCCGACCGACCGGGACGTGGACCGGGTCTCGGACACCATCCGGGCCATCAAGGAGCAGGACGGGTCCGTCGAGGTGTGCGCCTGCCTGGGGCTGCTCTCCGACGGCCAGGCGGAGCGGCTGCGCGAGGCGGGCGCCGACGCCTACAACCACAACCTCAACACGTCCGAGGCGACGTACGGGGACATCACGACCACGCACACGTACGCCGACCGGGTGGACACGGTGCGCAAGGCGCACGCGGCCGGGCTCTCCGCCTGTTCGGGTCTCATCGCGGGCATGGGCGAGAGCGACGAGGACCTGGTCGACGTGGTCTTCTCGCTGCGCGAACTGGACCCGGACTCGGTGCCGGTCAACTTCCTGATCCCGATGGAGGGCACGCCGCTGGCCAAGGAGTGGCACCTCACCCCGCAGCGCTGCCTGCGCATCCTGGCGATGACCCGGTTCGTCTGCCCGGACGTCGAGGTGCGCATCGCCGGCGGGCGCGAGGTCCATCTGCGCACCATGCAGCCGCTGGCCCTGAACCTGGCCAACTCCATCTTCCTCGGCGACTACCTCACCAGTGAGGGCCAGGCCGGCCACGCCGACCTGGAGATGATCGCGGACGCCGGCTTCGAGGTGGAGGGCGCCGACCGGGTGACCCTGCCGGAGCACCGGGTCGCGGCCGCCGGCGGCGGCTGCGGATCGCAGGCGGGCGGCGGCTGCGGACCGCACGGGGACGGCGAGGCGGGCGGGGGCTGCGGATCGCACGGGGACGGCGGGGTCTGCGCTCCGGCGCCGGCGGCCCGGACCGAGGAGCCCCGCACGGACCTGGTGGCCGTACGCCGCCGCGGTGCCGGAACGGATCTCGCGCCCAATGCCTGAGCCCGCGCTGACGGTGGACGAGCTGCTGGCGCTCGACCGGCGGCACGTCTGGCACCCGTACGGCCCCATGCCTGGGCGGCAGGACCCGCTCGTCGTGGAGTCGGCGAGCGGGGTGCGGCTGCGTCCCGCGGACGGTTCGGCGGAGCTGGTGGACGGCATGTCGTCCTGGTGGTCGGCGATCCACGGCTACAACCACCCGGTGCTGAACGAGGCCGCCCGCGAGCAGTTGGAGCGGATGAGCCACGTGATGTTCGGCGGGCTCACCCACGAGCCCGCCGTCCGGCTGGCGAAGCTCCTGGTCGACATGTCGCCGGACGGACTCGAGCACGTCTTCCTCGCCGACTCCGGTTCGGTGTCCGTCGAGGTCGCCGTCAAGATGTGCCTCCAGTACTGGCGTTCGCTGGGCCGCCCCGCCAAGCGCCGCCTCCTGACGTGGCGCGGCGGCTACCACGGCGACACCTGGCAGCCCATGTCGGTGTGCGACCCCGAGGGCGGGATGCACGAGCTGTGGTCGGGCGCTCTGCCGCGCCAGGTCTTCGCCGACGCGCCGCCCGCCGAGTACGACGAGACGTACGCCGGCCATCTGTGGTCGACGATCGAGCGGCACGCCGGCGAACTGGCCGCGGTGATCGTCGAGCCGGTGGTGCAGGGCGCCGGCGGTATGCGGTTCCACTCCCCCGCGTACCTGCGGGTGCTGCGGGAGGCGTGCGACGCGCACGGCGTGCTGCTGGTGTTCGACGAGATCGCGACCGGCTTCGGACGGACCGGCGCGCTGTTCGCGGCGGAGCACGCGGCGGTGACGCCGGACGTGATGTGCGTCGGCAAGGCGCTCACCGGCGGCTATCTCACGATGGCGGCCACCTTGTGCACGTCGGAGGTGGCCGACGGCATCTCGCGCGGCGAGGTGCCGGTCCTGGCCCACGGGCCGACGTTCATGGGCAATCCGCTGGCGGCGGCCGTGGCCTGCGCATCGATCGGACTGCTGCTCGGACAGGACTGGCTCGCGGAGGTCAAGCGGATCGAGTCCGGCCTGCGCGACGGTCTGGCCCCCGCGGCCGGGCTGCCGGGCGTGACGGACGTACGGGTGCTGGGCGCGATCGGCGTGGTGCAGCTCGACCACGCCGTCGACATGAGGGCGGCCACCGCGGCGGCCGTCCGCGAGGGCGTGTGGCTGCGGCCGTTCCGCGACCTGATCTACACCATGCCGCCGTACGTCACGGGCGACGCGGACGTGGCACGCATCGCCCGCGCGGTGTGCGCGGCGGCAGAGGAGGGATGACATGCCGGTACTGGTGATCTCGGGCACGGGCACGGAGATCGGCAAGACGGTCGTGACGGCCGCCGTCGCCGCGACGGCGCTGGCGGGCGGCCGGTCGGTGGCGGTGCTGAAGGCCGCGCAGACGGGCGTGGGGCCGGACGAACCGGGGGACGCGCGGGAGGTGGCGCGCCTCGCGGGGGCCGTGACGGCGGCCGAAGTGGCCCGCTATCCGGAGCCGTTGGCACCCGGCACGGCCGCGCGCCGGGCCGGACGGGCGCCGGTGCGCCCTGCGGAGGTGGCGGAGGCCGCGGACAAGCTGGCCACCGAGCACGATCTGGTGCTGGTCGAGGGGGCGGGCGGGCTGCTGGTCCGCTTCGACGCGGACGGCGGGACGCTGGCGGACGTCGCCACGTTGCTGGGCGCCCCGGTGCTGCTGGTGACGGCGGCGGGCCTCGGCACGCTCAACACCACGGAGCTGACGGCGCGTGAACTGCGCTCCCGCGGTCTCGACCTGCCCGGGGTGGTGATCGGCAGCTGGCCCGGGGCCCCGGACCTCGCCGCGCGCTGCAATCTCGCGGACCTCCCGGAGGTGTCCGGTGCTCCGCTGCTCGGCGCCGTCCCCGCCGGAGCGGGTTCCCTGCCGCCGGCCGCCTTCCGGTCGGCGGCGCCGGGATGGCTGGCGCCCCGGCTGGACGGCACGTGGGACGCGGCGGCCTTCGGGGCGCGGGAGGCGCCCTGAGCGGCGGGGCGGAACCGGCCGGCGGCGCGGTGGGTGCGGAACGGTCGTACGGGGGACAATCGCGGTAAGGCACCACCTCGTGAGGGAGGGCCCATGCCGCTGCGATCCGCCCGCGGGGTGCCGCGGGACGCCGTGCACCATCCGCTGTTCGCCCGCTACTACGCCCGGGCCAGTGTGGGCGCCGAGACCCGGATGGGCGTGGGGCGCGTCCGCGAGCGGCTGCTGGCCGGGCTGTCCGGGCGGGTGATCGAGGTCGGCGCGGGCAACGGGCTGAACTTCTCGCACTATCCGGGCGCCGTCTCGGAGGTGGTCGCCATCGAACCGGAGCGGCTGCTCCGGCGGTTGGCGGTGGAGGCGGCGCTGCGCGCGCGGGTGCCGGTGGACGTGGCGCCGGGCGCGGCCGAGGCGCTGCCGGTCAAGAGCGAGGCCTTCGACGCGGTCGTGGTCTCGCTCGTGCTGTGCAGTGTCCGCGACGTGCCGCGGGCGCTCGGGGAGGCGCGGCGGGTGCTGCGGCCCGGCGGCCAGCTGCGCTTCTTCGAGCACGGCCGGGGCGGCGGGCGGATGATGACCTTCACCCAGCGCGCCCTGGACCGGACGCTGTGGCCGCCGCTGTCCGGCGGCTGCCACCTGTCCCGCGATCCCGTCGCCGCGTTACGGGACGCGGGGTTCGCGCTCGGCCCCTACCGGCGGATGATGATCCCGGAGCACGGTCCGGCACTGCCCAGTTCCTACTGCGTCCTCGGCACGGCCTGGCGCCCGCCGGATGCGGAGGCGGAGAGGGGATAGAGCGTGCGCCGGCGGCCGTCGCCCGCGGGTGACTGACTTCCGTGTCCCGAAGGCCCCCGTGCTGGAGCCGTAGATGGATGCCTTCGTCCCGTTGCTGCGGGCGCTACGGGCGCTGCGGGCGCTGCGGGCGCTGCGGGCGGACTGAGCCCGCGGTCCGCATGCCGGAATTCCCGCACGGGTGTGCGTCGGGCGTGCTGGGATCGCGGCATGACCGAGCTGCGCATACGGGCCGCCGGGCCCGAGGACCTGGACACCGTGCTGGCCTTCTGGAAGGTCGCCGCCGAGGGCACGAGCATCAGCGACGACCGCGAGGGAGTGGAGCGGCTGGTCGCCCGCGACACGGAGGCGCTGGTCCTTGCCGAGCGGGACGGGGAACTCGTGGGCACGGTCATCGCGGGATTCGACGGCTGGCGCTGCCATCTGTACCGGCTGGCGGTGCATCCGGAGCAGCGGCGCCGGGGCATCGGCACCGCCCTGCTCGCGGCGGCCGAGGAGCGGTTCGTACGGCTCGGCGGGCGCCGCGGGGACGCGATGGTGCTGCGGCGCAACGAGCGGGCGCAGCATGCCTGGCGGGCGGCCGGGTACGTGCCCGAGGAGCAGTGGCGACGCTGGGTGAAGCCGCTCACGGAGTAGCAGTGAACGGACTGAAGGGTTGAGCACCGGCGCATGAGCGAGTCCCTCCACGGCAAGACTCCCGGCCCCTCCGGCACCTCCACCGGCGCACGACATCGCGCGAGCCACCGGTTCCTGGCCGATCATGGATCCGAGGTGACCCGGTGATGGAAGTGCTCCTGCTGCTGGTGGCGGTCCTGCTCTCGCTCATGTGCGGCGCGTTCGTCGCGGCCGAGTTCTCGCTGACCACCGTGGAACGCGGCGAGCTGGAGCGGGCGGTGGAGCGGGGCGAGCGGGGCGCGGCCGGCGCGCTGAAGGGCGTACGGAACCTGACGTTCCAGCTCTCCGGGGCGCAGCTCGGCATCACGGTCACCAACCTGGTGGTCGGCATGCTCGCCGAGCCCTCGGTCGCGGCGCTGATCGCGGGCCCGCTGGAGGCCGCGGGGGTGTCGCGTTCGGCCGCCTCCTCGCTGGCGCTGGTGCTGGGCACGGCCCTGTCGACCGTCTTCCTGATGATCGTCGGCGAGCTGGTGCCGAAGAACTGGGCGATCTCCGCGCCGCTGGCGGTGGCCAAACGGGTGGGTGGCCCGCAGCGCTGGTTCAGCGCGGCCTTCCGGCCCTTCATCACCCACCTGAACAACACGGCCAACCGGATCGTGCGCCTCTTCGGCGTGGAGCCCGCCGAGGAGCTGGCCTCCGCGCGGGGGCCGCAGGAGCTGGCGGCGCTGGCCCGGCACTCGGCCAAGGAGGGCGCGCTGGAGGCCGACACCGCCGAGCTGTTCGTCCGGACCCTGAACCTGGCCGATCTGACGGCCCAGCACGTGATGACCCCGCGCGTCCAGGTCATCGCCCTCGACTCCCGGGCGACGTGCGAGGACGTGGCCAACGCGACGCGGGCGACGGGGCTGTCCCGGTTCCCGGTCTTCCAGGAGACCCTCGACGCCGTGGTCGGCACCGCCCACGTCAAGGACGTGCTGGCGGTGCCCGCCGAGCGGCGGCCCATGATGCCGGTGTCCGAGCTGATGCGCGAGCCGCTGCTGGTCCCGGAGACGCTGACCGTGGACCGGCTGCTCGACCGGCTCTCCGGGCGGCGCACGATGGCCGTGGTCATCGACGAGTACGGCGGGACTGCGGGCGTGGCCACGCTGGAGGACATCGTCGAGGAGGTCGTCGGCGAGGTGCGCGACGAGCACGACCCGCACGAGACGCCCGAGCTGGACCCGGCCGGCACCGACGCGCAGGGGCACGCGCTGTACTGGGCCGACGGCTCGGCCCGCGTGGACCGGCTGGCGCGACTCGGCCTGCGGGTGCCCGAGGGGCCGTACGAGACCGTCGCCGGACTGGTCGCGGCCGGGCTGGGACGCATCCCGGCCGTCGGCGACACGTTCGAGGTCGCCGGCTGGCGGCTGGACGTCGTGGACGCCACGGGGCGCCGGGCGGCGCGGGTGCTGCTGCACGCGCCGCTGGACGACGCGGGCGCGGCCGATGGCCCGCACGGCGCGCGCGGCACGCGCGAGGACGGGGAGGGTGGCCGGTGATCGCCGTACAGCTGCTGATAGGTCTGGCGACGCTCGTCGTCAACGCGTTCTTCGTGGGGGCCGAGTTCGCGCTGATCTCCGTGCGCCGCAGCCAGGTCGAGCAGCACGTCGAGGCGGGAGCGGAGGGCGACCGCCGCGCGAAGAGCGTGCTGTGGGGTCTGGAGCACGTGTCGGCGCTGATGGCGGCGGCGCAGCTCGGCATCACGCTGTGCACGCTGGTCCTCGGCGTGGTCGCGGAGCCGGCGATCGCGCACCTGCTGGAGCCGGTGTTCCACGCGGTGGGCTTGCCGTCCGGGGTGGGGCACGCGGTCTCCTTCGCCATCGCCCTGACGCTGGCGACGTATCTGCACATGCTGCTCGGCGAGATGGTGCCGAAGAACATCGCGCTGGCGGAGCCGGTGCGCAGCGCGCTGCTGCTGGGGCCGCCGCTGGTCGCGCTGTCCCGGGCGCTGCGGCCGGTGATCTTCACGATCAACGCCTTCGCGAACACGCTGCTCAAGCTGCTCAGGGTCGAGACGAAGGACGAGGTGTCGGCGACCTTCACCGACGCGGAGCTGGCCGAGATCGTGAAGGACGCCGGCGACGCCGGGCTGATCGACGACCGGGCCCAGGAGCGGCTGCACGACGCCCTGGAGCTGGGCCGGCGGCCGGTGCGGGACGTGGTGCTGCCGCTGGAACGCGTCGTCCACGCGCGCGTGGGCATCACGCCCGAGCAGTTGGAGCGGCTGTCGGCGCAGTCGGGGTTCTCCCGGTTCCCGGTGGTGGACGACGGGCGGCGGATCGTGGGCTACCTGCATGTGAAGGACGCCCTCGACGCCTCCCCGCGGGACCTGCCGTTCCGGCTGCGGGACATGCGGGCCATCGCTCGGGTGCGGGAGAGCACCCCGCTGGACGACGTGCTCACGGCGCTGCGCCGCAGCCGCACCCATCTGGCCGCCGTCCTCGGTTCCGACGGCCGGCTCGCGGGCCTGGTGACCATGGAGGACGTGCTGCGTGAGCTGTTCGGTCAGCGGACCTGAGGGACGAGAGAGGTCGACCGACCGTCGGGTATGTGCACGCGCTACCATTTCTGTCGCCATGCAGACGAACCCCACTCACAGCAGCCTCGTCGCCGTGGGCGACTCCTTCACCGAGGGCATGTCGGACCTGCTGCCCGACGGCTCCTACCGGGGCTGGGCCGACCTTCTCGCCGCGCGGATGGCCGCCCGCTCCCCCGGCTTCCGGTACGCCAATCTGGCGGTGCGCGGGAAGCTGATCGGGCAGATCGTCGACGAGCAGGTCGAGGTGGCCGCGGCCATGGGGGCCGACGTGATCACTCTGGTGGGCGGGCTCAACGACACGCTGCGGCCCAAGTGCGACATGGCGCTGGTGCGGGATCAGCTGACCCAGGCGGTGGAGCGGCTCGCGCCCAGTTGCAAGCAGCTGGTGCTGATGCGCAGCCCCGGCCGTCAGGGTCCGGTGCTGGACCGGTTCCGGCCACGCATGGAGGCCCTCTTCGCGATCATCGACGACCTGGCCTCGCGCCACGGCGCCGTGGTCGTCGACCTGTACGGGGCGCGCTCACTGGCCGACCCGCGGCTGTGGGACGTGGACCGGCTGCACCTGACGGCGGACGGGCACCGCCGGGTCGCGGAGGCCGTGTGGCAGGCGCTGGGTCACGAGGCCGAGGACCCCGACTGGCACGCGCCGATCCCGGCCACACCGCCACCGGGGTGGGTCACCCGCCGGACCACCGACGTCCGGTTCGCCCGGCAGTACCTGCTGCCCTGGATAGGCCGCAGGCTGACCGGCCGCTCGTCCGGCGACGGCCTGCCGCCCAAGCGCCCGGACCTGCTGCCGTACGAGGACACCGCGCCCTGATCCCGGGGGGCACGCCCGGCCTCGTGGCTTCGTAGCTTCCGACGAACAACCCCGCGGCGCTGGCCTGCACGAATCGCCAGTAGAATCCGTACACGTGACTTCCGCTCCCGCCAAGCCCCGCATCCCGAACGTCCTCGCCGGACGCTACGCCTCCGTCGACCTCGCCACCCTCTGGTCGCCCGAGCAGAAGGTGAAGCTGGAGCGCCGGCTCTGGCTCGCCGTGCTGCGTGCCCAGAAGGACCTGGGCATCGAGGTGCCCGACGCCGCGATCGCCGACTACGAGCGCGTCCTCGACCAGGTCGACCTGGCCTCGATCGCCGAGCGCGAGAAGGTCACCCGGCACGACGTGAAGGCGCGGATCGAGGAGTTCAACGACCTCGCCGGGCACGAGCACGTGCACAAGGGCATGACCTCCCGCGACCTCACGGAGAACGTCGAGCAGCTGCAGATCCGGCTCTCGCTGGAGCTGATCCGCGACCGTTCGGTGGCCGTCCTTGCCCGCCTCGGCAAGCTGGCCGGCGAGTACGGCGAGCTGGTCATGGCCGGCCGCTCCCACAACGTCGCCGCGCAGGCCACGACGCTGGGCAAGCGGTTCGCGACCGCCGCCGACGAGCTGCTCGTCGCGTACGCCCGGGTGGAGGAGCTGCTCGGCCGCTACCCCCTGCGCGGCATCAAGGGCCCGGTCGGCACCGCTCAGGACATGCTGGACCTGCTCGGCGGGGACGCCGGCAAGCTCGCGGAGCTGGAGCGGCGGATCGCCGGGCACCTGGGGTTCTCGCAGGCATTCACCTCGGTCGGCCAGGTCTACCCGCGCTCGCTGGACTACGAGGTGGTCACCTCCCTCGTGCAGCTCGCGGCGGCGCCGTCGTCGCTGGCCAAGACCATCCGGCTGATGGCCGGGCACGAGCTGGTCACCGAGGGCTTCAAGCCGGGCCAGGTCGGCTCGTCCGCGATGCCGCACAAGATGAACACCCGCTCCTGCGAGCGCGTCAACGGCCTGATGGTGATCCTGCGCGGCTACGCCTCGATGACCGGCGAGCTGGCGGGCGACCAGTGGAACGAGGGCGACGTGTCCTGCTCGGTGGTGCGCCGGGTGGCCCTGCCCGACGCGTTCTTCGCCCTGGACGGCCTGCTGGAGACCTTCCTGACCGTGCTCGACGAGTTCGGCGCCTTCCCGGCCGTCGTGGCCCGTGAGCTGGACCGCTACCTGCCGTTCCTGGCCACCACCAAGGTGCTGATGGGCGCGGTGCGGGCCGGGGTGGGGCGCGAGCTGGCGCACGAGGCGATCAAGGAGAACGCCGTCGCCTCCGCCCTGGCGATGCGCGAACAGGGCGCCGAGCGCAACGAACTGCTCGACAAGCTGGCCGCCGACGAGCGCATCCCGCTCGACCGGGCCGGTCTCGACGCGCTGATGGCGGACAAGCTCTCCTTCACGGGCGCCGCGGCCGACCAGGTCGGGGTGGTCGTGGGCCGGATCGAGGAGATCGTCAAGCAGCACCCGTCGGCCGCCGCGTACACCCCCGGGGCCATCCTCTGACCCGCTTCACCCGGGCCGAGCTGGAGGCCGCCCGCGACCGTCTCGTACCGGACGTCGTCGCGGACGGCCTCCGCGTGCTGTTCTGCGGGATCAATCCCGGTCTGATGACGGCGGTGACGGGCCACCACTTCGCCCGGCCGGGCAATCGCTTCTGGCCGGTGCTGCACCTGTCCGGGTTCACGCCGCGGCGGCTGGCTCCGTCGGAGCAGGACCTGCTGCCGTCGTACGGCCTCGGGATCACCAACGTGGTGGCGCGGGCCAGTGCGCGGGCCGACGAGCTGACCGCCGAGGAGTACCGGGAGGGCGGGCTGCTGCTGACGCGGAAGGTGGCGCGGCTGCGGCCCGACTGGCTGGCCGTGGTGGGGGTCACCGCCTACCGGGCGGCGTTCGACGACCGGCACGCGCGGGTGGGGCCGCAGGAGCGGATGTTCGGGAGCACACGCGTGTGGGTGCTGCCCAATCCCAGTGGGCTCAACGCGCACTGGACGACGGAGACGATGGCGGAGGAGTTCGCACGGCTGCGGGTCAGGGCGGAGCCTTCTCGGTGACGACCGCCAGCAGTCGCACCTCGTCCGTCTCGTCCCGGTCGGCGACGGCCAGCGCGATCCAGCGGCCGGTGCCCCCGGCCTCCCAGAGGTACGCCACGCGCGCGCTCACGCTCAGTCGGGCCCACGGCTCGGGTATCTCCTCCCGGTCGGTCCGCAGCAGCACCGTCTGAAGGTTCAGGGGGTCCCCCTGCCCACCCCAGCGGGCGGCGAGCCGCTCGTGGAGGGCGTCCCGGTCCTTCTCGTACTGCTCCACCGTCACCGCCCGCTGCGCCGGGCACCCGCCGCGCAGGCCGTGGCTGGTCTCCAGCACCGCCGTGAAGTGACCGGGAGCCCCGGCGCCCACGTCCGACGGGCCGTGCCCCGCCGGGAACGGGCGGTGGCACAGCTCGTCGATGAGGGCGATGTGCCGCGCGATGTCCATGCCGTCCAGTAAACCGTTCGGCACTGACATTTGGCGGCCCGTCAGCCGGCCCGCGCGCTCAGGCGTCCCGTCGGCGCAGCCGCCACGCGCCGGCGAGGAGCGCGGCCGCCGCCCACAGCGCGGTCACCACGAGCCCCGTCCAGGGGCCCAGGTGCCCGTCGTGCGCCTGCTGGACGACGACTTGCCCCGCCCTGTCCGGCAGGAAGTCGGTGGCGCCGCCCGCCACGTCCCCGATCACGAAGGAGACGACGAGGATGAACGGGATCAGGGTGGACAGGGTGGCCACGCCGCTGCGGAACACGGCGGTGAGGCCGGCCGCGAACAGGGCCATCAGGGTGAGGTAGAGCGCCAGGCCCGCGACGCCGCGCAGCTGCTGGCCGGCCGTGAGTCCGTCCGCGGCGGAGCCCAGTCCCGCTCGGGCCGCGAAGAGCGCGGCGGACGCCGTGAGCAGCCCCGTCACGAAGGTCGGTACGGCGACCACCACCAGCTTCGCCGCGAACCACCGCCCGCGCCGCGGAACGGCGGCCAGGGAGAGCCGGATCCCGTTGCCGTGGTACTCGGAGGACACGGCCATGGCACCGAAGGCGATGGCGGCGATCTGACCGGGCATGACCCCGGAGAGGGCCGTGAACAGCGGATCGAAGTCCGGGTCCGAGGTGTCGGAGACCCCCGCCAGCGCGGAGAAGGCCGTGGTGACCGCGAAAACGGCCAGCAGCGTGCCGCACAGCGAGCGCAGGCTGAGCACCTTGAGCGCCTCGGAGCGGAGTACGGGCGTGAAGGACATGGTCAGGCCTCCTGGCGCTGTGCGGTGAACTCGGTCTCGGCGGCCGTCAGGTCGAGGTAGGCCTGCTCCAACGTGCCCTCGTCCGACGTCAGTTCCAGTACGGGCACGCCCGCGCCGGACAGGGCGCGGCCGATGTCGTCGACGCGCGCGCCGGACACGGTCCAGTACCCGTCGGCGTGCTCCACGGCGGCGTGTCCGTGCCGGGCGAGCACGGCCTTCAGGGCGGTGGCGTCCGACGTGCGGACACGTACGCGCGGTTGGACGCGCGCGTCGATGAACTCCCGCATCGGCAGATCGGCGAGCAGCCGCCCCCGGCCGAGGACGACCAGGTGGTCGGCGAACGACGCGGTCTCGTTCATCAGGTGGCTGGACACCAGGACCGTGCGGCCCTCGGCCGCCAGGCGGCGCAGCAGTTCGCGGATCCAGATGATGCCCTCGGGGTCGAGTCCGTTGGAGGGCTCGTCCAGCATGACCACCGCGGGCTCCCCCAGCAGCGCGGCGGCGATGCCCAGCCGCTGGCGCATGCCCAGTGAGTACGTCCGCACCCGGCGGCGCGCGACCGACGCGATGCCCGTCTCCTCCAGCACCTCGTCGACCCGGCGCGCGGGGACGCGGTTGCTCGCCGCGAGCACCCGCAGGTGGTCGCGGGCGGTGCGCGAACCGTGGGCGGCGTCCGCGTCGAGCAGGGCGCCGACGTGCCGCAGGGGTTCGGGCAGGGCGCTGTAGAGGCGGCCGCCGACGGTCGCCGTCCCCGAGGTCGGCCGGTCGAGACCGAGGACGAGCCGCATGGTGGTGGACTTGCCGGCCCCGTTGGGGCCGAGGAAGCCGGTGACCCGGCCGGGGCGCACGGTGAAGGTGAGGTCGTCGACGGCTCGTCGGGTGCCGTACTCCTTGGTGAGGTTCTGGGCGTCGATGCTGGTCATGGCAGCAGCTTGACGGCACGTCAGCGGACAAGGCCTCCCCCGCCGGTGGAGATCGCCTCCCCCGTGCGGGGGAGGTCCACCGTCAGTGGTGGCTGGCACGATGAGCCGATGGTCCGCTTTCTGCGCCCGCTGGTCCGGGGGGCTACGTACACACGCATCGTGTACCTGTGGGTGCCCATGCTCGTCGTGAGCGTGTGGGCGCTCGTCGACGACACGAGGATGTGGGTTCCGGCCGCGCTGCTGGTCCCGGTCGGTCTCATCCCGGCGGTGCGCACCGGTGAGGGGGTCCAGGCGCGTTGGCTTCTCACGCCCGGCCAGGAGGACACGGGTTTCTCGGTGGCCCCGGCGAAGACCTGGCGCGACCGGCTGCGCACGGTGGTGTGGCTGCAGGCCCGCCTGCTGCTGGGCCTGTCGACCGCCGGCGCCTGCGTCTGGCTGCCGATCCTCGCCGTCGAGCTGGGCCGGCTCTCCCTCGGGCACCGGGTCGACGGCATACCCGTACTGCGGGACGCCGCGCCGCACTGGGCGTACGCGCTCCTGACGCCGCTCCCCCTCCTCGCGCTGTACGGCGCGGTGGTGGGTCTCGGTGCCCTGGCGACGGCGGGCGCCCGCGCGCTGCTCGGCCCGTCCGCCGCCGAGCGGCTCACCGCCCTGGAGGAGCGCACCGAACAACTCCTGGAGCGCAATCGCATCGCCCGTGAGCTGCACGACTCCATCGGCCACGCCCTGACGGTCGCGGTCGTGCAGGCGGGGGCGGCCCGCGCGGCGAACAGCCCGGAGTTCACCGAGCGGGCCCTCACCGCGATCGAGGAGACCGGCCGGGCCGCGCTGGAGGATCTGGAGCGGGTGCTCGGCGTCCTGCGCGAGACGCGGACACCGGTGAGCTCCCGGCCGACCCTCGCGGACGCCGGCCGGCTCCTGGAGTCCGCGCGCGTCTCGGGGGCCGAGATCGATGCCGAGGTCACCGGCCCGCTGGAGACGCTGCCGGGCCCGGTCTCCCGCGAGGGATACCGCATCCTCCAGGAGTCGCTGACCAATGTGCTGCGCCACGCGGGCGCGGTGCCGACCCGGGTCCGCGTGGCGGTGGCGGAGGGCGCGCTCACCCTGGAGGTGCGCAACCCGCTGCCGGACACCAGGGCCTCGTCCGCCCGCGGCAGCGGCCTGCGCGGCATCCGCGAGCGGGCCGCGCTGCTGGGCGGGTTGGCGCACACGGGCCCCGACGCCGGCGATTGGCGGGTACGCGTCGAGCTGCCGCCGGGCTGATCTACGCTGGGCGGATGCCGGTCAGAGTGCTCCTCGTCGACGACGAACCCCTCGTACGCGCGGGTCTGCGGGCCGTGCTGGAGGCGCAGCCGGACATCGAGGTCGCCGGTGAGGCGGCGGACGGGGCGGCGGTCGTCCCGCTGGTGCGCCGGCTGCGGCCGGACGTGGTCGCCATGGACGTCCGGATGCCCCTGCTCGACGGCATCGAGGCGACGCGCGCGCTGCTGCGGACGGTGGCCGACCCGCCGAAGATCCTCGTGGTGACGACCTTCGAGAACGACGAGTACGTGTACGAGGCGCTGCGCGCGGGTGCGGACGGGTTCCTGCTCAAGCGCGCCCGGCCGGCCGAGATCGTGCACGCGGTCCGGCTGATCGCCGAGGGCGAGTCGCTGCTGTTCCCCGCCTCGGTGCGGCAACTGGCCGCCGAGTACGGCGACGACGGCGGGAACCGGGCGGCCCGCGCCACGGTGGAGCGGGCACGGCTGACCGAACGGGAGGGCGAGGTGCTGCGGCTGATGTCGCGCGGGCTGTCGAACGCGGAGATCGCCGCCCGGCTGGTCGTCGGCACGGAGACGGTGAAGTCGCATGTGAGCGCGGTGCTGGCGAAGCTGGGGGCACGGGACCGCACGCAGGCGGTGATCACGGCGTACGAGTCCGGGTTCGTGGCACCCGGGTGAGCGACACGCACGGCCCGGGAAGGCCAGGACCGGCACTCGCCGGGGCGCGACGGGCCGAGTACCATCCGGCGCACACGCGCACGAGCTGGGAGGACGGACCTTGGGAGGCCTGACCGGCGGGGATCCGTCGCTGTTGCGGAGGATCAACTCCGCGGTGGTGCTGCACGCGTTGCGTGCGACGGACTGTGCGACGCTGACGGAGATCACCCGGGTGACCGGCCTGTCCCGGCCGACCGTCGAGGGCGTCGTCGAGGGGCTGATAGAGGCGGGCCTGGTGGTCGAGGCGGCGGCCGACGAGGGCACCGCCCGGCGGCAGGGGCGGCCCGCACGGCGTTTCCGGTTCCGGGCGGAGGCGGGGCATCTGCTGGGTCTGGAGATCGGGCCGCACCGCGTCGCCGCGCTCCTGGCCGACCTGGACGGCCGGGTGATCGGCGCCCAGGCCAAGGACGTGGACGAGGGCGCCTCGGCCGACGAGCGGCTGGAGCGGCTGCGCACGGCCGTCGCCGAGTTGCTGCGCCGGGCCGGGGTGGCGCGCGGCTCGCTGCGGGCCGTGGGCGCGGCCACACCGGGGATCGTCGAGGCGGACGGCACGGTCCGGCTGGGGACCGCGCTGCCGGGGTGGACGGGCCTGAGTCTGGGCGAGCGGCTGAGCCGCTCCTTCAAGTGCCCGGTGCTGGTCGAGAACGACGCGAACGCGGCGGCGGTCGCCGAGCACTGGAAGGGCGCCGCGACGGAGTCCGACGACATCGTGTTCGTGCTGGCCGGGCTGAGCCCCGGGGCCGGGGCGCTGATCGGCGGGCGGCTGCACCGGGGCTACGGCGGCGCGGCCGGGGAGATCGGCGCACTGCACCTGATGGGCCAGGACGTGACGCCCGAGACCCTGCTGTCGACGACCGACGAGCCGCTGCATCCGCTGGACGAGCAGGCGGTCGCCAAGGTCTTCGCCCAGGCCCGGGAAGGCGATCAGCGGGCCCGCGCGGCGGTGGAGCGTTTCACCCAGCGGCTGGTGCACGACGTGACGGCGCTGGTGCTGGCCCTGGACCCGGAGCTGGTCGTCGTCGGCGGCTGGGCGGCGGGACTGGACGGCGTACTGGAGCCCTTGCGGCGGGAGCTGGCGCGCTACTGCCTGCGCCCGCCCCGGGTGGCGCTGTCGCTGCTCGGTGAGGCCGCGGTGGCGACGGGCGCGCTGCGGCTGGCCCTCGACCACGTGGAGGAGCAGCTGTTCGCGGTGGAGGGCGCGACGGCACGCCGCTGACCCGCCGGGAGGCGGGTGCGGGCGGGGCCGGTCAGGAGGCGCGGGTCTGCGGGCCGTGGTGGATCTCCACGTCGCCGGAGTCCGCGAACGTCAGGCGGCAGGTGTCCGCGCGGTAGGTGGCGACGGAGAGGGCGGCGGTGCGGCCACCGGCGAGGTAGCGGGTGGTGACCACGAGGACGGGCGCGCCCGGGAGGCGGTCCAGTTCCTTCGCGTCGTCGGCGCCGGCCGAGCCCAGCTCGACGGCGCTCTCCCGGCGCTCCAGGTCGCCGCGCTGGAGTTCGCGCAGTACGGCACGCGCGCGGGCGGCGCCGGAGGGCGACTCGATGGCGGTGAGCTCGGGGACCGAGGCCGACGGGACGTAGAGCAGCTCCGCCGCGACGGGCTGGCCGTGTGTCACGCGGGAGCGGCGGACGGTGTGGACGGGCTCCTCGCGGCCGGTGCCGAGGGCGTCGGCGACGGCCGCGGGCGGGGCCGCCGGCGCGCAGTCGACGGGCTCCCAGGCGTCGTCGGCCGTGCCCGGCCAGGCATGCTGTCCGGTGCCGACGGCGACGCCGACGCGCGGCGGGGCGACGGTCGTGCCGACGCCCCGGCGGCGCTGGAGGCGGCCTTCCAGTTCGAGCTGCTCCAGGGCCTGGCGGAGGGTCGCGCGGGCGACGCCGAAGCGGGCGGCGAGCTCGCGTTCGTTGGGCAGCACCTCGCCCACCGCGAACTCCGAGTCCAGGGCCTCGCTGAGTACGGTCCTGAGGTGCCAGTACTTCGGTTCCGGCACCGATTCCAACTGCGTGGTCCCCACCCTGTCCTCCGCAATCGCCGTGGTCCGGCGGCGTTTTGACGCCCTTGTTTATTAAAGGTTGTTGCAGTTCTCTGCGACCATAGGACGCCCTACCCCCTTGGTCAAGACCAATCCGGCTAGGCGAGGTCGGCCAGGGAGAGCAGTTTGTCGGGGTTGCGGATGATGTACACCGACTGGATGCGCCCGTTGGCCACCTCGACCTGGAAGACGGAGTCGGGCTTGCCGCCCGACAGGGCCAGCAGGGCCGGTCCGCCGTTGATCTCCAGGAAGCGGTAGGAGAAGTCCGGGACGCTCTTGCGGGCCGCGCCCTGGAGGAATCGGGCCACCTTCTCGGAGCTCTCCAGCACGCGCAGGGGCGCCTTGGACTTGCCGCCGCTGTCGCCCACCAGCCTGACGTCCGGCGCGAGCAGCTCCATCAGCCCGGCCAGGTCACCGCCGGCCGCGGCGGCGAGGAAGCGCTCGGTGAGGTCGCGGCGCTGCGCCGGGTCCACGTCGTAGCGCGGGCGCCGCTCGTCGACGTGCCTGCGGGCGCGGCCGGCGAGCTGGCGCACCGCGGCCTCCCCGCGCTCCAGCATGGCGGCGATCTCGGCGTACGGGTAGCCGAACGCCTCCCTGAGCACGAACACCGCCCGCTCCAGCGGCGACAGGGACTCCAGGACGACGAGGACGGCGAGGGACACGGAGTCGGCGAGGACGGCCCGCTCGGCGGTGTCGGGCACGGTGTCCCCGAAGTCGGTGACGTAGGGCTCGGGCAGCCACGGGCCGACGTAGGTCTCGCCGCGCGACCTGATCTGGCGCAGCCGGTCGATGGCGAGGCGGGTGGTGACCCGCACCAGGTAGCCGCGGGGCTCGCGGACGGTGGAGCGGTCGGCGCCGGACCAGCGCAGCCACGCCTCCTGGACGACGTCCTCCGCGTCCGCCAGGCGTCCCAGCATGCGGTAGGCGACACCCAGGAGGACGGGGCGGTGTGCCTCGAAGACGTCGGTCACGGTTTCGGTGGTCACCGCTCCATACCAGCGGACGTGTCCGGTCGTGTCCAGACGGAGCCGCCGGGGGCTACCCGTCGGTAGCTCTTACTGACAGGCTGTCTACGCAACGCATCGTCAAACGCACCGTCGTCCGCGTGTCCCGACAAGGAGCCCCATGTCCGCAACGCTCTCCTTCACGGCCCCCACCCCGCACGGTCCGCAGGACATCACCGTCGCCTACGCGCGCGTGGGCACCGGCGAGCCGCTGCTCCTGCTGCACGGCATCGGCCACCACCGGCAGGCCTGGGACCCGGTGGTCGACATCCTCGCCACCGAACGCGAGGTGATAGCCGTGGACCTGCCCGGGTTCGGGCAGTCGTCCGCGCTGCCGCAGGGGATGCCGCACGACCTGCCGACCACGAACGCGGTGCTCGGCGCCTTCTGCGCGACGCTGGGGCTCGACCGGCCGCACGTGGCGGGGAACTCGCTGGGCGGCCTGCTCGCTCTGGAGCTGGGCCGCCAGAACCTGGTGCGGTCGGTGACGGCCCTGTCCCCGGCGGGCTTCTGGACGCAGGCCGAGCGGCGCTACGCCTTCGGTGTGCTCATGGGAATGCGCCGGACCGCCCGGAGCCTCCCCCTCCCGCTGGTCGAGCGGCTGTCCCGCACGGCCGTCGGACGCACCGCGCTGACCAGTACGATCTACGCCCGCCCCGCCCGCCGCTCCCCCGAGGCCGTGGTCGCCGAGACGCTCGCGCTCGCGCACGCCGAGGGGTTCGCCGAGACGCTGCGGGCCGGACGGAGCGTGCTGTTCACCGACGACGTGCCCGGCATTCCCGTGACCGTGGCGTGGGGCGACCGGGACCGGCTGCTGCTCCCCCGGCAGGGCGTCCGCGCCAAGCACGCCATCCCGCGGGCCCGCCTGGTGCGGCTGCGCGGCTGCGGTCACGTGCCGATGAACGACGACCCGGCGCTGGTGGCCCGCGTCCTGCTGGACGGCAGCCGCTCTCAGGAGGCGAGCGCCGCGAGCACTTCCTTCAGCACCGTCGGGTTGTAGGGCATGCTCGCGTGCGGTGTGCGGTCGTCCGGGTCGATGTCCTGGAGCACGATGTTCTTGACGTAGCGTCCCTCGGTCTCCTCCAGGGCGCATGAGGTGTACGGGGTGACCACGTCGTCGTGCCGGGTGGCGATGACCGTGTGCCGGACGCCCTCCGTGGTCTCGCCGAGTTCGGCCAGCTCGCGCTGGAAGGGGTGGTCGTGCTGGAGCTGCGGCCAGGCCGGCACGACCTCCCCGACGGCGCCCTGTTCGAGGAGTTCGACCGCTCCGGGGATCTGGCGGGCCAGGTTCAGCAGCCCCTGGGCGGTGACTCCGTGGTTGCTGGGCGCGATGCCGACGAAATTGTGCACCTTGGGCCCGCCGCCCAGCGCGTTGAGGTAGTACCGCGGCATCATGCCGCCCTGTGAGAAGCCGACGACGTCGACCTGCTGGGCGCCGGTGCGCCGCAGCACCTCGTCGACGAAGTCGGCGAGCTGCCGGGCCGAGTGCTTGATGTCGCCCAGTCCGAAGATCACGGGGTTTCCGTGCTGGCCGTAGTCGAGCCGGAAGACCCGGTGGCCGTGCTGCCGCAGCAAGGGTGCGGCTGAGGTCCACGTGTAGCCGCGGTTGCCGAAGGTGCCGTGCACCAGGACCACGGGGCGCGGATGCTCCTCGCCGGCCGGGACGTTCCAGTCGTCCTCGCCGGCCTGTACGTCGACGGTCGCGATGAGCTGTGCGGCGCCGGCCTGTCCGAGGCCGGTCAGTCGGTGCGGGGATTCGGTGAGGTCCGTGGTGACGTCCTCGGAATTGACCCCCGGGATGCGGGGATTAAGGAAACTCACGACGCTCTCCCTGTCGTTGGGACGGCCCGCCGGGATCGCCGATGGGCACGCTGCGACTTCTCAGTCTCGCGTCCATCGAATTGCACAACGATCCCTCGTCCGAGGGAAAGAATTCCCTCCATGGAGTCATTAGGGTCCGTTCTTTCGAATGCCTCACCCGGTCCGTCGGAAGGCGGCGCTGCGCAGCATCCGTACATACCAGCCGCATTCGACGGGACGCGCCACCCGCCCGGTCAGCGCCCGCTCGGCGCAGTCCATGCCGCGCTCGAACGCCGCGTCGTGCAGCGGCCGGACGACCAGCGCCCAGGCCAGCCAGCGGACGCCGCGCGGGCGGACGACGAGGGTGTTGCGCAGCACGGTCCGCCCGTCGTCGAGACCTTCGAGGCTGAATTCGTGGAAGCCGTCGAAGCCCGGGGGGCCGGTGAAGCGGCAGCGGATCCAGCGGCCCGGCACGTAGTGGCTCACCACATACCGCACCGGTCCGTGGCCGCCGGACACACCGACGGCCAGCGGCCGCTCGAACCGCAGCGGTGGCCAGTCGGGCGGCCAGAGGCGGTCGTGCTCGCTGCCCAGCGAGTCGATCAGCGCGCCGATCCTGTCCGGTGTGCCGGGCAGCGGGCGTTCATGCACGTTCAACACGGTGATCACGCGATGGATGATGCCCGCTCCGGTTTCTCGGGAAATCCGCCGAAGGAGCGGTCGCAACGCACCACCGGAGCGCGCATTCCGCGCCGTGCGCCGTCGCTCGTACGCCAACGCGCGGGCGGTGGGCGGGCGTTGCGCCTGGGGGGTGCGGCGGCGCCCGAGCGTAAGCACAGATGAGACGGAAACCGCCGGTACGGCACGCAGTGAGGGGGAGACGGCCATGGCCGCAGGGACCGAAGGGACCGAGTCCGGTGACGAGGGGGTGAGTTGGCTCGACCTTCCGCCCCAGGCGCTGCCCGGCGAGTGGCAGCCCCTGCTGGGGCGGCCCGCCCTGGCGGAACTGCTCGGGCACCCCCTCGTGGGCGCCGCGCTCACCCGGATGCGCCGGCTGCCGCCACGGGTCGCCCTGCACTCCCTGCGGACGTTCCTGCTCGCCGACGCCCGCGCGCGGGTCGACGGCATGGCCTACGACCGGGTCGGGCTGCTGGCCGCCGCGGCGTTCCACGACGCCGGGCTGGTGGGGCGCTCGCCGCTCGGGCGCGGCGGATTCCCGGGCCGGTCGGCCGAGTTGCTCGACCGCTTCCTGGCCGGCCATCAGGTGGGGGCGGCCCGGCGCGGGGCTCTGACCCGCGCGGTGCGTGAGCACATGCGGCCGTTCCCGGCGCGGGGGGCCGGGCCGGAGGCGCGGCTACTGCACTTCGGTGCGTGGCTGGACGTGACCGGGCGCGGCGAGCACCACGTGCCGGGTGACCGGCGGCGGCTGTCCGAGCTGGCGCCCACTCCCTGGTTCGCCGTCTCCTTCTCCGCCCGGGTCGCGGCCTGCGGGCTGCGCCGGATGCTGCCCGCATCCCCGGCCGCCCACCGGTGAGCGCGGAGCCGGGCAACTCGCTCTACCCGTCGCGAAAGGAACCGCAGACATGCAAGAGGACCAGCGTGTTTTCGACGTCGCCATCGTGGGTGGCGGCATCGGCGGGACGATGCTGGGGGCCGTGCTCGCCCGCAACGGCGTGCGCGTGCTGCTGCTGGAGGGCAGCGGCCACCCCCGCTTCGCCATCGGAGAGTCCACCGTCCCCGAGACCACGTTCGGCCTGCGGGTGCTGGCCCGCCGCTACGGCGTCCCGGAGATCGAGCACCTGGCGACCAACGGGGCGCTGCGCCGCCACGTGTCGTCCAGCTGCGGGGTCAAGCGGAACTTCAGTTTCGTCTACCACCGGGAGGGCGAGCCGACCCGGCCCGACGAGTGCACCCAGTACCCCACCTGGGGTCCGCCGCTCGGCCCGGACTCGCACTACTTCCGGCAGGACGTGGACGCCTACATGTTCCACGTCGCGGTGTCCTACGGCGTCACCGCGTACACCCACACCCTGGTCGACGACGTGAAGTTCGAGGAGGACGGTGCCACCCTGGTCACCCGGGACCGCGGAAGCTTCCGCGCGTCGTACGTGGTCGACGCCGGCGGGATGCGCGCCGTGCTGCCCGAGCGGCTGGGGCTGCGGCAGGAACCGCCGTACCGCACGCGCTCGCGCACGATCTTCACGCACATGGTGGACGTGCGCCCCTTCGACACGGTGGCGCCGCCGCGCCGGGAGCACGGCATGCCCAGCCCGTTCAGCCAGGGCACGCTCCACCACATGTTCAAGGGCGGGTGGCTCTGGGTCATCCCGTTCGACAACCACTCGACCAGCACCAGCGAGCTGTGCAGCGTCGGCGTCAACCTCGATCTCGACCACCATCCCCGCCCCGACGACGTCCCGGCCGAGGAGGAGTTCTGGCGGCACGTACGCCGGTTCCCCAGTGTGGCCCGGCAGTTCGACCGGGCGCGCGCGGTGCGGCCCTACGTGTCCACCGACCGCACCCAGTTCGCCTCGCAGAAGGTGGTCGGCGACCGCTGGTGCCTGCTGCCGCACGCCAGCGACTTCATCGACCCGCTCTTCTCCAGTGGCCTCGCCGTGACGGTGATGGCGCTCAACGCGCTCGGCCACCGCCTCATCGAGGCCGTGCGCCAGGACGACTTCGACACCGCCCGGTTCGCGTACCTGGACCACTGGACCAAGCGCATGTTCCGGTTCTACGACGACCTGGTGTCGTGCAGCTACATCTCGTTCGACGACTTCGAGCTGTGGAACGCGTGGAACCGGGTGTGGACGATCACCACGCTGTACGGGACGAACGCGCAGAACCAGGCCGCCGTGACCTTCGAGAAGACCGGGGACACCGCCTGCTTCGACGCTCTGGAACTGCCGCCCTACCGGGGCCTGCAGGGGGTCGACAACCCGTGGGTGGAACGGCTCTTCGACCAGGCGAGGGACGCGGTGCTCGCCTACCGCGCGGGCGACTCGACGAAGGAGCGGACCGTCGCCCGCATCTACGAGCTGCTGCGCGAGAGCGAGCTGTGCCCGGCCGTGTGGGGCACCCTCGATCCCGAAGACCGGTGCCCCGCGGGGGTGTTCACCCTGTGGCCGCTGATGAGGATCCTGCTCTGGGGCAAGTTCCGCTCGCCGCGGCACGTCCGCGGTTCCTACTTCACCGGCGGCGCGCGGATGGTGGGCAAGGAGGCCGTCCAGGCGTACACCACCGAGCTGCGGGCCGGCGGCTCCCAGGTCCACCAGACCGTGCGGGACATGTGGGTCAACTGGAACCGGGACTGGGCACGGCGTCCGGCGCCGCGGAAATGAGCGCGAAGAATCATTCCTGCCAACGGGCGGAAGTACACATTCCGGTTTGCCGCTCCAGGGCCTCGGGTAGAAAAAGCACATGGCCGAGAAATAGAAAGTCGGCCGCGATTTCCCCTGCTCAATCCGAGAGACAACGGGCTGCAATCCACAATGGCGCGACATCCCACCTGCCAATCGCCCGCTGAATGCTCCTGGGAAGACATCTTCCAGCATCAGGACCGCCTCATGCGGTTGGTTCGGCGAAGACTGCCAAGTTTTCAGGACGCCGAGGACTGCGTTCAGGAAACCATGGCCCGCGCAGCCGCCCACGCCGCGTTGGACAGGAATCGACTCGGTGCCTTTCTGACGTCCGTGGCGCTTCGCCTCTGCATCGACTTCTACCGTGACATGGACCGTCGCAGCAGACTTCTCCAGCGCGCGGTCCTCCTGGACTCCTCCGGCACGACCGAGGAGGACGTCTGCGACCGGGACTTCGGCACATGGCTCCTGGCCCAGGTGCAACACCTCCGGGGGCGGGAGCAGGAAGTCATACTCGCCCGGTCGAAGGGAATTTCCACAGCGGAATTCGCCCGCATGCACAACATTTCCGTCAAGGCGGCCGAGGCCGCCTTCACCCGGGGCCGCGCACGCCTCAAGAACGTGTGCGCAAAGGCCCTGGAAGGCTGCATCCAGTAAGCCACCGAGCGACAGTCACCCCATCGAAGAGAAACGGAAAGGGAGACCACCCATGTCCAACAACAAGAACATCCAGGACATTTTCAAGGATCTCGTCGGCAATATGGCCGACAGCGGGAAGGAGGCGTTCGACGACATTCTCAACCGCCCGGAGAAGTCCGGCTCGTGCCGCTCCGGCAACCCCGTCGACACGCTGGCCGGGCTGCCCGCGAACGCCCTCGGCGCCCTGGCCGGCGCCGTCAACCCGGCGACCGCGCTGGCCGGCGCGGCGAACCCGCTGGCGGCCCTCGCGGGCGGTGTGGGCGGCGTGGGCGGCCTGGCCGGCGCGGGCAACCCCCTCGCCGGGCTGGGTGGGGACGCCGCGAGCCAGCTGAGCAACATCGCGAACGCGGCGCAGAACCCGCTGGCCGCACTCACCGGGGCCGCGGGCGCGGGCAACCCGCTCGCGGCCGTCGCCGGGGCGGCCAACCCGCTCGCCGCACTCAGCGGCGCGGGCAACCCGCTGGCGGCGCTGGGCGGTGCGGCGAACCCGCTGGCGGCCTTCGGCGGCGCGGCCGGCGCCCTCGGCGGGCTCGGTCAGCTCGCCGGAGGACTCGGGCACGCGGCGGGCGGGGTCGGCGACCTGATGTCGCTGCCGAGCCAGCTCACCCAGCTGCTCCAGGTGCTGCCCAAGCTCATCGAGACCCTCCAGGGCCTGCAGAACCTCACCAACCTGCCGGGCCAGGCGGCACAGCAGGGTCTCGGCGCCCTCCAGGGCCTGACCGGCCAGCAGGGCGGCGGCGGCGCCTCCCAGGGCGGAAAGCCCTCGACGACCAGCTGACCGTCGCACCAACCTCCCGTCGCCCCACCGTCCCACCGTCCCACCTTCAAGGAGGACACACGATGGCGTCTGCCGTCGGCGACCGGCTGCGTCTCGTGGTCAAGGTCCTGGGCAGCCTCGTTGCCGACGAGGTCGGACAGGCGACACGGCTGCGGAGGCGCACCCGACAGGACCTGCGGTCCCCGGCGGAGGGCACCGACGCCTCCGCCGGGTCCGAGCTGCGCCGTGCGAAGGCGGTGCGGCAGGCGCTGGAGAGCCTGGGACCGTTCTACGTGAAGCTCGGCCAGATCCTGTCCACCCGGCCGGACATGGTGCCGCAGGCGATCCGCGAGGAGCTGCAGAACCTGCACGACCAGGTGGACATCCAGCCGTTCTCGGTGTTCGAGCCGGTGCTGGCGCGCGACCTCGGGCCGGACTGGAAGCTGCGCTTCGACGACGTCGAGACCGTCGCCCCGCTCGGGGCCGCATCCCTCGCCCAGGTGTACCGGGTGACCCTGCCCGGCGGGCGCCCGGCCGTGGTGAAGATCCAGCGGCCCGGCATCCGGGACGGCGTGCTGGCGGACATGGCCCTGATGCGCCGGGCGTCGAAGATCGTGGCCCGGGTGGCGCCCCGGTTCAACGAGGTCATCGACATCGAGGCGATGCTCGGCTCGGTCTTCGACGCGATGGAGCCCGAGCTGGACTTCAACGGCGAGGCCCGCAACATGGACGAGGCCCGCGAGCACGTCCGGCCCTTCCGCTCGCTGGAGGTGCCCCGGGTCCTTTACTCCAGCCCCCGGGTCCTGGTCCAGTCGCTGGCCGGCGGCAGGTCGGTACGGCACATCGACCGCGCCCACTTCACCGACGACGAACGCGTCGAGATCGGCAAGGACCTGCTGCGCTTCATGTACCACGGGTACTTCGTGCACCGCTTCTTCCACGCCGATCCGCACGCGGGCAACGTCTTCGCCGCCCCCGGAGGGCCCGCGACGCTGATCGACTGGGGCATGGTGGGCCGCCTGGACCGGCGCACCAGCCTGCAACTGCTGCCGCTGTTCATGACGTTGGCGCAGAACGACGGCGCGGGCCTGGCCCAGCACTGGGCGGAGATGGGCCGGATCACCCCGTGGGCCAACATGCCGGCGTTCGCCGCCGACATGGCGGCCTTCGTGCCCAAGGTCTCCCATCTGGCGCTGGAGGACATGAACTTCGGCGTCTCGCTCACCACCGTGCTGGCGAAGGCGACCAAGCGGGGCATCGGGTCACCGCCGTCCGTGTCACTGCTGGGCAAGTCCTTCGCCAACCTGGACGGCTCGGTGCGCTGCCTGGCTCCGGAGATCACGCTGCCGGAGGTGTTCCAGGGCGAGGTGCCGAAGATCCTCCTCGCGCTGGGCCGCGAGTTCCTCGGCCGCAACCAGTTCGCCCGCAACTCCATGGAGCTGCTGCTGGCCGCGGTCACCAGCCCCGACCAGGCCCGCGGGGTGCTGTCCGACATCGCCAACCGCCAGTTCGCGCTCAACGTCCACGAGCCGCGTACCCCCGCCGCGATGGGGGGTCAGCGGCCTTCCCGCCCCTCCGGCGGGCTGCTGGCCCTCGGCGCGCTCGCCGTGCTGCTCAGCCGCCGCCGGTCCTCCTGACCCCCACCCGTCCGCCTGCCCGGACCCACCGACACGGAGGTTTCCCATGCCGGACCCCGCACCGTCCCAGCCCCCGCCCGCGCCGGGCACTCCCCTGCCGGACGGGCTCTCGCGGGTCGCCCTCTGGACGGCGTCGGCCCACGCCCGGGAGTTCGGGCGGTCCGCGCCCTACGTCCGCGATCCGTGGGCCGCCGACTTCGTCCGCGCGGCCGGCCTCACCGGCGGCCCCCCGGGCGACGGCCCGCTGCAACGGCTGCTGCCCGACTGGGCCGTGGTGCGCACCCGCTTCTACGACGAGTTCCTGGTGGGCGCGGCCCGGGCCGGCTGCCGCCAGGTGGTGCTGCTCGGCGCCGGTCTTGACACCCGCGCGTTCCGCCTCGACTGGCCCACGGGGACCCACGTCTTCGAGGTCGAGGATCCGGCGCTGTCGGCCTTCAAGGAGCACGTGCTGGACCGGGCCGCGCCGTCCTGCGGGCGCCGCAGCACCGTGGGTGCCGACCCGGCCGGACCGTGGGGCGGGGAACTGCTCGCCGCCGGGCTGGATCCGCGGCGGCCCACCGCGTGGCTGTCCGAGACGTACCTGTACCACCTCCCGCGGCGCACGGTGGAGTCCCTCGTGCGCACGATGACGGAACTGTCCGCGCCCGGCAGCGTCTTCGGCGCCGAGTGTGTGAACGCCGACGCCGCCTCGTCGTCGTTCGTGGCGCCGTTCCTGGATGCCCTGTCGGCGACCGGGATCTCCTGGCAGTGGCAGCTCGCCGATCCGCGGGACTGGTGGGCGCGGCAGGGCTGGGACGCGGAGGTGGCCGACCTTTTCACGCTGCCGTACGTGGTGCAGCGGCTGGCGCCCTACCTGCCGCTGCTCACCGAGGCCGCGGCGAAGTGCGTGTTCCTGACGACGGGGACGCTGAAAGGGCGCTGACCGCCGGGCGCACGGCGAGGGCCCCGGGCACCTGCCGCCCGGGGCCCTCGCCGTGCCGCGTACCGCTACGGCCGTTCCAGTTCGAGCAGCGCCGCGAGCCACAGGTCGGGGAGCGCGTCGGCACTCGTCAGGGCCTCGTCGTGGATCACCGCGAGGCAGGCGGTGTCGTGCTGGAGCGTCAGGGTGGTGAGGCAGCGGATGCCGGCGCCGAGCCCGGAGTAGACGACCGACCGGCGGGCGGTGTTGCCCTGGTGCACGAGGGCGCTGCCGAAGTCGACGCTGCTCACCGGTCCGGCGACGGAACGGCCGTTGACCATCCGGGTGCCGACCCGGGCGCCGATGCCTCTGGGACCCGCTGCCATCAGCAGCCGCAGGGCGTCGCGGTGCCGGCCGGTGCGCAGCGTGTCGGTGCGGGTGACCACCCGGGTCAGGGCGTGCAGCGGGGACGGCGCGTCGCAGGGCAGCAGGACGCGGGCGACGACGAGCCGGTTGCCCGGCGCGCACTCCTCGCCCCGGGGCCGTACCGACATCGGGACCGCGACCGGCAGCGGGGGGTGGGCGGCGCCGGTGCTCTTCCGGTGCCAGGTGCCCACCGCGTGGGCGAGCGCGGCGAGGAAGACGTCGTTCACCGTGGCGCCGTGTGCGCGGCCGACGGCCCGCAGCCGGGCGACCGGGACGACGGCCTGGCACAGGGTGGTCCGGCCGCTCACCGGTACGTCGAAGGCGGGCTTGTCGGTGGCGCGGAAGGAGGCCGCCATGTCGCCGACCGCCCCGGCGAGTCCGCCGAGTACGGGCCTGCGGGGGCGATAGGGCGGCGGCCCGCCCGCGGGGTGGTCGTCGAGCAGGGCCCGGGCGGTGTGCGCGGCACCCACGCCGTCCTGGAAGGTGTGGTCGGTGCGGTAGCACAGGCTGTGTCCGCCGGTGGGGCCGTGCACCAGCCACACGTCCCAGGGCGGACGGCCGTCGCCGCCCATGGGACGGGACAGCATCAGCCGTCCGGCGCCCGCGCCGTCGTCGTCCCCGGGCAGCCACGCCTCGTGCACGTGCCGTTCGACGTCGATCCCGTCGACCCGGGAGAAGGTGCGGCTCTGCCGCGCGATGCGGTAGCGCAGCGCCGGGATGCGGGCCGCCCGTTCGGCGACCCGGGCGCGCACCGAGTCCAGGGTGGGCGCCCGGCCGGAGAACCCGAACAGGAAGCCGGCCGGCAGCGGTCTGCCGCCCATGGCCAGGTGGTAGGCGACGTCGGCGGTGCCCATGGGCAGGGATGCCGGCAGGGCGTCGTGGGCGCCGGGGCGGGGGTCGTGCATCGGGAACCTCTCGTTCGGTTGCGGGACATGGGTACCGCGCCGCACCGGCCCGTCAGCACGCGTACCGCGCGACACGCCCGAGCGTGTCCACGTACCCGCGCAGCACGAACCGGCCGGGCCCGCCCACGGGCAGCCGGGGGGCCCTGGAGCGGTGCCACGGCAGCGGTTCGCCGGGCTCCGGCTCGCCCAGCAGGGCGGCGGCCACGTGCGCTCCGTGCGCCACGGACAGGGCTAGGCCGTGGCCGCAGCAGCCGCCGACGTACCAGACGTCGGGCAGGCCCTGGACCGGCCCGACCACCGGCAGGTCGTCGCCGGTCATGCCGATCCGGCCCGACCAGCGGTGGGTGACCCGGACCCGGGCGAGGTCGGGGTGGAGGGACCGCAGCCATCCCTCCAGCCGGGCCCAGGCGCGCTCGCGGAGCGCCCGGAGCCGCGGAGCGCCGAGCCCGGCCGGGACGGTGGCGGTGCCGCCGCCCGCGACCAGCCCCCGGTCCGGCAGCAGCCGGAAGTACGGGGCCAGCGGCACCGCGTCGACGACGGCGTGGCCCGCGCGCCCGCCCAGCGCCTCGTACGCGGTGTGGCTCAGCGGCTCGGTGGCGACGGCGTACACCTCCAGCGGCAGGACCGTGCCGACCGGCAGGTCCAGTGCCTGGGCGGCGGAGTTGACGGCGAGCACCGCCTGCCCGGCGTAGAGCCGGCCGTGCGGGAGGACCAATTCCGGGCCGACCAGATCACCCGGGCGCACGGCCAGCAGCGGGCTGCGGCCGTAGAACCGCACCCCCTTCTCGGCGCAGGCTCGGGCGAGGGCGCAGGTCAGGGCGGCCGGGTCGAGCGTGGCAGCGGGCCGGTGCACGAGAGCCGCCCGGTAGGGCACGCCGACGCGTTCGCGGATGCCGGCCGGGGTGAGGACCGGCATGTCCAGAGCGAGTTCGCGGGCGGCGCGGGCCTGGCGGGCGAGTGCCACCAGGCCCGCCGGGGAGCGGGCGGCCATGAGCTGGTCGCCGGCGCGGAGCCCGCAGGGCACGTCCAGCCGCGCGCACAGGTCGAGGACGTCCCGCACCGCCCGCTCACCGGCGCGGTGCATGCGGCGTGCGGCGTGCGGTCCGAAGCGGCGCACGGCCCGGTCGAGGGCGGGCCCGGCGCGCGGGCCGAGCAGACCGGTGCCCCGGCCGCTGGCCCCGGCGGCGGGCTGCGCCGCGTCCACCACGGCGATGTCGAGGCCGGGCGCGCGTTCCGCGAGGTGGTAGGCGCAGGACAGTCCGGCCAGGCCGGCCCCGACGACGGCCACGTCCGCGGTGACCACGCCGTGCAGCTGGGGCTGGGACGGCAGTTCCGCCGGGGCCCAGCGCGGCGTTCCGTCCGGCGGCCCGGTCATCCGGCGGCGTCCGGGAGCGGATCGGTCAGCGCGCCGAACCGGCGGTCGTGCCACAGCAGCGGGCGCCCGGCGCCCACGTGCACGGCGGCGACCCGGCCGACGACGAGGTGGTGGTCGCCGTAGCGGCGTACGTCCTCGGTGAGACAGACCGACCAGGCGAGCGCCCCGGCCAGCACCGGGACGCCCAGGACCTGCCGGGTGTCGGTGCCGGCGAACCGCTCGGCCGCGGTGGTCGTCGGTGAGGCGAACCGGCCCGCCAGGTCCTGCTGTTCCTCGCGCAGCAGGTGCACGGCGAAGGTCCGGCGGGCACGGACGGCGGCGAGGGTGCGGGAGCCGTCGCGCAGACAGGCCAGGAGCAGGGGCGGGCGGGCGGAGAGCGAGGTGACGGCGGAGACCGTCATGCCGAGCGGTCCGTCCTCGCCGCGGGCGGTCACCACGGCCACCCCGGCGGCCAGCTTCGCGTACAGGCCGAGGCAGCGGGCGGCGCCCGGTCCCGGTTCCTCGTGCAGGGGTTCGGCGGGCGGTGGGGCGTGCCGCTCGGCCGTCCGGTCAGCGACGAGCCGCAGCCGCGCGTTCATCGATCACCTCCGCGTCCGCCAGGCCCCGCAGCACCCGGGCGATGTTGGCCCGTACCGTCGACTCGGCCACCGGGTCGAGGATCTCGGCGAGGGACGGGATGCCCAGGTCGAAGGCGGCGGTGAAGACGACGAGCGTGCCGCCGTCCCGCGCCTCGCAGCGCCAGCTCCCCTCGAAGGTCTGGAAGTCGCCGCTGAGCTGTTCGAAGGTGAGGGAGTTCGTCTCCGGCGAGTAGGTGTCGCGTTCCCGCCACCGCATCAGGCCGCCCCGGAACTCGACGGTCCAGTCGGAGACGGTGGAGCCGTCGGGCAGCGGCGGTTCCACGCGCACCTCGCGGAAGGTGGCGCTGTACTCGGGGTAGCGGGGGAAGTCGCTGATGCGGCGGTAGACCTCGGCGGGTGACAGGCCGCCGGCGAGGGCGTGCAGGACCACGTGGCGCATGGGTGGGTCGGTTCCTTCCCGGAGGGTTCGCGGACGCGGGGGGTCAGCCGGCCATGCGGCCGGCGGTGCGGTGCAGGGCCTCGGCGAGGGTGGTGCGGAACAGGTCGAGCGCACCGTCCTCGACCACGGCGGGCGGCGTCAGCCGCAGCACCCGGGTGGAGTTGAGGGAGTGGTTGACGAGCACGCCGCGGGCGATCAGCTCCAGCAGCATCTCGCCGACCGCCTGTTCCTCGGCGAACTCGATGCCGATCAGCAGCCCCCTGCCGCGCACCTCGTGGACCAGCCCGCCCCCGTACGGCGCGCAGACGGCCCGCACGTCTTCGAGGATGCGGGCGCCGAGCACGGCCGCGCGGGCCACGGTGTTCTCGTCCTCCATCGCCCGTACGGTGGCCAGGGCGGCGGCGCAGGCGATCGGCGAGGCGCCGAAGGTGGAGGTGTGCAGGTAGGGGTCGCGGCTGAAGGGCGCGTACGCCTCCTCGGTGGCGGCCATCGCGGCGATCGGTACGACACCGCCGCTGAGCCCCTTGCCGGCCAGCAGCACGTCGGGACGCACGTCCTCGGCGTCGACGCCCCACCAGGTGCCGAGCCGCCCCATGCCGGTCTGGATCTCGTCGACGACCATCAGGGCGCCGTACGCCTGGCACAGCGCCCGCACCTGACGGAGATAGCCGGGGCGGGGGATGCGGACCCCGCCCTCGCCCTGGACGGGTTCCACGATGACGCAGGCCCGGTCGCGGCGGGCGGACAGTGCCTGTTCGAGGTCGGCGGGATCGTCGTAGTCGACCTGGGTGACGTCCGGCAGCAGCGGCCTGAACGGTGTCTGGTAGGTGGCGTTGGCGGTGACGCTGAGCGCGCCGAGGGTCTTGCCGTGGAAGCCCCGGCGGGTGGTGATCACCGAGGTGCGGCCCTGGGCGCGGGCCAGTTTCAGGGCGGCCTCGGTGGCCTCGGCACCGGAGTTGACGAAGTGGACGTAGTCGAGGCCGGGCGGGGTGTGGGCGGCGAGAGCCTGGGCGGCCCGGGCGGCGACCGGTTCGAGGAAGACGCGGCTGGCCAGCGGGTGGGTGTCGATCTGCCGGTGCACCGCCTCGACGACGGCCGGGTGGCGGTGGCCGAGGAGGAACACGCCGTAGCCGCCGAAGTCCAGGAAGCGGCGGCCGTCGTCGGCGTGGATCCAGGCGCCCTCGGAGCGGACCTCGGCCATGCCGCCCATGACGCGGCCCATGACGGCGCGGCCGGTGCCGATGTGCTTCAGGTAGAGGTCGACCACGCCGGTCGCCTCGGCGGGCGGGGCGGAGGGCGGGGCGGAGGGGGGTGACATCGTCATGACGCCACCTCCGCCGGGGCGGCCGCGGCGGTCCGGTGCCGGCTGAGCAGGGCGGACCGTTCCTCGGCCCAGCTCTCCGCGTTGCGCACCAGCGCGGCCCGGATGCCGGCACGGGTCAGACGGGTGCCGCAGTGGGGTTCGCCGAGGGAGGTGTCGAAGGGCAGTGCGCGCTGGAAGACCAGCAGCAGTTCCGCGTAGTGCTCCAGCCGGCGGCGGACCGGGACGGGCAGCGCGGTGCCCTCCAGCATGGGCAGCAGCAGCCGGTGCACCGCCTCGACGGGGATGAGCCGGGGGCGCTGGGGGCGGGGCAGGCCGTGGCGTACGGCGACGTCGGCGCAGACGTCGGCGATCTCCCGCAGTTCGATGGCCTGCCTGCCCGCCGTCAGCCAGTACTCGCCGGCGCCGACCCCGCCCCGGACCAGGCTGCCGACGGCCTGTGCGACGTAGTCCTGCGGGACCATGTCGATCCGGGCGTCGGGTGCTCCGGGAAGCACCGGCACCTGCCCCAGGACCATCGACCCGATCGTCTTGGTCAGGCCCTGCTGACCCGCGATCCGTCCGGTCGCGGAGTCGCCCATGACGACCGAGGGCCGCACGATGACGCCCGGCACGCCCGCGTCGCGGGTCATCTGCTCGGCCCGGCTCTTGGAGTCGAGGTAGGCGGCGGCGCCGGGGAAGCGCCGGCGGTCCTCGTCGGTGGGGGTGTTGGCCACGAACGCGGTGCTCATGAGGTACAGCGGGGCGTCGGCGCGGGCCGCGAGGTCGAGCACGTTGTCGGCGCCGCGCACGTTGGTGCGGGTGATGTTCTCCGGCGGGGTGCGCCAGTTGGTCTCGGCGGCGGAGTGCAGCACCACGTCCACCTCGAGGGCCAGTTCGTGCCAGGCCCGGGGACTCAGTCCGAGCCGGGGAGCGACGAGGTCGCCCTGGAGTTCGCGCACCCGCGGGTCGCGCAGCGGTGTGTTGCGGCGCAGGCACAGCAGGTCGTAGTCGGGGGCCAGTTCGTCGATCAGGGCCCGCCCGAGCACTCCGGAGCCGCCGGTCAGCAGCAGGGTGGGGCGGTCGCGCGGTCCCGTGCGGCCGGCGGGCAGGACGGTGAGACGCGGGTTGTCCGAGGGCATGAGGGTGTTCTCCCAACGGGTCTCGACCACCGGTGGGCCGGTGGGGTGGGGTGGGCCGGGTTCAGGCGATGGCCAGCGGGCCGTCGGCCAGGTACGCGCCGAGCGGTGGGGTCATCCGGGAGCGGGACGGCGGGTGCAGGGAGAGGCCGTTGGCGCAGGCGGCCAGGTGGCCCACCTCGTCGGACGTCATGAAGTTCAGCCCGCCGAGCAGTTCGACCGCGCGCGGGACGACGCGGGCGAGGGCGTCCTGAACGCCGTACCGCACGCACAGGGCCTGGGCGAGGGCGGACTCGTCGAGGTCGCCGCCGTCGACGCGGCGGGCGACGCCCTCGGCGGCGGCCATGGCGGCCTCGGTCTCGACGAACAGCCGCACCCGCTCGTGGTCGGGGACGCGTTCGTTGAGCAGCACGCGCTCCACCAGGGCGCTCGCGGCGCCGAGGTAGCTGCCCGTCATCAGGACCTGGAACCAGATCAGGCCGGCGGTCTGGAGTTCGTCGAGACGCTCGCCGGAGGTGGTCGCGGTGCGCAGGACGAGTTCCGGCGGGACGAGGACGTCGGTGAGCGTGACCTGGTCGCTCTCGGCGCCGGCCAGGAAGGTGCTGGACCAGAAGCCGCTGACGCTGAGGCCCTCGCTGTCGGCGGGTACGAGGGCGACGGCGAGTTCGTCGCCCTGTCCGTCCTCGCGCGGGATCACGACGCCGGCGGTGAGCACGTCCATGGAGCGGGCGAGGCTGCACGGCCGTTTGACGCCGTTGATCCGGATGCCGTCCGCGGTCGCGGTGGCGGTCATCGAGGGGTCCAGGATGCCGGCGCCGCTGCGGCCCTCGGCGAAGCCGGAGGCGATGATGCGGTTTCCGGCGGCCACGCCCTCGATCAGCATCCACTCCAGGCCGTCACCGAGGCCGCCGAGGCCGACCAGGGTGGCCATGGAGAAGTGGTGCATGGTGGTGGCGACGGCCAGCGAGGGTGAGCGGCTGCCGATGGCCCGCTGCACCCTCAGCGCGTCCAGCGCGGTGGCGCCGCGCCCCTGGTGGGACTCCGGGACGAGCAGTCCGGGCCCGCCGCTGTCCCGGAAGTGCCGGACGCCCGGGCTGCCCGGCCGCTCCAGTTCCATCAGCGGGGTCTCGCGCAGGGCGGGGTCCAGATCGGGGAGCAGCTTGGCGAGGGTGGTGCGTTCGCGTTCGAGGAATCTCATGGGGTGCGCGGTCCTCCTGGGTGAGGCGGTGGCGGCGGTGCGGATCACACGGCGTTGGTGGCTCGCAGCAGTTGCCAGACGGCGCCGGGGCGCGGCCTGCCGCGGAAAGCGATGTACTCCGGGAGGACCGCGTGCGGGGCCCATTTCTGCTTGTACTCGAGCTGGGAGGCGGCGGGGTACACCGCGTCCCCGTGCTCCGCCAGCAGTCGGGCGAAGCGGGTGAACATACGGCTGGCGCCCGGGAGTTCGTGCTCCGGACCGAGCCCCGTGAAGGGGGTGAACCCGAAGTGCAGCCAGCCCGCGCCGTCGGCGGTCAGCCGTTCCATCACGCTCGCGTTGAGCGCCTCCATCACGCCGGGCGGCGCGCCGGGGCGGCGTCGGCTGAGGTCGTGGAGCATGCCGGGGCGGCTGCCGTAGACCGGCGAGTAGTTGATGTAGCCGACCGCCTCGCCGTCGATGCGGCCGACGAAGAGACGGCGGTGGCGCTGGAGGTCCCCGGTCCGCTGGCCGACCAGGAAGCGCAGCTCCTTGACGTGCCGGCCCTTCTCCCGCAACCAGCACTGGTCGATGAGGTCCAGTTCGGCGCAGTCGTCGCCGTCCCCCACCTCGGCGACCTCCAGGCCGGCCCGCCGGGCGCGGGAGATCTTGTTCCGCAGCCGGACGAACCGCGAGCCGCGCAGCGTGAAGCGGCCGAGGTCGACGGCGTAGGAGGCGCCGAGCTGGTTGACGGTGAACCCGTGCGCCGCGTACAGCTCGGCGTCCGCGCGTTGCAGTTGTACGGCGACCAGGCGGCGTCCGGTGTGGGCGGCGAAGGCGTCCAGGAGCCGCGCGCGGTGTTCGGGCGCCGTGAAGGGGCCGCCGAATTGAAGGGCGTAGCGTCCGGAGGTCCGATAGGCGCAGGCACCCTCGAAGCGGTCACCGTGGAAGTACGAGTTGCCGCTGTTGAGGGCGAGAAAGGAACTGGGGTTGTCGCTGTGGGCGGCGAGGGTGTCAAGCACGGACGGCATCGGTGTCCTCCGTGTCGTTCGTGGAAGTGCGCGCCGTACCGAATTCGCCGGAATCCACCGACGACCGGTACCGCTGCTCGAACATCAGGAAAGCCGGTGTGGTTTCCGGTTCGAAGGCGACCCCGAAGGGTTTCAGGGAGTTCCCGAACAGCGCCCGGTCGCCCATGAGATGGATCGGGAGGGCGAGCAGCGCCCATTCCGGACGGACGAACAGCGCCCATGCCCCGGCCAGGACACCTGCCGTGACCAGGCTGTGCATCAAGTTGTAGGCGACGTAGCAGCCCCGCGGAACGCGTCGGTCCGGGCTGCGCCGGAAGGCGATGGCGCCGGGGAGATATCCGATGACGTCGATCACCGTGAACAGCAGGATGAAGACGGCCCAGCGGATTTCCGTGCGGTGCTGGAATGCGAGCACGAGCGAAACGGTGAGAAAGCCCAGCCATTCGAGTCGGGAGAGGGCGAAGGTGACCTTGGTCTCGAAACGGTTCTTGGCGTCCACGGGCGCTCCTGGATTGCGCGTACGATCCCGGGGCCGGCAGCGGCCTGCCCCCTCGCTGTGGTCTGTCACTCTGTTTACGCACCGGCGGGTCCAACCCCTCGTAAAGTGGAGGCGATTGGAAAGAACTGATGCACGGGGGACTGATCGCATGACGTCGGCCTGGGAGCTGCTGCTGCCCGCCGCCTCGGCACCGGCACGCGCGCGTGGCCGCGCCCTCCAGGCCGCGTTGCGGGACGCGGTGCGCTCGGGCCGGCTCGCCCCGGGCACCCGGCTGCCGTCGAGCCGGGACCTCGCGGCCGACCTCGGGGTGTCGCGGAGGCTGGTGACGGACGCGTACGAGCAACTGACGGCCGAGGGCTATCTGCGCAGCGGGCGGGGTGCGGGGACCTGGGTGGGCGACGCGGTGCGGGCGGCCCGCCCGCGCGCGCGTGACCTCGCCCCGCGCTCCCCCGGTCACCGCGCGGACTTCGTGGCGGGAACGCCCGACCTGTCGCTCTTCCCGCGTTCGGCGTGGGCCGCCGCGCAGCGCGGGGTGCTGTCGGAGCTGCCGCACGAGGCTCTGGGCTACCCCGACCCGCGCGGCCTGCCCCGGCTGCGCGCCGCGCTGGCCGAGCTGCTGGCGCGGCGCCGGGGCGTGGTGGCGGACCCGGAGCGGATCGTGGTCGTGTCCGGGGTGGCGCAGGCGACGGCACTGCTCGCCGGCGTGCTGCACGCGCGCGGGACTCGCACCGCCGGTGTCGAGGACCCCGGCAGCCCGCAGCACTGCGACCTGTACGCGTCGGCGGGCGTCGCCACCGTGCCGCTGCCGCTGGACGCGGAGGGGTTGTCCGTCGGCGCGCTGCGCGGTTCGGGCGTACGGGTGGTGGTGACGACGCCGGCCCACCAGTTCCCCACCGGGATCGCCTACTCGGCGCGGCGGCGCGGCGAACTCCTCGGCTGGGCACGGTCCGTGGACGGCCTCGTCCTGGAGGACGACTACGACGGCGACTTCCGGTACGACCGCGCCCCCGTGGGCGCGCTCCAGGGCCTCGATCCGGAACGCGTCGCCTATACCGGCTCGGTCAGCAAGTCCCTCGCTCCGGGTCTGCGGCTGGGGTGGCTGCTGGTGCCCGAGTGGCTGGCGGACGAGGTGGTGGCGCGCAAGCGCACGACCGACCTGGGGCACCCGACGCTGGACCAGGCGGTCTTCGCCCGGTTCGTCGAGCGCGGCGACTACGACCGCCAGCTGCGCGTCTGCCAGCGCGCCTACCGCGAGCGGCGCGACGCGCTGGTGGCGGCGCTGGCCGAGCACTTCCCCGGCTCGGAGGTCACCGGCATCGCCGCCGGCCTGCACGCGATCGCCGCGCTCCCCGAGCAGTACGGGCCCACCGAGCGCTTCCTCGCCCGGGTGACCGGGGCGGGAGTGGCGGTGCGCTCCCTGGCGGAGTACGGGCACGGGGTGGACAGTGGGGCCGCGGGGCGGCACGAGGTGCGGCTGGTGCTGGGATACGCGCACCTGACGCCGGGGCGGATCCGGGCGGGGGTGCGGGCGATGGCGGCGGCCGCCCGACCGGCCGCCTCGCGGGTCGGGGCGGCGGGTTGTTCACGCGGAGTTTCCGTGCGCGCCGCGCCGGGCCAGTAGGCCTTGCCGTGCACACCGGCCACGGACCCGGCCGGATCCCTGCCCAGGAGTCCTTGGAGGCGCGTCCATGTCACACCGTCCGTTGCCCGGCCGCCGCAGTGTGCTGCGCGGCTCGCTCGCCGCGTCGGCGGCCCTGACCCTGCCCACCTCGCTCGGGGCGGCGCCGGCGTTCGCCCGTTCCGGACGTCCCGGGGCGGGCTGGGGTGTGCAGACGGGGGACGTGACCTCCCACTCCGGTCTGGTGTGGGTGCGGTCCGACCGCCCGGCGCGGATGATCGTCGAGACGTCCGCGACCGAGTCGTTCCGCCGCCCGCACCGGTGGCACGGTCCGCTGCTCGACGGGGGCACCGACTTCACCGGCACCACCCGGCTGCACGGCCTGCCGCCCGGCGAGCAGATCCACTACCGCGTCGTCCTGACCGACCCCGACGACCCGCGCCGCACCGGCGAGCCGGTGACCGGCACCTTCCGCACCGTGCCGGCCCGCCGGCGCGACGGTGTGCGGTTCGTGTGGTCCGGCGACCTCGCGGGCCAGGGCTGGGGCATCAACCCGGACCTGGGCGGCTACCGCATCTACGACGCCATGGGCGCCCTGGACCCGGACTTCTTCCTCTGCAGCGGCGACACCATCTACGCCGACGGGCCCATCGCGGAGACCGCCGCCCTGCCCGACGGCCGCACCTGGCGGAACGTCACCACCGAGGAGAAGTCCAAGGTCGCCGAGACCCTCGCCGAGTTCCGCGGCAACTTCCGCTACAACCTCCTCGACGAGAACCTGCGGCGCTTCAACGCGCGGGTCCCCTCGGTCGTCCAGTGGGACGACCACGAGGTCCGCAACAACTGGTACCCGGGCCAGGTGATCGCCGAGACGGACGACCGGTACACCGAGAAGAGCGTGGACGTGCTGGCCGCCCGGGCCCGGCGGGCGTTCGGCGAGTACTTCCCCGTCTCCACCCTGCGTCCCGGCGCGCGCGAGGGCCGCGTCCACCGGGTGCTGCGCCAGGGCCCGCTGCTCGACGTGTTCGTGCTGGACATGCGGACCTACCGCAACGCCAACTCCCCCGGCGGCCAGACCGTCGACCCGCAGGGCATCCTCGGCCGCGAGCAGCTGGAGTGGCTCAAGCGGGAGCTGTCGCGGTCGCGTGCGGTGTGGAAGGTGATCGCCGCCGACATGCCGATCGGCCTGGTCGTGCCCGACGCCACCGAGGGCGCGCCCAACATCGAGGCGATCGCGCAGGGCGACCCCGGCGCGCCGCTGGGGCGGGAGCTGCAGATCGCCGAGCTGCTGCGGTTCGTCAAGCACCGGCGGATCACCGGCACGGTGTGGCTGACGGCCGACGTGCACCACACGTCCGCCCAGCACTACCAGCCGTCGCGGGCCGCGTTCTCCGACTTCGAGCCCTTCTGGGAGTTCGTGTCCGGGCCGCTGAACTCGGGTGCCTTCCCGGCCAGTTCACTCGACCGCACCTTCGGTCCCGAGCGGGTGTTCGTGAAGGCGCCGACCGCCTCCAACGTCTCGCCCGCGGAGGGCTACCAGTTCTTCGGCGAGGTCGACATCGACGGCGACAGCGCCGAGATGACGGTGCGGCTGCGCGAGCAGGACGGAACGGTGCTGTACACGAAGGTGCTGCGGCCGGGGCGGGTGGGGCAGTAGTCCCGTAGCCTGTGGGGTGTACCGCGCACCGGCGTCATCCCCCGGTGCGCGGTCCGCGACGGGGGCCGGCCGGCCGCCAACTCCCCACAAATACGCCAGAACCCTTTTTTACCCATCGGTCACAGTGCGTTCGTGACCGGGCAACACCGCTCCTTCACAGTGGGTGCATGAGTCGAGACCTGCCTGAAGTGACCGACGCCGTGGCCCGCTTGGCCGAGCACGGTCCCGCGGTGCCCGTGATGCTGCTGGCCTCGGTGGCCGCCCTGATCGCCACGGCCGGGTTCCACACCCGTTGGTCACGCCGCCACGGGCAGGCGCCGCCCGCGGACGATACCGGCGCCCGGCCACCGACCGACGGGCGGCGGGCCGGGCGTGCCGAGGACGACGGCGGGCCCGCGCGCCCGGCCGGTGCCGAGGAGAGCGCGCTGTGGCGGATGCGGACGACGGTGCGGGACGCGCCGGGTTCGCTGGCGGTGCTGTGCGCGGCCCTGGCCGACCGGCGGATCGACATCCTGAGCCTCCAGACGCACCCGCTGGCCCGGGGCACGGTCGACGAGTTCCTGCTCCGCGCTCCGGCCGGACTGACCGGGGCCGAACTGGCCGACGTGGTGACGACGGCGGGCGGTGACCACACCTGGACGGAGCGGGCGGACGCGCACGACCTGGTGGACGCGCCGACCCGGGTGCTGGCCCTGGCCGCCCGGACGGCCATGGACGCCGCGGAACTCCCGCTGGCGCTGCGTCAGTTGCTCGGGCGGTGCACCATCCGGTCGCTGCCCGCGGCCGTCGGCGGCGCGGGGGACGACGTGCCGCCGGAGGGCGCGCTTGAGGACACCGTGCTGCGGCTGCGCGCCCCGGAGGGCGGGGTGATCAGCGTGGAGCGGCCCTATCTTCCTTTCACCCCAGCGGAGTTCGCCCGGGCGCGGGCACTGGTCGAGCTGGACGCGCGGCTCGGCCCGCGGGTACCGCGCGGCCGGGACTCGCTGACGCTGCCCGAAGGGCACGACATCACCGTCCGCCGCGCCGACACCCGGGACGTCGCGGCGGCGAAGGCGATGCACGAGCGGTGCTCGCCGCGCACCCTCGGGATGCGGTACCACGGCCCGGTCGGGGACGCCGACCGGTACATGAACCACCTGCTCAGCCCGCGCTTCGGCCGCACCCTCGCCGTGCAGACCGCCTCGGGGCGGATCGTGGGCCTCGGTCATCTGCTGTGGGACGGGGACGAGACGGAGGTCGCGCTGCTCGTCGAGGACGCGTGGCAGCGCCGGGGCATCGGCGGCGAACTCCTCGGCCGGCTCGTGGCGATGGCGACCGAGACGGGCTGCGCGAGCGTGTACGCGGTCACCCAGGCCTCCAACACCGGCATGGTCGCCGCGATGCGCGGTCTGGGCCTCCCCCTCGACTACCAGATCGAGGAGGGCACCCTGGTCGTCACCGCCCGCCTGAACCCGGCTCCCCGGACCGCCACCGCGCCGGTGCCGCACGGGGAGCGGACCGGCGGGGAGTAGGCGGGCGGCCGGCGCCCCCGATCCCGCCCCCGGTCTCTACTCGGCCCCCGACAACGCCTCCCGCAGGGGGATCGCGCCGGGCGCCCGCTCCCCCAGCGCGCCGTCCAGGTCGGCCCACAGGTCCTCGACGTCCTCCAGGCCCACCGAGAGCCGCAGCAGCCGGTCGCCGACCCCGGCGCCCCGCCGGTCGTCGGCGTCCACGATGCGGTGACTGATGGACGCCGGGTGCTGGATGAGCGTGTCGACGCTGCCGAGGCTCACCGCCGGGGTGATCAGGCGGACGCGGCCGATGACCTCGTGCGGGTCGCCGTGGACCTCGAAGGAGACCATCGCGCCGCCGATGCGCGGATAGTGGACGCGGGCCACCCGCGGGTCGGCGGCGAGCCGGGCGACGAGCTCCGCGGCGTTCGCGGAGGCGGCCCGCACCCGCACCGGCAGGGTGGACAGGCCCCGCAGCAGCAGGTAGCCGGCCAGCGGGTGCAGCACACCGCCGGTGGCGAAGCGCACCTGCCGCAGCCGCCCGGCGAACTCCTCGTCGCAGGCGACCACGCCGGCCAGCACGTCCCCGTGCCCGCCGAGGTACTTGGTGGCGCTGTGCAGCACCAGCCGGGCCCCGTGCTCTGCGGGGCGCTGGAGCACCGGTGTGGCGAAGGTGTTGTCCACGAGCAGCGGCACGGAGCCGCAGGCGTGGGCGACGGCCCGCAGGTCGACCTCGGCCAGCGTGGGGTTGGCCGGCGACTCGACCAGCACCAGGCCGGTGTCCGGGCGCAGCGCGTCCGCGACGCCCGCCGGGTCGGTCCAGGTGACCTCGGACCCCAGCAGCCCGGCGGTCAGCAGGTGGTCACTGCACCCGTACAGGGGCCGTACGGCCACCACGTGCCGCAGCCCCATCGAGCCGCGGACCAGCAGGACGGCGCTCAGCGCGGCCATGCCGCTGGCGAAGGCGACCGCGGACTCGGTCCCCTCCAGCCTGGCCAGCGCCGTCTCGAAGCGGGCGACGGTGGGGTTGCCGAGCCGCCCGTAGACCGGTGGGCCGTCGGGTTCGGCACCGGTGGCGGCGAAAGCGTCGATACGGGCGGCCTCGCCGCGGCTGTCGTACGACGGGTAGGTCGTGGACAGGTCGATGGGCGGGGCGTGCAGTCCCCGGCCGGCGAGGTCGTCGCGGCCGGCGTGCACGGCCTCGGTGGCCAGTGCCCTGCTGGTGGCGGCGGTGATGCGTACGTCGTCGGGTGGTGACGTGGGCGTGCGCGCAGAGTCCATGGGCCGAAGAATGAACACCGACCGGGCCGGGGTGGTGGTCGGCCGTGTTACGTTCGGCCCATGACCGAATCCGTCGTACTGGATCCGGTGGATCTCCATCTGCTGCGGCTGCTGCAGAACGACGCCCGGACCACCTACCGCGATCTCGCCGCCCAGGTGGGCGTCGCCCCGTCGACCTGCCTGGACCGGGTGACCCGGCTGCGGCGGGCCGGGGTGATCCTCGGCCATCGGCTCGAACTGGACCCCGCCAAGCTGGGCCGGGGTCTCCAGGCGCTGCTCTCGGTTCAGGTGCGCCCGCACCGGCGGGAGCTGGTCGGCCCCTTCGTCGAGCGGATCAGGGCGCTGCCGGAGTCGCGCACGGTCTTCCACCTCACCGGCCCGGACGACTACCTCGTCCATGTCGCGGTGGCGGACATGGCGGATCTCCAGCGGCTGGTGCTGGACGGCTTCACGTCCCGGCCGGAGGTGGCCCGCGTCGAGACGCGGCTGATCTTCCAGCAGTGGGAGTGCGGCCCGCTGCTGCCGCCGTCCCCGCCGACGGCCACGCCCTGAGCGAAATCCGGCCGCGCGCGGCTTCGGGCCCGGTTCACCGGGCTGACGCGGCACCGGTATCCGTATGAGGATGTCCGCATGTCAGAGACCAAGAGCCCGCTGCCCCGCGAGGTCGCCGACGCCTACGTCGACGACCTCATCGCCCTCGACCCGGTCACCGGTACCTATCTCGGCGTCGCCGAGAGCTCGAGCCTCCTGCCCGACTTCTCGCCCGCGGGGCAGGAGGCCCTCGCGGAGCTGGCCAGGACCACCCTCGCCCGGCTGGACGAGGCGGAGCGCCGGCCCGGCGGGGACAGCGACGTGGAGCGGCGCTGCGCCCGGCTGCTGCGTGAGCGCCTCATGGCGGAACTGGCCGTCCACGAGGCCGACGAGGGCCTGCGCTCGGTCGGCAACATGGGCACCGCCGCCCACTCGGTGCGCGAGGTCTTCACCATCACGCCGACGCAGACCGACGAGGACTGGGCCTGCGTCGCCGAGCGGCTGCGCGCGGTGCCGGCGGCGTTCGCGGGCTACCGCGCGTCGCTGGCCCTGGGACTGGAGCGGAAGCTGTACGCCGGGCCGCGGCCCACCGCGACCTTCGTCGAGCAGCTCGGCGAGTGGGCGGACACCGGCGAGGGGCGCGGCTGGTTCGAGGACTTCGCCGCCGACGGGCCGGACGCGCTGCGGGCGGAGCTGGACGAGGCCGCGCGGGGCGCGACGGCGTCGGTGGTGGAGCTGCGGGACTGGATGCGCGACGTGTACGCCCCGGCGATCGAGGGCGCCCCGGACACGGTGGGCCGGGAGCGCTACGCCCGCTGGTCGCGCTACTACAACGGCACCGACCTGGACCTGGACGAGGCGTACGCGTACGGCTGGGCCGAGTACCACCGGCTGCTCGCCGAGATGAAGGCGGAGGCCGAGAAGATCCTCCCGGGGGCCGGGACGCCGTGGGTGGCGCTGGCCCACCTGGACGAGCACGGCAGGCACATCGAGGGCGTCGACGAGGTCCGCGACTGGCTCCAGGGGCTGATGGACCAGGCGATCGAGCAGCTGGACGGCACGCACTTCGAACTCGCCGAGCGGGTGCGGCGGGTGGAGTCGCGGATCGCCCCGCCGGGCAGCGCGGCGGCCCCGTACTACACGTCGCCGTCGGAGGACTTCTCCCGTCCCGGCCGCACCTGGCTGCCGACGATGGGCCAGACCCGCTTCCCGGTGTACGACCTGGTCTCGACCTGGTATCACGAGGGCGTTCCGGGCCACCATCTCCAGCTGGCCCAGTGGACGCACGTCGCGGCGGACCTCTCCCGCTACCAGGCCTCCGTGGGCATGGTCAGCGCCAACGCCGAGGGCTGGGCGCTGTACGCGGAGCGGCTGATGGACGAGCTGGGCTTCCTCACCGACGCGGAGCAGCGCCTCGGGTATCTGGACGCGCAGATGATGCGGGCCGCCCGGGTCGTCGTGGACATCGGCATGCACCTGGAGCTGGAGATCCCGGCGGACTCGCCGTTCCACCCGGGTGAGCGCTGGACGCCGAAGCTGGCGCAGGAGTTCTTCGGCGCGCACAGCAGCCGCCCGGCGGACTTCGTGGAGAGCGAGCTGACCCGCTATCTGACGATCCCGGGCCAGGCGATCGGCTACAAGCTCGGGGAGCGGGCATGGCTGCTGGGCCGGGAGAAGGCCCGCGAGCGGCACGGCGCCGCCTTCGACCCGAAGGCGTGGCACATGGCGGCCCTCTCCCAGGGCTCGCTGGGCCTGGACGACCTGGTGGACGAGCTGTCCCGGCTCTGACGGGCGGTCACCTGCGGAAGCCGCCCTCCGAGTCCACGACCTGACCGGTGACCCACTCCGCCTCGTCCGTGACCAGCCACGCGATGAGGCGGGCCGGGTCGTCGGGCCTGCCCCAGCGTCCGCCGGGGAAGCACGCGGCGACGGCGTCGTGGGCGTCACCGGTCAGGTAGCCGGTGTCCACGGGGCCGGGGTTGACCGCGTTCACGGTGACGGCGTGCTCGGCGAGGGCCGTCGCCAGGGAGCGGGTGACGGAAGCCAGCGCGCCCTTCTGGAGCGCGTAGGCGATCTCGCCGGGCATGCCGCCGGCGATGTCCTGGCCGGAGGTCATCATGACGACGCGTCCGCCGGGGGTGCGGGGCGGCAGTGCGGCGCGGTGCCGGGCGTACGCCTGGACCAGCAGCACTACCGAGCGGGTGTCGACCTGCCAGTGCGCGTCGAGCATCGCGGCGTCGATCGTGTCGAGGGTGCCGTCGGAGCCGCTGAGGGCGTGGTTGGCGACCAGGACGTCCAGCCGCCCGCCGAGCGCCTCGGCGGCGGTGGCGACGAGGCGTGCGGGCGCGTCCGGGGCGGTGAGGTCGGTGGGGCCCTCGTGCACGGCGGCGTCCGGATCCCCCTGGGCGGCGCGGACGGAGGCGGTGACGTCCTCGACGCGGTCGGCGCCCCAGGGCATGGCGGCGTCGTGCGGGACGTGGTGGTGCAGGTAGACGCTCGCGCCATGGGCGGCGAGCCGGCGGGCCACGGCGTGGCCGATGCCCCCGCGCCGGCTGGCGCCGGTGACGAGGGCGGTACGGCCGCGCAGGGGCAGCGGGTCGCGGCGCAGCTCTTCGGGCGTGGGGTGCGGAAGTGGCGGCATGGGCACCCATGATGGGCGGGCCGCGGCGGGCCCGCACGTCAATATCGCGGCGGCTACCGGTCGGTGAGCCGCCGCAGCCGGACGAGGCTCAGCCACGCTCCGGGCCGGGGCGGTGCCGGGCCCGGCGGCGTCGAACAGCAGCACCGGCCCCCACCGCACCAGGCAGCCTCAGGTGGCTACCCTTCGGCGAGCCGCCGCAGCTGGACCAGGCTCAGCCAGGTCTCCGCGCCCGGGCGCGCCTCGGCCGCGCGCACCGCGTACCGGCCCGGGTCGAGCGCGACCCGCACGCGCCCCGCGCGCTCCGACGCGGCGCCGGGCCAGGCGGCGTCGAACAGGACCACCGGTCCCGGCACGCGCCAGGCCACCTCGGCCTCCCACTCGGCCGTGTCGAGGGCGGCGGGCACCCCGGCCAGCACCTCGTCCTCGGAGTCGGCGGCGCACCAGCGGACGAAGGTCCCGTGCTCGGGCAGATAGGCGGTCGAGGCGGGTTCGTCGCCCAGCACCAGGGCGGTGGAGTCGCCGACCGGGAGGAGTCCGACGTAGCCGTCGACCTCGCAGGCCCGGTCGTAGTCGGAGTCCGCGTCCTCGCCGTCGGCACCGGTCCAGAACGGCAGGACCGTCTCCGGAACCGCTATGAGCGGACCCCCGCCCGACTCGACCCACTCCACCGCGCCCGGCTCCGCGTATCGCACCATGCGGCAGAACCTACACGCCGGTCAGCAGCCGCAGTCGTCCGCGTCCACCGGGACGGTCAGGGGGTCGGCGGCCGGGCGTTCGGTGCCCTGCCGGGTCTCGTAGGCGAAGCCCTCGCGCACCCAGTACTCGAAGCCGCCGCGCATCTCCTTGACGGGGTAGCCGAGTTCGGCGAGGGCGAGGGCCGCGCGGGTGGCGCCGTCGCAGGCGGGTCCCCAGCAGTACGTCACCACCGGCACGGCGGGGTCGAGGAGGCGCCCGGCCTGTTCGGCGACGCGCGCGGTGGGCAGGTGGACGGCGCCGGGTACGTGGCCCTGGTCCCAGGACTCGGTGGACCGGCAGTCCACCAGCGTGAATCCGGGGCCGCCGTCGGCCGCCATCGCGGCGGCGACGTCGGAGACGTCGGTGTGGAAGGCGAGGCTCGCCCGGAAGTACGCGGCGGCCTCGGCGGGCGGCGCGGGGGCGACGCGCAGGACGGGGTTGACGGTGGTGACGCTCATGGTCCGGCCTCTCCTCGACGGGTCTTCCGGTTCAGAAATCTACGGCCGGCAACCGGGAACCTGAACGGCGATTCCCCGGCTCTTCGCTTGATGCACCGGGGATTCCCTGCTATCCATCCCCCATGACCGAGTATTCACCGGACGCCACCGACTGGCTCATCCTCGACGCGCTGCAGCGCAACGGGCGGGCCGGTTTCGCCGAGCTGGCCCGTGCCGTGTCGATGTCCGCGAGCGCGGTGACCGAGCGGGTGCGGCGGCTGGAGGAGTCCGGGATCATCCAGGGGTACGCGGCGGTCGTCGACCCCGAGCGGCTGGGGCTGCCTATCCTGGCCTTCGTGCGGCTGCGCTATCCGGTCGCCAACTACAAGCCGTTCCACGACCTGGTCGCGGTCACGCCCGAGATCCTGGAGGCGCACCACGTCACGGGCGACGACTGCTTCGTCATCAAGGTGGCGGCCCGTTCGATGCGGCACCTGGAAGAGGTGTCCGGCCGGATCAGCGCCCTGGGGTCGGTCACGACGAGCGTCGTGTACTCCTCGCCGCTCCCCCGCCGCCCGTTGGGCCGCTGAGGCCGCCAAGGCCGTTCAGCCGGTGCCCCGTTGGCGCAGCGCGGACCCCGACCGCCCCTTCACGACCTCCAGTTGGGCGTGGACCCGGCGCCGCAGGTCGGCGACGTGGCTGACGATGCCGACGCTGCGGTCCCGTTCGCGCAGGGAGTCGAGGACGTCGAGGACCTCGTCGAGGGTCTGGTCGTCGAGGCTGCCGAAGCCCTCGTCGATGAAGAGGGTGTCCAGGCGGACGCCGCCGGCCTCGTCCGTGACGACGTCGGCGAGGCCGAGCGCGAGGGCCAGCGAGGCGAAGAACGTCTCGCCGCCGGAGAGCGTGGCCGTGTCGCGCTCCCGGCCGGTCCAGGCGTCGACGACGTGCAGACCGAGGCCGCTGCGGCCGCGGCCGGTGCGATCGTCGGAGTGGACCAGGGTGTAGCGGCCGGCGGACATGCGGGTGAGCCGCGCGGTCGCGGCCGCGGCGACCTGTTCGAGGCGGGCGGCCAGGACGTAGGACTCCAGGCGCATCCGGCGGTCGTTGTCCGCGGAGGTGCCCGCGGCGAGGCCGGCCAGGCGGGCGACGCGGGTGTGCTCCTCGCGCACCGGGCCGAGCCGGCGCACCGAGTCGGTGGCCCGCGCGGACAGCCGGTCCAGCTCCGCGCAGCGCCGGGCGGCGGCGTCGTGGGCGGAGGACGCCTCGCGCAGGCGCCGGCCCGCGTCGACGGCGGCGCGTTCGGCCGCGGCGGGGTCGGCCTGCGGGCGTCGGGCCGCGTCGGCGGTGTCGGGCTCGGCGAGGACCGCGCGGACGGCGGTCTCCTCCGCGTCCCGGGCGTCGAGCCGACGCTGCAGCTCGCGGTGGGCGTCGTCGTCGAGCAGCGCGGCGGCGGCGTCCGCCGGGGTGTCGAAGCCGGCCCGGAAAGCGGCGTCGGCGAGACGCGCGTCGGCGTCCTTGAGCCGCTGCGCGGCCTCTTCCGCGGCGCGGGCGGTGTCGGCGGCGTCGGTGAGCAGGGCGGCCCGGTGCTCCAGTTGGGCGGCCCGCGCCGTCACGCTCCCGGCGGTGCCGCGGGCCCGGGTCAGCTCCTGCTCCAGCGCGGCCCGTTCGCTCTCGAGCCGCTCGCGGCCCGCGACCCGGGAGGCGGACCGTAGGGCGGCCTGCTGCTGGGCGGCGACGCGCTGCTCGCGTTCGTCCCCCGCGCGGCGCAGCTCCTCCTGGGCCGCGTGCAGCCGGGAACCGGCCGCGCGCACCCGCTCGTACTCGCGCTCCAGTTCCTCGGCCTCCTCGGCCAGCCGTGCGGTGGGCGCGTCCCCGGCCTCGGCCGTGGCGGCGGCCAGCGCCTCGCGTACGGTGCCCAGGCGCCGTTCGGCGTCCGCGCGGCGCTCGTCGGCGTGCTGGTAGGCGGTGAGGGCCCGCTCCTCCGCCGCGCGGTCGACGTGGCCGTCGATCCGCCGGGCGGGGGCGGGGTGTTCGGTGGCGCCGCAGACCGCGCAGGGCGTCCCGTCGGTGAGACCGGCGGCGAGTTCGGCGGCGATGCCGCTCAGCCGCTGCTCCTTGAGGTCGAGCCAGTGGGCGCGGGCCGTGACGGCGTCCTCGGCCGACGCGAGTGCCCGGCGCTGGGCCTCGTCCGTGTCGGCGGCGAACCCGTCACGCTGCCGGGCGGCGTTCAGCCGCCGCCGCGCGGGTTCGCGTTGTACGGCGAGCTGTTCGGCGCGGGTCGCGGCCTCCCGGGCGTCGTCGACCCGTGCCTGGAGTCCGGTGCGGGTGGCCTCCCAGTCGGCGAGCCAGGTCTCCGCCTCTTGCCGGACGTCGTCGTCGGCGCGTTCCTGACGGTCCAGTACGGCCCGCTCCTCGACCAGTTCGGCGAGGCGCCGTTCGGCCCGGCGGGCCGACTCCAGGCCGCCCAGTTCCTCGGCGGCCCGGCGGGCGGCGGCGGCCAGCCCGGCGGCACCGGCGTCGGCGAGGGCCTCCGGCAGCTGGGCACGCGCGCGTGCCTCCGCGGCCGACGCCCGCCCGTGTTCGGCGTCCGCGGCGTCCCGCAGCTCCAGTGCGGGTGCGACCGCTTCGGCCTTGCGGGACCGCTCCATGCGCCGCTGCGCGGCCCGGTGGGCCTCGGCGCGCTCCGCCAGCCGCTCGGCCCGCTCCCGTGCCTGGGCGAACCGGCGCTGCAAGCGGTCCAGTTCCCGTGCGTCGGCGAGGGCGCGGTCGGCGGCGGCGTGTGCGGACTCGGCGGTGGTGAGGCGGCAGTCGGCGACGGTCAGCAGTTCGCGGGCCGTGGAGCGGGCGACGGCGGCGGCGCCGAGGACGGTCTCGGCCAGGCCCGGCTCGCCCGGCGCCAGTTCCGGCAGTTCCATGGCGTCGCCGGCCGCCTGCTGCATCCGGTGGGCGTCGGCCAGGAGAGCGGCGTCGCCGTCCCGCACCCGGGCCTCGGTCGTCCGGCGCCGTTCGGCGAGGCGCTGCTCGACCTCGGCGAAGCGCCGGGTGTCGAAGAGGCGGCCGAGCAGCTTGCCGCGGGCCTCCGCGTCGGCGCGCAGGAAGCGCGCGAAGTCACCCTGGGGCAACAGCACGACCTGGCAGAACTGCTCGCGGCTCATGCCGAGCAGCTGCGTGACCTCCTCACCGATCTCCTGGTGGGAGCGGCTCAGGTCCTTCCAGGCCCCGGCGGTCGCGTCGTACTCGCGCAGCCAGGTCTGGGCCTTGTCGACGGTGGTGCCCTTGCCGCGCAGCTTCGGCCGCTGCCAGGGCGGCTGCCGGGTGATCTCGAGGCGCCGTCCGGCGACGGTGAGTTCGAGCCGGACCTCGGTGCGGGTGCCGGTCGCCGCGTGGTCGCTGCGCAGGGTCATGCCCTGGCCGCTCTGCCGGGCCCCGGGCACGGAGCCGTACAGCGCGTAGCAGACGGCGTCGAGGACGGACGTCTTGCCCGCGCCGGTGGGCCCGTGCAGCAGGAAGAGGCCGGCCGCGGACAGGTCGTCGAAGTCGACGCTCTGGGCGCCGCCGAAGGGGCCGAAGGCGGTGATGTCCAGCCGGTGCAGCCTCACCGGGCCACCTCCCGCACGGTCTCGTCGGCGCGCACCGCGTCGAAGGCGTCCCGCAGTACGGCCTGCTCGTGGTCGTCGGGTCCGGCGCCGCGCACATGGGCCACGAAGTCCTCGGCGATCTGCTGGTCACTGCGGTCGGCGAGGCGCCGGGCGTAGGACACGCCCGGTTCTTCGGGAGCGCGCTCGGGGTCGAAGACGAGGCTGAGGGTGTGCGGGAAGCGCTCGGTGAGCCGGGCCATGGGATCGTCCGGGCGGACCGGGTCGGTGAGGGTCGCCTCCACCCACGCCTCTTCGTGCGGGGTGAGCCCGGGGTCGGCGAGCAGCTCCTCCAGGGTGCCGCGGAGCCGGGCCAGCGCGCGCGGCACCGGGCAGTCGACCCGCTCGGCGGTGACGGTCCCGGCCGCGTCCAGGTCGACGAGCCACACGCTCTTGCGGTGCCGGTGCTCGGAGAAGGAGTACGGCAGCGGGGAGCCGGAGTAGCGGACCCGCTCGCCGATGGTCTGGCAGCCGTGCAGGTGGCCGAGGGCCACGTAGTCGACGCCGTCGAAGACACCGGAGGGGACGGCGGCGACCCCGCCGACGGTGATGTCCCGCTCGCTGTCGCTCTGCTCGCCGCCGGTGACGAAGGCGTGCGCGAGGACGACCGAACGGGTCCCCGTCGCGCGCGTGGCGAGGTCGGCCCGCACCCGGTCCATGGCGGCGGCGAGCACCGCCTCGTGACCCGCCTTCTCCACTCCGAACTCCGCCTTCACCAGGGCTGGTTCGAGGTACGGCAGGCCGTAGAAGGCGACATCCCCGTGGGCGTCCGGCAGCACCACCGGGGTGCCGCAGCCGGCCGGGTCGGTGCGCAGGTGGATGCCCGCGCGGTCGATGAGTCCGGCGCCGACGCCCAGGCGACGGGCCGAGTCGTGGTTTCCGGAGATCATCACGGTGGGCACGCCGAGCCCGGCGAGGCGGTGCAGGGCGTCGTCGAACAGCTCGACGGCGGCGAGCGGCGGCACCGCGCGGTCGTACACGTCCCCCGACACCACCACGACGTCGACGGCATGCTCGCGCACGGTCTCGACGAGGTGACCGATGAACGCCTCCTGGGCGTCGAGCATGTTCACCCGGTGGAACGCACGGCCGAGATGCCAGTCGGAAGTGTGCAGAATTCTCACAGAATCGCCCCGGCCCGCATGTTTCGCCTCACTCCGCCCCATAACCCGGCACGACTCCCGCCACCGGCACCCACCACGCTAACGCCCGCCGGCCCCTGATCCACCACGAACCCCAGTCGTTGGTCGGCCCGGGTTCTCAGCCGCCGTCACGCGTCCCCGTACGCCTCGCCGCCCAGTTCGAACCCGGCCGACCCGACGGTGGCGTTCGCGAGCCAGGAGCGGAAGGTCTCCACGTCGGTCTCGGGCAGGCCGACCTCGATGGTCACCGCCTCGGCGTAGCGCACGTCGCGCACCGTGTGGCCCGCCGCACGCAGGTCGTTCTGGAGCCGCCCGGCCCGCTGGTGGTCGACGGTCACGGTGGCCAGCCGGAACCGGCGCCGGGTGAGGGTGCCGAGGTCGTCCAGCGCCTCGCCGACCGCGCCTCCGTAGGCGCGGATGAGTCCGCCAGCGCCGAGCTTGACGCCGCCGTAGTAGCGCGTGACGACGGCGACGACGTACCGCATGTCGCGGCGCAGCAGCATCTGGAGCATCGGGACGCCGGCCGTGCCACCGGGCTCGCCGTCGTCGCTCGCCTTCTGGACGGCGGCGTCGGCGCCGATGACGTACGCCCAGCAGTTGTGACTGGCGTCGGCGTGCTCCTTGCGTACGCCCGCGACGAACGCCTGGGCCTCCTCCTCGGTGGCGGCGGGGGCGAGGGCGCACAGGAAGCGGGAGCGGTTGATCTCGGTCTCGTGCACACCCGCGCGGGCGACCGTGCGGTACTCGTCCTGCATGCGGCCAGCCTATGCGCTCACTGCCGCCCGCCCCTCGGCACCGCCGTCGCGGTGAGCAGGGCCGCTCCGGGGGCGAGCGCCCGCCAGGTGGTGCCGTGCCAGTCCAGTACGGCCACCGCCGACGTGGGGTACTTGGCCCGGACCCGGTCCAGCGCGTCGTCGAGGGCGTCGCCGGCCAGGGTGCCGATGAGGTCCTCCAGGCCGGGGTTGTGGCCGACCAGGAGCAGCGTCTCGACGTCGGCGGGCGCCTCGCGCACGACGTCGAGGAGGTCCGGTACGCCCGCCGCGTACAGGCGCGGGACGTGACGCACCGGCGGGGGCGTGCCCCACTGCCCGGAGGCCAGTTCCCAGGTCTGCCGGGCGCGTACGGCGGTGGAGCACAGGGCGAGGTCGGGCAGCCAGTCGTGCTCCGCGAGGGCGCGTCCGGCGGCCGTGGCGTCGCGCAGTCCGCGCCGGGCGAGCGGGCGGTCGTGGTCGGCGACGCCCTCCGGGCGGGCCGACTTGGCGTGCCGCAGGACCACCAGGCGGCGCAGCGGGCCGGAGCCGGGGCGCGCGATCACGCGGGGGCTCCGAGGTCGCGGGTGAGGTGGAGGCCGAGGAAGCGGTCGGCGTAGGCGCAGATCTCGAAGCGGGCTCCGTCGGGCAGGTCCGGGTCGGTCTCCACGCCGCGCAGGACACGCAGCACCCCGGGCGCGTCCAGGTCGTCCTCCCAGGCGGCCCGCAACCGGTCGCGCACCTCGGCCGGTACGGGGCGCGAAGGCTGCCGCGCCCAGGCGGCGACCGCGCTCCGCAGGCGCGCGAGGGTGTCGCGGGCCTCGTCCAGGGCGGTCGCGTCCAGCTCCACGCGCGCGTGGTGGTGCCGTTCCAGCAGGGCGAGACGCACGGCGTCCGGGTCGGTGAGGTCGGGTGCGGCCGGGTGCACGGCGGCGACGGCGACGGTGACGCCGTCCGGGACGGTTCCGCCCTCGCGCCGCACGTGCACGCTCTGGCCGGTGTCCGGTCCGGCGCCGCCGTCCTCGAAGGGCCGGATGCCCAGGGCCGCCGCCCGCTCCCGCAGCCCGCCGGGCTCTCGCGCGGCGGTCAGCAGTGCCCACGCGGGCGTGCCGGCGAGTTCCAGGGCGCGGACCAGGAGGTCGGCGACGAGCAGCACGCGCAGCGTGGTCGCGTCTCCCTCCGCCGCGTGCGCCACGACGCGCGTCGGCGCCCGTCGGGCGGGGGCGGCGGGGGTGGGCTCTGCGGTCCGGGCGTCGATGATGCGCAGCACGGGGTGAGCGTAGGCGGGGTGACGCGGTGACGCACAGGGGACGCGCGCGCCGCTCCCGTGCCGCGCGGGGAATCTTGGCTCCCCGCGCTCCGTTGACCGGACCGGGAGACGCGACACGCGGGTCACCCAGGAGCCGAAGGAGGCCACCGGTGTACGGCGACGAGGCAGCAGTCCGCAAGATCCTCACCGAGCTGGGAGACACCTGGGCCGTGGTGGGCCTCTCGTCCAACCGGCAGCGCGCGGCGTACGGCGTGGCCGAGGTGCTTCAGCGCTTCGGCAAGCGCGTCGTGCCCGTGCATCCCAAGGCGGAGACGGTGCACGGCGAGCAGGGGTACGCCTCCCTCGCCGACATCCCCTTCGACGTGGACGTCGTCGACGTCTTCGTCAACGGCGACCTGGCCGGCCCGGTCGCCGACGAGGCGGTCGCGAAGGGCGCCCGGGCGGTCTGGTTCCAGCTGGGCGTGATCGACGAGGCGGCGTACGAACGGACCCGGTCCGCGGGTCTGGAGATGGTCATGGACCGCTGCCCGGCCATCGAGATCCCCCGACTGGGCTGACGCCGGGATCAGCGTCCCCCGCCCCCGCCCGACTCGATGACCACCACGTGCGCCCAGTCGGGCGGCGCGTCCGGGACGTACTCGGGATTGTCCTCGTCCACCGGCGTCCGCTCCCGGGGGAACAGGCCGACCACCGTCCGGCACGGCGGGCGCGTGTCCGGCCAGGGCGTCTGGCCGTCGGTCAGGACGACGACCGCGTCCGGCGCGGGACGCGCCCGCAATGCCTTGGCGAAGCCCGTGCGCAGGTCCGTGCCGCCGCCGCCGACCAGCGGGATCCCCTCGGCCCGGCACAGGGTGTACGCGACCCGGGCCGCCGCGTCGCAGGGCACCACGCCGACCAGGTCGCGACGGCCTCCGACGGCGCGGGCGATCGCGGCAACCTCCAGGAGCGCACTGCCGAGTTCGGCGTCGCTGACCGACCCGGAGGTGTCGACGACCACGGCGACCCGCGGCGGTCGGCGCCGCAGGCTCGGCAGCACCACGCCGGGCGTGCCGGCCGAGCGCCGCGACGGCCGGCCGTACGTGTAGTCCTCGCCCGCACCGCCCGAGGACGTCGCCGAGCGGACCGCCGCCCCCAGCAACTGCCGCCAGGGCTGCGGCGGATGGAAGACTTCCTCCGCCCACCGCCGCCACCCCTTCGGCGCGCGGCCCGGCCGGGCGTTGATGCCACGGGCCACCCGGAAGCGGACCGCGTCCCGTTCCTGTTCACTGAGCCCGTCCGCGCCGTCCGGCCCGAGGTCCCACTCCCGTTCGAGGCCGTCGGCGCCGCTGCCGCAGTCCAGCCAGGCCAGGCTCTCGGTGAGCCGCCCGAGCCGGAACTGGCGCAGGTAGTCCTCCATGAGCTGCCCGGCGGGCAGTCGCAGCAGCCACGGCTGGACCGCGCCCTCGGGACGGACCAGGCCGTCGCCGAACACGTCGTCGTTGATCTCGCAGTCGGCGGCGATGTTCATCCGCAGCCGTTCCGCCGGACCGTTCAGTCCGCGCTCGCGCGCGACCCGGTCGCTGCGCCCATGGTGGTCGCGGAGCAGGTGCGACACCTCGTGCACCCAGACGCCGGCCAGTTCCTCCACGGGCGTCCGGTCCACGAAGACCGGCGAGGCGTAGCACCGCCAGTACCGGTCGACGGCCATCGTCGGCACCCGGCGCGAGGGGACGACGTGCAGCGCGAACAACGCGGTCGCCAGGTAGGGACGCGCCCGCGCCGCTTGCAGCCGGGCGGCGAAGAGCTTGTCGAGGTCCAGCTCGATCCGGGGGCGGCCGGCCGCGGGCAGCACGGCGTCATCCGTGGGGCCCGTGTTCATCGGCCCGCCTCCGTGCCGCCCGCGGTCCGCCCCGCCCCGCGGTCCGCCGCACGGTCCGCCGCCTGGTCGGCGCGGCGGGACAGGGACATGGCTCCGGCGAGCCGGTCGATGGATGCCGGCACGTCCCAGTCCTGCTGTCGCAGCGAGGCGAGGGTGGTCGCCGGGACGACCACGACGTCGGGGGCGCCGGTCTCCATCGCCCGGGCCAGCAGCGCCCATGCCGCGTCCCAGCGGGACTTGGACGGTCGCATGCGTACGGCGGCCACCACGCCGTCGAGCACGGCCTGCCGCAGATCGCCCCGTTCGGGCAGCGGAGCCCCGGCGGGGTCGGCGAGCAGCGTCTCCGGGTCCGGGAGGTCCATGCGGTCCACGAACGCCATCAGCTCCAGCCCGGGGCCGTCTCCCACGGTGCCCCGCACGAGCAGAGAGAGGACCTCCCTGGAGGAGCCGGCGGCGGTCGCGAAGGCGATCAGGCACAGGGTCATCTCCCAGCTCCGCGGCGACGGCCAGGCCCCGCCCCTGCGGGTCTCGCCGCTGGGCAGCCGGTGCACGAGGCCGGGGCGGGCCGTGAGGAACTCGCACACCGCGCGGCGGGCGTGGCGCACGGCCCCGGCCAGTTGGCCGGGGGCCAGGCTCGGCAGCGTCGCCCGGGGCCAGGTCCCGCCGAGTCCGCGGACGACGACGTCGTGGTCGTGGGTCCACTGGAGATGGACGAACCGGTTGGCCAGCGGAGGGCTCAGCTCCCAGCCGTCGGCCGCCGAGGACCGCGGGTTGGCGGCGGCCACGATCCGCACCCCGGGCGGTAGCCGCAGGGCACCGATCCGCCGTTCGAGGACGAGGCGGAGCAGTGCGGCCTGGACGGCGGGCGGCGCGGTGGACAGCTCGTCGAGGAAGAGCAGTCCCCGCCCGGTCCGTACCAGGCGCACCGCCCAGTCCGGCGGGGCCATGGGAACACCCTGTTCCGCGGGGTCGTCGCCGACGACGGGCAGTCCGGAGAAGTCGGACGGCTCGTGCACGCTGGCGATCACGGTGGTCAGCGGGAGGTCCAGGGCGGCGGCGAGCTGGGTGAGGGCGGCGGTCTTGCCTATCCCCGGCTCTCCCCAGAGCAGCACGGGCAGGTCGGCGGCCACGGCCAGGGTGAGGGACTCCAGCTGGGTGTCGGGCCTCGGCTCGGTGGTCGCGTCACGCAGGAGGGTCAGCAGTTCCCCGGCGACGTCGAGCTGCGAGGGCGAGGCGTCGAGGGGTGGGACGGAGGACAGGGGGGCGTATGTCGTCATGTGTCATCACCTGAGGGTCGAGGATCGTCGGTGGAGGTGGGCGGGGCGCCTGCCGCCCGCGTGAAGGGGCGGCCCGGCATGGTCAGCCGAAGGTGGCCTGGCGCGGGCGGAACCGGCCTTCGCGGGCACCTTCACGGTGCGGGCCGACGCGCCCGGCGGCGGGTTCGTCGAGGCCCGCGCGGAACATGCCGTGGGCGATCCGCCGTTCGGCGGCGGCCTCCAGTTCGTCCCGCAGGGCACCCGCGCGCAGGCGTGCGCCGGGGCCGAGGAGGTTCTCCACGACCGCGAGGGCACCAGCGGTGTCGCCGTGGTCCAGGCGTTCACGGATGTCGGGGAGGCACTCCGGGCGGCGGTGCGCCTCGTCGATGACCTGGAGGCAGGGCAGCGGGGTTCCGGTCAGCGCGGCCAGCAGTTCTTCCCGGCGGATCTCGGCCGGGTCGTGGTCCAGTGCCGCGAGCACCCCCTCGACCAGGCCGAGCCGGTGCCGGGCGCCCCGGCAGTCCACGACGCGGGGTCCCGCCGTGGGCGCCGTGGGCGGGGGTGGGAGGGCCGGCCCGTGGTCCGGGAACAGCGCGGAGGCGACCAGTGGATGCAGGCGGCCGGCCCCGATCGCACCGGCGCGCACGAGTTCCAGGTCGGGAGGCACCCAGGTCGCCGCGTCGGGCAGTACCGGCAGTGCGGACAGGCCGTCGCCGCGTGCGGGCGCCGCGCCGATCCGCAGGGCGGGAGCACCGTCGCCGTCGGCCACCGCCTCCGGGTCCGGCTCCAGGACGAGCCACCGCCCGGCACCGATGCGCACGACGACGCCACGGGCGCCGGTACCCGTGCCGACCGGTGTCCGTCCCTCGGCGCGCAGCAGGAGGTCCGCCTCGTCCGCCCACCGGTCGGCGGCGCAGGGACGCATCGGCGGCTCCGTCGCCCCCGGCGGGCCCAGCGGACAGGGCGGGCCGGCACCGGGCGGCAGGTCGGCACCCGACCGGCCCCGCAGCTCACCGGCCCGGCGCACGTCCCACAGATGGCGATGCAGGTCGAGCCGGAACCGGCGGCGGGGCCGGGGGTGCGGGTGCCGTGCGGCGCCGGCACCCGGGGCGTGGCCGTCCCACAGGGCCAGGCTGATCCGCTGGCCGCCCGCCGCCCAGGCGGGCGGGGTCCGAACCACGAGGTGCACCGCACCGGCGCCGTCGCGGCCCGTCCCGTCGTACCGGGCCAGGGTGCACGTCAGGCCGGGGCGCAGCAGTCCGTCCGGAGCGATTCTCGGCATGTGCCAGCGCAGCAGGTCGGGGGCCAGACGGCGCAGGTCGGCCCGGACACGGGTGGCGAGTTCGTGGCCGTGGACACGGGCCGCGGACCGCAGGTCGAGGTCGACGTCGAAGGCCGCGGCGGCGCACGCGCCGGCCCAGTCCCCGGCACGGCGACGGACGGTCGCGGTCTCGATCATGGCGGGCGGCACGGCGTACTCACGCACGCGCCGCCAGAAGGAGAGGCGGGAGTCGGAGGCTCCGTTCGCGAGGTGAGTGGGCATCAGCACTCACCTTGCGCGGACGGGTCCCCCAATCTGCCTGGAGGAGGAGTAGTCATCGCCGGGAGCATAGCCACCGCAGGACCCGGCGGCCAGGGATTTTCCGGCACCCCGGGACGAAGGCCGCACGGCCGTTCCCGAGGACGTCCGGGCGCCCACATAATGTGCGCGTGACCGCACCTTCCCCCCACTCCGGCTCAGCTCCCGCGCAGCGTATTCCGGTCGTCGTCGTGGGCGCCGGACCTGCCGGGCTCACCGTCGGCGCCATCCTGCGCGCCGCGGGCGTCGACTGTCTGGTCCTGGAGACCGAGACCCGTGAGTTCGTCGAACGGCGGCCGCGCGCGGGGGTCATCGAGGAGTGGGCCGTACGCGGGCTGGAGCGGCGGGGGCTGGCGCGGACCCTGTTGGAACGGGCGCAGACGCACACCGAGTGCGAGTTCCGGTTCGCCGGTGAGCGGTACCGGTTCGAGTACACCGGACTGACGGGGCAGCACCACTTCGTCTATCCGCAGCAGTTCCTGGTGACGGACCTGGTGCGCGAGTACGCGGACGTGCGCGGCGGGGAGATCCGGTTCGGTGTCCGGGACGTACGCCTGCACGAGCCGGAGTCCGACCGTCCGTCGGTGTCGTACGTGTGCCCCGACTCCGGTGAACGCCGCCACGTGCAGGCGGACTTCGTGGCGGGCTGCGACGGGGCTCGCGGGGTGACGCGGGCGGCGCTGCCCCCGGAGCGGGCCCGGCTCGCCCGGCACGACTACGGCGTCGGCTGGCTGGCGCTGCTCGCCGAGGCGCCGCCGTCCTCGGACTGCGTCGTGTTCGGCATGCATCCGCGCGGTTTCGCCGGCCACATGCCGCGCAGCGCCGAGGTGACCCGCTACTACCTCCAGTGCCCGCCGGGGGACGACCCGGAGGGCTGGTCGCACGACCGGGTCTGGACCGAGCTGCGGGAGCGCCTGGGGGCGGCCGGCGCACCGCCACTGCGGGAGGGGCGGCTGATCGAGCGGCGCGTCCTGGACATGCACAGCTACGTCGTCGAACCCGTGGTCTTCGGCCGGCTCTTCCTGGCCGGGGACGCGGCGCACCTGACCGCGCCCATAGCCGCCAAGGGACTGAACCTCGCCCTGCACGACGCGTTCCTGCTCGGCGACGGGCTGGCCGCGCACTTCACCAAGGGCGACGACGCCGGGCTGTCCGGGTACGCGGGGGCGTGCCTAGCCCGGGCCTGGGACTACCAGGAGTTCTCCCAGTGGCTGTCGGAGGTGTACCACGGCACGGCGTCGGGCGACCCGTACCGCGCGGGTGCGGCGCTGGCGAGGCTGCGCCGCCTGTTCGACTCGCCGGTCGCGGCGACGGAGTTCGCCGAGCGCTACCTGGGCGTGCGGACCGGCGGCTGAGGCTGCCGTCTCAGTCGTGCAGCGGCCGGTCGCCGAGCCGGTGGTCGGCGACGTTCAGCGCCTCGTCCACCAGGCGGCGCAGATGCCCGTCCCGCAGCGTGTACACGACCCGGCGCCCCTCCTTGCGGGTGCTCACCAGTCCCGCGAGCCGCAGCCGGGCCAGATGCTGGCTGACCGCGGGCCGGGCCGCTTCGCACACCTCCGTGAGGGTGGTGACGTCGGCCTCGCCGTCGGTCAGGGCGTGCAGCAGGGTCAGGCGGGTGCGGTCGCCGAGCAGGGCGAGGAGTTCGGCGGCGAGCGCGAACTGCTCCTCGCCCGGTGTGCGCGGGTGCGCATCGTCCGCGGATGACAGGTGCATGCGTGCGCTCATACGCACATAATGGCGCCGTGGGCGCCACGCGTCCACCCACGGCACCGGACCACCCGGACCACCGGAAGGGGCATCCCGTGAGCGACCCGCACCGGCATCACCCCCACGACGGCCGCCGTCCCCCGGCGGGCAGATGGCACCGTCTCACCCACCGGCTGACCCCGCACTCCCACGAGAGCGCCGCCAAGGTGGACTCCGCCCTGGAGTCCTCGTCCCGCGGGCTGCGCGCGCTGTGGGTGTCGCTGGCGGTGCTCGGCGCCACGGCGCTCGTCCAGGCGGCCGTGGTGGCGGCCTCCGGGTCGGTGGCACTGCTCGGCGACACGGTGCACAACACCGCCGACGCCCTGACCGCCGTACCGCTCGGCATCGCCTTCGTCCTGGGCCGCCGCGCGGCGACCCGGCGCTTCACCTACGGCTACGGGCGGGCGGAGGACCTGGCCGGCATCGTGATCGTCCTGACGATCGCCGCCTCCGCGGTCCTCGCGGCCTGGACGGCGGTGGACCGGCTGCTCGACCCCCGCCCGGTCACGCACGTCCCGGCGGTCGCGGCGGCCGCGCTGGCCGGTTTCGCGGGCAACGAGTGGGTGGCCCGGTATCGGATCCGGGTGGGCCGGGAGATCGGCTCGGCGGCGCTGGTCGCCGACGGGCTGCACGCGCGGACGGACGGCTACACGTCACTGGCCGTGCTGCTGGGCGCCGGCGGCGCCGCACTGGGATGGCGGCTCGCCGACCCGCTGGTGGGGCTGGCGATCACGGCCGCGATCGCGCTGGTCCTGCGGGACGCGGCGCGCGAGGTGTTCCGGCGGCTGATGGACGCCGTCGATCCGGCGCTGGTGGACCGGGCGGAACAGGTACTGCGCGAGGTACCCGGCGTGCGCGGGGTGGGTGAGCTGCGGCTGCGCTGGGTCGGGCACCGGCTGCGCGCCGAGGTCGCCCTGGTCGTGGACGGCGAGGCGACCGTCCGCCGGGCCCACGGCATCGCCGTCGAGGCCGAGCACGCCCTGCTGCACGCCGTGCCGCGGCTCACCGCCGCGCTGGTTCACGCCGACCCGGCACCGCTGCCGGGCGAGGCGGACCCGCATCTGGCGCTGGCCCACCACGCACCGGGTTGACGGTCAGGCGACGCCCAGCCCCTCCAGGACGACGGCGCCCGGCAGTTCGGCGAACGCCTTGCCGGGCACCAGCAGCTTCCCGCGCCGGCGCCCGCTGCCTACGAGGACGTAGGGCAGGTCGACAACGGCCGAGTCCACCAGCAGGGGCCAGTCGCCGGGCAGGCCGACCGGGGTGATGCCGCCGTACTCCATGCCGGTCTCGCCGGTCGCGGTGTCCATCGGGGCGAAGGACGCCTTGCGCGCGCCGAGGTGACGGCAGACGACGCCGTTGACGTCGACGCGGGTGGTGGAGAGGACCAGGCAGGCGGCGAGCGTGTTGCCACCGGCCCGCTTGCCGGTGACCACCACGCAGTTCGCGGAGCGTTCGAGCAGGTCACGGCCGTAGTGCTCGACGAAGGTGGCGGTGTCGGCCCATTCCGGGTCGGTGTCGACGTAGACGATCTGCTCGGCGGGGACGCCGCCGCGCCAGTGGCGTACGGCGTCGGCGACCGGGCGGGTCAGCTCGTCTAGGCAGTCCGGTGCGGGCGTGGCGCTGTCGAAGTTCCCGATGGGTGCGTGCATGGCCGCACGGTAACAACGGCGACCGGTGAGCGGGACGGCCGTCTCAGCGGACGGGCGGCACCGACACCGCCATGATCATCTCCATCGGCTCCGCGCCCTCGTTGCCGTACGTGTGCGGGGTGTCGGACTCGAAGGAGGCGCTGGCGCCGGCCGGGACGCTGTGCGCCGCCCCGTCGACGGTGAGCGTCAGTTCCCCGGCCGTGACGTGCACCATCTCGACCGTGCCCGTGGGGTGCGGGTCGGAGGGACTGGTCTCCCCCGGCATCAGCCGCCACTCCCACATCTCGAGCGGCCCGGGCGCCTCCACCCCGGCGAGCAGCCTGCTGAAGCTGCCGGCGTCGGTGTGCCAGAGGCGTACCGCCTGTTCGGCGGGGACGACGCGGACCTTGGGGCCCTGCTCCCAGTCCAGCAGGGTGGTGATGCTGATGCCGAGCGCGTCGCCGATCTTGACGACGGTGCCCAGGCTGGGGTTGGTGCGGGCCTGCTCGATCTGGATGAGCATGCCGCGGCTGACGCCCGCGCGGGCGGCCAGTGCCTCCAGGGTGAAGCCGCGCTCGGTGCGCCAGCGCTTGACGTTGCGCGCCAGGGACTGGGTCAGCAGGTCGAGGTCCGCCACGTTCCGTCCATTGCCTTCTTGAGTCCGTGCAGGTCCGTGCAGGTCCGTGAACCGTTTCGCGCACCGCTTCGTGCATTATTTTGGATGACGCAGTGCAGTCCAGTGAACTATGGTCTGCTGCACCCGAAGGTTCACCGAACTGTACTGCGAGGCGACCGGATCATGACAGCGCTGTTCGCCCTGGCCACCAGCCTCCTGTGGGGCATGGCCGACTTCGGCGGCGGGGTACTGACCCGGCGCACGCCCGCCCTCACGGTGGTCGTCGTCTCCCAGTCGGTCGCGGTCGTCGTCCTCGGCACGATCGTGGCAGCGACCGGCGCCTGGAGCGAGGCGTCCGCACACCTCTGGTTCGCGGTCGCCGCCGGTCTGGTCGGCCCGGTGGCGATGCTCGCCTTCTACAAGGCGCTCGCCCTGGGCCCGATGGGCGTCGTCTCGCCCCTGGGCTCGCTCGGTGTGGCCGTGCCGGTGGGCGTGGGCCTCGCCCTCGGCGAGCGCCCCGGGCTGCCCCAGTTCGCCGGGATCCTGGTCGCCGTCGCGGGCGTGGTGCTCGCCGGCGGTCCGCAGTTGCGCGGTGCGCCGGTCCAGCGGCGGACGGTCGCCCTCACCCTCGTCGCGGCCTTCGGGTTCGGCGCCGTGATGGCCCTGATCGCGGAGGCGTCGACCACGCTCACCGGCCTCTTCCTCGCCCTGTTCGTCCAGCGCGTCACCAACGTCGCCGCCGGCGGACTGGCCCTGTGGGTGTCCGTCCGGCGCGGCGCCCCCGCGCTGCCGCCGGAGGGCTTCCCGTGGGGCTCGCTGCCGGCGCTGGGCTTCGTGGGGCTCGCCGACGTCGCGGCCAACGGCACGTACTCGATCGCCGCGCAGCACGGCCCGGTGACGGTGGCGGCGGTGCTGGCCTCCCTGTATCCGGTGGTGACCGCGCTGGCCGCGCGCGGGTTCCTCAGCGAACGCCTGCGCGCCGTGCAGGCGGCGGGCGCGGGCCTCGCCCTGGTGGGCACCCTGCTGCTGGCCACGGGCTGACCCGGTCCCGGCGGGTGTGGTGCGGATCTTGCCGGGGTGGTGGGGCCCGGCACTCACATCTGCCGCGTTGCCGTCGGTCGCGAGGCACGGTCGCCCCGACCCGGCCTGATCCCCACGACACCCCGCGGCACGGCGCGCGGCGAACTCTCAGCTCTCGGCGGCCGGTTCCGCGAGCCTGCCCGTCGCCTCCGGCAGGTCGTCGCCCAACTCCGCCAGCCTGGCCAGCGCCTCGCCGTCCAGCCCCGACAACTCCCGCAGCTGCCCCGGCGTGACCCCGTCGGGGATCGGCACCGGGGCCGGGGTCCGCAGCGGCGGCTGCCAGCCCTCGGCGGGGGTCCAGCGTCGTACGACCTTGGCGGGCGCGCCCGCCACCACGGAGTGGTCGGGGACGGTGCCCCGCACCACGGCGCCGGCGGCCACGACCACGTTCCGCCCGATCCGCGCGCCGGGCAGGATCACCGCGCCGGTGCCGATCCAGCAGCCGGGGCCGATCTCGACCGGGTCCATCCGGGGCCACTGCTTGCCGATGGGCTGGTGCGGATCGTCGTAGGAGTGGTTGGTGGAGGTGACGTAGACGTACGGGCCGAAGTAGCAGTCGCTGCCGATGGTGACGGTGGTGTCGGCGATGACGTGGCTGCCGCGGCCGAGGACGACCCCGTCGCCGATGCGCAGGATCGGCTCGGGACCGAGGTCGAGGTCGGGCATGAGCCCGGCGGTCAGCGTGACCTGCTCGCCGATGATGCAGTGGGCGCCGACGTGGATCCAGGGCTCGCCGAAGACCGTGCCGAGCGGGAACGCGAGCCGGGTGCCCGTACCCATGGCGCCGAAGCGGAACCGTCCGGGGTGTGCGGCGGTGACGGACCCGGTGCGCTGCACCCAGGCCCAGCCCGCGTGGACGGCCCGCTGCGCCAGGCGGCTCCGCCAGGACGAGAACGTGTTCTTGCGCTTGGGCACCCGCTCACGGTAGTCGGCGGGCGGTGCGGCCATGACCGCGGAGTGCTGTGATCTTCACCCCACCGGGTGGCGTACGGTGCCGTACATCACCCGAACAGGAGGCGGAGATGACGCAGAAGGCGCTGATCACGGGCATCGCCGGCAAGGAGCCCATGGTGGACGCGGGGGCCTTCGTGGCGCCGACGTCCTCGGTCATCGGGGACGTGACGCTGCACGCCGGGGCGAGCGTCTGGTACGGCGCGGTGCTGCGCGGCGACGTCGAGCGGATCTCGGTGGGTGCGGACAGCAACGTCCAGGACAACTGCACGCTGCACGCCGACCCCGGTTTCCCCGTAATGGTCGGCGAGCGGGTCTCCATCGGGCACAACGCCGTGGTGCACGGCGCGACCGTCGAGGACGACTGCCTGATCGGCATGGGTGCCACGGTCCTCAACGGCGCGGTGATCGGCGCGGGTTCGCTGGTCGCGGCCCAGGCGCTGGTGCCGCAGGGGATGCGGGTGCCGCCGGGCTCGCTGGTCGCGGGGGTGCCGGCGAAGGTCAGGCGGGAGCTGACGGAGGAGGAGCGGGCCGGGGTGACGCTGAACGGCACGATGTACGCGGCGCTGGCCGGGGAGCATCGGGGGGCGTTGGGGGAGGATCTCTAGGAGGCCGGGTGCGGGTTGGTGATGGCTGGGGTCGCGCCCCGCGGCGGAGCCGCACGATGTCACAGCCCGGCGCCCCTTCGGGGCGCGCTTCTACTCGGCGGCGGAAAGAGGCTGAGCGCTCTTTGCCTTCTTCTTCAGGACCAGCATGGAGGTCACGCCGATGACGACCGCCAGCACCAGGCCCAGCCACGAGAAGCGCTTCAGCCAGGACTCCGCGACGATTCCGACGTAGTAGATGACGGCGGTGGTGCCGCCCGCCCAGACGATGCCGCCGAGGACGTTGGCGATCAGGAACTTCCAGTACGGCATCCGCAGCACACCGGCCAGCGGGCCCGCGAAGATGCGCAGCAGGGCGACGAAGCGGCCGAAGAACACGGCCCACATGCCCCACTTCTGGAAGGACCGCTCGGCGGTGGCGATGTGGCCCTCGCTGAAGTGCTTGGGGAACTTGCGACCCAGCCACGTCAGCAGGGGCCGGCCGCCCCTGCGGCCGATGGCGTACCCGATGGAGTCGCCGATCACCGCGCCCGCACTGGCACAGGCGCCGAGGACCAGCGGGTCGATGCCGCCGTGCTGCGACGACAGCAGGGCCGCGGACACCAGGATGATCTCACCGGGCAACGGAATGCCCAGGCTCTCCAGACCGATGACCAGTCCGACGACGGCGTACACGGCCACCGCGGGCACCGTGTCGAGCCACTCCTGGACGTGCAACGCGCATCCTCCGCTTCGCGTACCTGTTCCCGGGTGCGCCTCGGCGAAGGCGCACCCGGGAAGCCTACCGGTTCGCGGGAGGTCAGCTGTTGGGACGCAGGGTCCATATGACGGTCATCTCACCGGTCACCGCGCCGTCCTCGCGCCGGATGGCGACGCTGACCGGGAACTCGGGGCGGCTCCCGGCGTCCAGCTCGGCGACGACGTCGGCGGCGGGGCGGCCGAGCGTCGCGGTGGCGGTGACCGGGCCGAGCGCGATCTTCTTGAACGCGATCTCGGCGGTGACCGGCAGCGGTACGGCCCGGGAGAGCTGGTCCCCGAAGGCGGCCAGCACGATCGCGCCGCTGGCCGACTCGCCCAGGGTGAACATGGCCCCGGCGTGCGGTCCGCCCACGTGATTGCGGTACTCGGCCTGGTCCGGGAGGGCCAGGACGGCCTTCTCCGGAGTGGTCTCCAGGTACTCGAGGTTCAGGGTCCTGACCATCGGCACCGTGGCGGCGAGCAACTCGCCGATCGACATCTGATCTGCGCTCATGGAGGCAGGTTACCCATGAGTAGCATCGAAGGGCCAGGCCCGGCACGGGTGACCTCCGCGCGACCCATCACGGGAGCTCCTCACTTCTGGTACGTCCCTGACAAGGCCCGGTGACCGAATCGTGTCCTGGGCGGCATTAGGGTGACTGCTCATGTGGCCAGGACAGCAGCCGCCCGGGGGCGAGCAGAACCCGCAGAACAATCCGTACCAGCAGCCGGGGTACCAACAGCCGAATCCCTACCAGCAGCCGGGGTACCAGCAGCAGCCCGGCCAGTACGGGCAACAGCAGTGGGGGGCGCCGCAGCCCGCAGGGGCGCCGCAGCCCGCTCCGGGCGGTGGCGGTGGCGGGAACCGGACGAAGCTGGTCGCGATCGTCGCGGCCCTCGCCGTGGTGGTGGCCGCCGGTGTCACCGGGTTCCTGGTGCTCGGCGGTGACAAGGACGACCAGGCGGACGACGGCAAGGACAAGAAGCCGTCCGCGAGCGCGTCCGCGGACAAGTCCGAGACCCCGTCCACGGATCCGAGCGCGTCCGGCTCCGACGACAACCCGCGCGGCGGCGACGGGCTGGAGGCGACCGTCGACGGCTGGAAGGTCGTCGCCAACCCGCGCTTCGGCACCATGTTCGACGTGCCCGCCGACTGGGAGATCGACAGCAAGGACACCAGCGTCGGCTTCGAGTGGGAGGAGAAGGGCAAGACCGACCGCACGACGGTCACCGCCCCCGCCTACCTCAAGTCCGAGTGGTGCACGACGGACGAGAACAAGGACGGCCGCAAGGAGAGCACCTCCCTCGCGACCACCGGTACCCGTGGTGAGAGCGGCGCCACGAACACCGACCAGGCGGCCGAGACGCGAGTGCCGTGGTGGATCTACGGCGGGTACACGCAGCCGGACAAGAAGAGCGTGAAGTACGGCAAGCCGAAGGCCTACACCACCACGTCCGGCATCAAGGGCAGCGTCATCACCGCCTACTCGCAGGGCACGCCCCAGAAGGGCAAGTGCGACACCGAGGGCAAGGCGATCACCTTCGCGTTCAAGAACAGCGCGGGCGATTTCGTCACCTGGAACCTGTACGGCGCCAAGGGCGTCGACGAGGAGGTCCCGGAGGCGACGATCCAGAAGATCCTCAGCACGGTGCGGCTCACCGAGGAACCGCCGACCGAGTCGTAGGCGCCGCTCAGCCGATGCCGAACGCCCCGGCGGGAGGCTCGGGCGACGGTACGGCGTCCGCGTCCCGCACCGGCCGCGCGCCGCCGATGAAGTCCCGCAGGGCCGCCCCGTGTTCGACCCTGGCCGGGAAGGCGTCGGCGGCGGTGCGCCGGGCCAGCGCCGGGATGTCCAGGGGCCGGTCCGCCGCGACGAGGACCGCGTTGCCGAACCGGCGCCCGCGCAGCACCCCCGGTTCGGCGATCAGCGCCAGTTCCTCGAAGAGCGTGGCGAAGCCGGCCAGCTGGCCGCGCAGGAAGCCGAACGGCGCCCCGTCGGCGAGGTTGGCCACGTACACGCCGTCGGCGCGCAGGACCCGTGCCGCCTCGCGGGCGTACTCGACGGAGGTCAGCTGCGCCGGCACGCGTGAGCCCCCGAAGACGTCGGCGACCAGCACGTCGGCCGAGTCCGCGGGGGCGTCGGCCAGCCAGGCGCGGGCGTCGGCGCCGTGCGCGGTGATGTCCGCACCGTCCGGCAGCGGCAGGTGCTCGGCGACCAGGTCCAGCAGCCCCCGGTCCGCCTCCACGACGTCCTGGCGCGAGCCCGGCCGGGTCGCGGCCAGGTACCGCGGCAGGGTGAACGCGCCGCCGCCGAGGTGCAGCACGTCCAGCGCGCGGCCCGGCTCGGCGACGGTGTCCAGGACGTGGCCGAGCCGGCGCGTGTACTCGAACTCCAGGTGCGCCGGCTCGTCCAGGTCGACGTAGGACTGCGGCGCCCCGTCCACGGTGAGCAGCCAGGCCCGCCGCCGGTCGACGTCGGGCATGAGCTTGGCGGTGCCGTGGTCGGTGACGCGGCTGACGGGGATGGCTTGGTTCACTCCTCCATTGTGCGGTCGGACATCGCCGACAGGGGCGCGGGGGACTGCGCGACCAGCCACGACGGCCCCGCAGCCCCCACCCACATCAAGGGGCACTCACCCGACGGCCGTCACGGTTCCCGCCCCCACGGTCCTCCCACCCTCACGGATGGCGAACCCGAGCCCGGTCTCCAACGGCACATCCCGCCCCAGCTCCACGGTCATCGTGACCGTGTCCCCGGGCCGCGCAACCGCCGGCTCTCCGAGATCCACGTCTCCGACGACATCCGCCGTACGAATGTAGAACTGCGGCCGGTACCCCGTGGCGACGGGTGTCGAACGCCCTCCCTCCCGCGCCGACAACACGTACACCCGCGCCGAGAAGCGCCGCGCGGGCACGACGCTGCCGGGCGCGGCGACCACGTGCCCCCGGCGCACGGCGTCGCGGCCGACACCCCGCAGCAGCAGCGCGACGTTGTCCCCGGCCTGGGCCTCCTCCATCGGCTTGCCGAAGGTCTCGAGGCCGGTGACCACCGTCTCGACGGACGCCCCCAGCACCTCGACCCGGTCGCCGACGCGGACCGTGCCGCGCTCGACCGCGCCGGTGACGACCGTGCCGCGGCCGGTGATGGTGAGCACGTTCTCCACCGACAGCAGGAACGGCGCGTCCAGGTACCGCTCCGGCATGGGCACGTAGGTGTCCACGGCGTCGAGCAGCGCCTCGACGGACGCGGTCCACCGGGGGTCGCCCTCCAGGGCCTTCAGTCCCGAGACCCGCACGACGGGCACGGAGTCGCCGCCGTAGCCGTGCGCGGTGAGCAGCTCGCGGACCTCCAGTTCGACGAGGTCGGTCAACTCCTCGTCCCCGGCGTCGGCCTTGTTGAGCGCGACCACGATGTGGTCGACGCCCACCTGCCGGGCGAGCAGGACGTGTTCGGCGGTCTGCGGCATGATCCCGTCCAGCGCGGACACGACGAGGATCGCCCCGTCCAGCTGGGCGGCGCCGGTGACCATGTTCTTGACGTAGTCGGCGTGGCCGGGCATGTCGACGTGCGCGTAGTGCCGGGTGTCGGTCTCGTACTCGACGTGCGCGATGTTGATGGTGATGCCGCGCGCGGCCTCCTCCGGGGCCCGGTCGATGCGGTCGAACGGCACGAACGTGCCGGCGCCGCGCTCGGCGAGGACCTTGGTGATGGCGGCGGTCAGGGTGGTCTTGCCGTGGTCGACATGGCCCATCGTGCCGATGTTCAGATGCGGTTTGGTGCGGACGTACGCCGTCTTGGACATGGCGGTACCTCGAAGCCTCGTGGCGGTGGTGGGGACCCCGGTGTCCGGCCGACCCTCCCCCTGGGGGGTCCGCCGGAGTGTCCGGGGAGGGTCAGCTTCGGGCGCCGTCGGCGGCGGCCGGGAAGAAGAGGACGGCAGCCTTCGGCGCATCCGCGACGGCGGATGCTGCGAGGTGGAAGGCGTACCGGAACATGAGGCAGATCCTCGCCGACGCCCTGTTCCACGTCGAATGGTTTTTGCGAGCGGTTACAGAGAGAACGTCGGCGCGTCCAACGGCGTGGTGAGCAGGGCGGAACCGGCAGGGTGCGGGGCGGGGATTCACTCGGCTGTGACGCTGGTGAGACGCTCCATACGGCGATCACACACATTTGTCGGTTAGTGTCACCGGATGCTCGATGCCACCACCCGCTCTGGGGGCACCGCCACGGTCACTCCCCGGACCGCCGCAACGGAACTCGCCGTCGCCACCGCCGGCGGGCCGCTCCCACCGGCCCCACCGACCGGGTTCGCCGCCCGCGTGACCAGAGTCCTGCTCTCCCCGTGGTCCCGGCTCTCCCTGCTCGTCGCCCTGCTGGCCTCGGCCGCGACCACGGTCCTGCTCTTCCAGCCGCAGCAGTTGCTCACCGACGGCTGGCCGCCCCAGCTCGGCGGAGCCGCGGCGGCCGTCGCCTACGCGGTGGCGTACGGGCTGTGCACCGTCGCCTTCGTGCCGCGTCCGCTGCTGAACCTGGCCGCGGGTGCGCTGTTCGGCTCGCAGCTCGGCCTCGCCTCGGCGCTGGCGGGGACGGTGCTCGGGGCCGGGATCGCCTTCTGCCTGGGCCGGGTGCTGGGCCAGGAGGCGCTGCGTCCGCTGTTGCGGGGCAAGTGGCTGAAGGCCGCGGACGGGCAGCTGAGCCGGCACGGGTTCCGCTCGATGCTGGCGGCCCGGCTGTTCCCCGGGGTGCCGTTCGCCGCGGCCAACTACTGCGCGGCGGTGTCCCGCATGGGCCTGCTCCCCTTTCTCCTGGCGACGGGACTGGGTTCCATCCCCAACACCGCCGCCTACGTCGTCGCCGGGGCCCGCGCCTCGACGCCGACGTCTCCGGCCTTCCTGATCGCGCTGGCCTGCATCGCGCTGCCGGGGCTTGCGGGCGCGGCGGTGGCCTGGCGCAAGCGGCACCGGCTGCGCGGGCACTGACGGCGCGTTACAGGGCCTCCAGGATCATGGCGTTGGCGAGCCCGCCCGCCTCGCACATGGTCTGGAGTCCGTAGCGCGCCCCGCGCTCCCTGAGGGCGTGGACGAGGGTGGTGGTCAGGCGGGTGCCGCTGGCGCCGAGGGGGTGGCCCAGCGCGATGGCCCCGCCGTGCACGTTGACCTTGTCGAGGTCGGCGCCGGTCTCCTGCTGCCAGGCCAGCACCACGCTCGCGAACGCCTCGTTGACCTCGAACAGGTCGATGTCACCCAGGGAGAGCGACGCCCGCCGCAGCACCTTCTCGGTGGCGGGGATCACGCCCGTCAGCATCAGCAGCGGGTCGGAGCCGGTGACGGCGAAGCTGTGCAGGCGGGCGAGGGGGCGCAGGCCGAGGCGTGCGGCGGTCTCGGCCGAGGTGATCAGCACGGCCGAGGCGCCGTCGTTGACTGGGCTGGCGTTGCCCGCGGTGACGTTCCACTCGATCTGCGGGAAGCGCTCGGCGAAGGCCGGGTCGTGGTAGGCGGACCGGAGACCGGCGAGGACCTCCACGCTGCTCGCGGGGCGTACGCACTCGTCGCGCGAGACACCGTCCAGGGGCGCGATCTCGGCGTCGAAGCGCCCCGACTCCCAGGCCGCGGCGGCCTTCCGGTGCGAGGAGACGGCGAAGGCGTCCATCCGCTCCCGGGAGAGCGACCACTTGGCGGCGATCAGTTCGGCGCTGATGCCCTGCGGGACGAGTCCGTCCGGGTAGCGGGCCGCGACGCCGGGGCCGAAGGGGTCGGCACCGGCCGGCACGTTCGACCACATCGGGACGCGGCTCATCGACTCGACCCCGCAGGCGACGACCAGGTCGTACGCCCCGGCCATGACGCCCTGCGCGGCGAAGTGGACGGCCTGCTGGGAGGAGCCGCACTGCCGGTCGACGGTGGTCGCGGGCACGGACTCGGGGAAGCCGGCGGACAGCAGGGCATAGCGGGTGGTGTTCATGGCCTGCTCGCCGACCTGGTCGACGGTGCCGCCGATGACGTCGTCGATCAGCGCCGGGTCGACGCCCGACCGCTCGACGAGGGTGCGCAGCGTGTGCGCGAGGAGTTCCACGGGGTGGACGTGGGCGAGGGCGCCGTTCGGCCTGCCCTTGCCCATCGGGGTGCGTACGGCTTCGACGACGACTGCTTCACGCATGCTGCGGGCCTCCGGCTGCCGGCGACTACCAGTGAGTAGGAATTCTGGACTCACCATAGCCTCGCGAGTTGGAAAAACAAACCCTCATTTATGCTGGGCGCCATGGCCGTCGCCCCCAAGAACCCGCGCCCCTGCTCGATCGCCGACACCCTGGCGCTCGTCGGTGAGAAGTACTCGCTGCTCGTCCTGCGCGAGGTCTGCCTCGGCAACGGCCGCTTCGACCAGCTGGTCCGCAATACCGGCGCCCCGCGCGACATCCTCGCCACCCGGCTGCGGCGGCTCCTGGACGCGGGCATCCTGACGAAGGAGCCGTACAGCGAGCGCCCGCAGCGCTTCGAGTACCGGCCGACCCGGGCGGGGCTGGAGCTGGAACCGGTGCTGATGACCCTCATGGCCTGGGGCGACCGGCACCTGCGCGCGGACGGCGACCGCCCCATGGTGATCGAGCACGTCTGCGGCAGCGAGCTGGTGCCGCGGATCACCTGCCGCGCCTGCGGCGACACCGTCCGACACGAGGACCTGACCGCCCATCCGCAGGCCGACGGCTGGACCGTGACGGGCCCGACGGCCGCCTAGGAGACCTTCCACCCCTGTGGGCCGGACTTCACTTTGGGGCGCTACGCTGCCCCTCGGCACCGCCGGTCCCGATCATCCGACTTCGGGGTCCGGCGCGCCCATCGCCCTTTTCTCGCTCAGCACTTGGACTGCGTAACTTCATGTCTTGGTTCGAATCACTCATCCTCGGACTCGTCCAGGGGCTGACCGAGTTCCTCCCCGTGTCCTCCAGCGCGCACCTGCGCCTGACGGCGGCGTTCTCCGGCTGGCACGACCCGGGTGCCGCCTTCACGGCGATCACGCAGATCGGCACCGAGGCCGCCGTCCTCATCTACTTCCGCAAGGACATCGGGCGCATCATCTCGGCGTGGACACGGTCGCTGACCGACAAGTCGATGCGCCGCGACCCCGACGCGCGCATGGGCTGGCTGGTGATCGTCGGCTCGATTCCGATCGGCGTGCTCGGCCTGACCCTGAAGGACCAGATCGAGGGGCCCTTCCGGGACCTGCGCATCACCGCGACGATGCTGATCGTCGTCGGTGTGATCATCGGCATCGCGGACCGGATGGCCGCGCGGGACGAGAAGGGCGGCCGGCACCGCGCCCCCCGCGCGCGCAAGGAACTGGAGAACCTGACCGTCCGGGACGGTCTGATCTACGGCGTCTGCCAGGCGGCGGCCCTCATCCCGGGCGTCTCCCGGTCCGGGGCCACGATCAGCGGCGGCCTCTTCATGGGCTACCGGCGCGAGGCGGCGGCCCGGTACTCGTTCCTGCTCGCGATCCCGGCGGTGCTCGCCTCCGGGCTGTTCGAGCTGACGGACGCGATGGAGAGCGACCACGTCTCCTGGGGGCCGACGCTGTTCGCGACGGTCATCGCCTTCGGCACCGGATACGCGGTGATCGCCTGGTTCATGAAGTTCATCTCCACGAAGAGCTTCATGCCGTTCGTCTGGTACCGCATCGCGCTCGGCATCGTCATCATCGCCCTGGTCAGCACGGGCGCGCTCAGCCCGCACGCCGCGGAGTCGGCCGGCTGAGGGCCACCGCTTCTGTAGCCGTCCGGTAGCGCACCGTCAGTGCTTACCCCTAGGCTTGTCCGCATGTCCCCCGATTACGCGACTCCTGGTTCCGCGCGCTCCGCCGCGGAACTGAACGAGAAGATCCGTGCGCTCTGGCGCCGCGCGGGCGGGACCCTGTCGGCACAGGAGCGTGTGGAGTACGAGTTGCTGGTGGTCGAGTGGGCGAGAGCGATCCGCGGCGAGGTCATCGAGGCCGCCTGACCCGGAGCCGCCCCGCCCCGGCGCCCACCCGCCGTCAGCGCCCGCCGGCCACCCGGAGCACCGTCCCCGTCGTGTACGAGGCGTCGGGCGACATCAGCCAGGAGATCGCCGCCGCGATCTCCTCCGCCCGTCCGGCACGGCCCATCGGCACCGCCGCCCCCATCCGCCGCGCCCGGTCCGGCGCGCCCGCCGCCGCGTGCATCTCGGTGTCGATGACGCCGGGCGCGACCGCGTTGACCCGGACACCGTCCGGCCCCAGCTCCTTGGCGAGGCCCAGCGTCAGCGTGTCGACGCCCGCCTTGGCCGCCGCGTAGTGGACGTACTCCCCCGGGCTGCCGAGGGTCGCGGCGCCCGACGAGACGTTCACGATCACACCGCTCCCCCGCGCCGTCATGAGCCGGGCGGCGCGCCGGGCGCACAGCAGCACGCCGAGCAGGTTGACGTCCAGGACCCGGCGCAGGTCGCCGGTGTCGCTGTCGGCGAGGCGTCCCAGCGGCCCGGTCACGGCCGCGTTGTTCACCAGGCCCGTCACCGGCCCGAGCCGTTCCTCCGCCACGTCGAAGAGGCGCTCGACGTCGGCCTCGACCGCCGTGTCCGCGCGCACCGCCACCGCGCGTCCGCCCGCCTCGCGCACACCCGCGACGACGGACTCGGCGGCCGCCGAGTCCCGCGCGTAGCCGACGGCCAGGTCGTGTCCGTCCGCCGCGAGGCGCAGACAGGTCGCCGCGCCGATGCCACGGCTGCCGCCGGTGACCACGGTGATGGGTCGGTTCATGGAGCACCTCCGGTTTGATCGATCATCGATCACTCTAGGACCTGAGGAACGCCTTGCACATGTCTTGCGCACCATCGGCACCCGGTGTGATCAACTGAAATTCGCCCTCGTCACGGGGGCACACTGTAGACATCGGGGGGTAGGGAGGCGCCCATGAAGACGCTCGACCGCCGGCTCGCCTCCCCTTGGTGGCGCTCGGCCGCCGCCGTACTCGCCGGAGCGCTGCCCGTACTCGCCTTCCCGGGCCCCGCCCTGTGGTGGTGGGCCTGGTTCGCCCTGGTCCCCTGGATCCTGCTGGCCCGCACCGCGCCGACCGGGAAGCGGGCCGCGTACGACGGGTGGTGCGCCGGCTTCGGCTTCATGCTCGCCATGCACCACTGGCTGCTGCCGAACCTGCACGTGTTCACCTTCGTGATCGCGGCGCTGCTCGGCGCGCTGTGGGCGCCGTGGGGCTGGCTGGTGCGGCGGCTGCTGGGCGGCGCGCCCTCGGCCGGCCGGATCGCGGCGGCGCTCCTGGTGCTGCCGTCGGGCTGGCTGGCCGCGGAACTGGTCCGCTCCTGGCAGGGGCTCGGCGGACCCTGGGGGATGCTCGGGTCCAGCCAGTGGGAGGTGGCCCCGGCGCTGCGGCTGGCCTCCGTCGGCGGGGTCTGGCTGCTGAGCTTCCTGGTGGTCGCGGTGAACGTCGCCGTCGCCGTGCTCGTCGCCGTCCGCCGGGCGCGGGTGCCCGCGCTGGCCGGGCTCGTCGCCACCGCGGCCGCCACCTCCGCGGCCTGGGTCTGGTCGCCGCGCCCCGACACCGACGAGCGGGCCGCGATCGCCGTGGTGCAGCCCGGCATCGTGGACGGCGCGGACAGCGCCGACCGGCGCTTCGACCGCGAGGAGCAGCTCACCCGCGGGCTGGCCGACCGGGACCTCGATCTGATCGTCTGGGGCGAGAGCAGCGTCGGCTTCGACCTGGACGACCGGCCCGACCTGGCCCGCCGGCTGGCGGCGCTGTCCCGGGAGACCGGCGCGGAGATCCTGGTCAACGTGGACGCGCGGCGCTCGGACAAGCCGGGCATCTACAAGAGTTCGGTGCTGGTCGGCTCGGACGGCCCGACCGGCGACCGGTACGACAAGATGCGGCTGGTGCCCTTCGGGGAGTACGTGCCGGCCCGTTCGCTGCTCGGCTGGGCCACCTCCGTCGGCGAGGCGGCGGGCGAGGACCGCAGGCGGGGCACCGAGCAGGTGGTGATGAACGTCGGGGACGGGCTGCGGATCGGCCCGATGGTGTGCTTCGAGAGCGCGTTTCCCGACATGAGCCGCCAGTTGGCCGCCGACGGCGCGGAGGTGCTGGTCGCCCAGTCGTCGACGTCGACGTTCCAGCGCACCTGGGCTCCCGAGCAGCACGCCTCGCTCGCCGCGCTGCGCGCCGCGGAGACCGGCCGGCCGATGGTGCACTCGACGCTGACCGGCGTCTCCGCCGTGTACGACGCGAACGGGAAGCGGATCGGCTCCTGGCTCGGCACCGACGCGAGCACCGCGCGGGTGTACGAGCTCCCCCTCACGCACGGCACCACGCCGTACGTGCGGCTCGGCGACTGGACCGTGCACGCGGCGCTGGTGATCCTCGCGGCGTGGGGCGCCGGCGAGGGCGTACGGGCGGTGCGGCTCAGGCGGAACGCTCGTGGACCGCGCGTACCACCCGCTCACACAGATCGTGGGTCTCCAGCGCGTCCCGGGCACTGAGCAGCCGCCCCGCGCGCACCGCGTCGAGGAAGGCGAGCACCGCCTGCTCGATGCCGCGCTGCCGGGCGACCGGCACCCAGTCGCCGCGCCGCCGCACGGTCGGCTGGCCCTTGTGGTCGATCACCTCGGCGAGGTTGACCACCTGGCGCTTGGTGTCCTGGCCGGAGACCTCCAGGATCTCCTCCGCCGAACCGCTGAGCCGGTTCATGACGCCGAGCGCGGTGAAGCCCTCCCCGGCGAGCTGGAGCACGACGTGGTGCAGGAGGCCGTCCTGGACGCGGGCGCGCACGGTCACGTCGTCGACCGGCCCCGGCACCAGGAAGCGGAGCGTGTCCACGACGTGGATGAAGTCGTCGAGGATCATCGTGCGCGGTTCCTCGGGCAGCCCGGTGCGGTTCTTCTGCATGAGGATCAGCTCGCGCGGGTGCTCGGCGCACTGCGCGTATCCGGGCGCGTAACGGCGGTTGAAGCCGACGGCGAGGCTGGTCCGCCGCTCCTCGGCGAGGGCCACCAACCGTTCGGACTCGGCGAGTTCGTAGGCGAGCGGCTTGTCGACGTAGGTCGGTACGCCGGCTTCCAGGAGCCCGGTCACGATCTCGGGGTGGACGGCGGTCGGCGCGTGCACGAAGGCGGCGTCGAGGCCCTGGGCGAGCAGTGAGCCGAGGTCGGCGTGGCGCTGGGTGTCCGGCAGGCGCAGTTCGTCGGCGACCCGGGTGAGGGTGGCGGGGGTGCGGGTCTGCAGGTGCAGTTCGGCCCCCGGCAGGGCGGAGAGCACCGGCAGGTAGGCCTTCCGCGCGATGTCGCCGAGTCCGATGCAGCCGACCTTCACGGGGTGTGCTCCTCTATCGTTCGCCGGTCCGGGTCCGCGCTGAAGCATACGGGGGCTGCGGTGGCCGCCAGTCGGCGATGCCGTCGAAGCCCCGCAGGAACAGGCCGGGCGCCGCCCTGGACAGCGCGAGCAGCGCGGCGTCACGGGCCGCGATCCCGGCGCGGCCGGTCATCAGGTTGAGGCGGGCGACCCGGACGGCCCGGCGGGCGACGGCACTGGCCCGGGGCTGCCGGGCGGCCGTGTAGGCGGCGAGGTCCCGGCTGTGGTGGGCGAGGACGACCGCGTCCTCGATGGCCTGGTTGCCGCCCTGCCCGAGGTTGGGCGGCATGGCGTGCGCGGCGTCGCCGAGCAGGGCGACCCGGCCGCGGTGGTAGGCGGGCAGCGGTGCGGCGATGTGGTGCACGTCGTGCCGCAGGACGTCCTCGGGGCGGGCCGCGGCGAGCACCGCGGGGATCGGGTCGTGCCAGTCGCCGTAACGGTGCAGCAGCTCCGCCCGCTCGTCCGCCGCATGTCCGCCGGCCGGGGCGACGGCGGCGGCGTAGGCGTAGGCCCGGCCGTCCTTGAGCGGGTGCGTGCCCCAGATGCGGCCCCGCCCCCACGTCTCGTGGGAGGCGAACTCGACGCCGGGCAGCGGTATCACGACCCGCCAGGTGGTGAAGCCGGAGTAGACGGTGCCGGGGTGGGCCGGGAACAGCGTGCGGCGTACGGCGGAGTGGATGCCGTCGGCGGCGACGACCAGGTCGGCCTCCCACTCGCCGTCCGCGGTGCGCACCCTGGCCGGGCGGTCGTGGTCGCCGGGGTCGGCGAGGATCGCGTCGGCGGCCGTGCGGACGGCGTCCGGGGGCAGCCGCTCGGCCAGGCGGTCGATGAGGGTGGCCCGGTGCAGCAGCACCAGCGGGCCGCCGAACCGGGCCGCGGCGGCCTCCGCGCCGGACCGGGAGAGCCAGCGGCCGCGCGGGGTGCGCAGTCCCCCGTCGCCCTGCCAGGCGGCGAGGTCGCGGATCTCGTCGCCGAGGCCGACGACGTCCAGGGCGCGCAGGGCGTTGGGCGACAGGGAGATGGCCGCGCCGATCGGCCGCAGGGAGGCGGCGCGCTCCAGGACGGTGACGCGATGTCCGTCCTGGAACAGGGCCACCGCCGCGGTGAGGCCACCGATGCCGCCGCCGATCACGACGACCCGCCTTGTCCGTGCCATGGCTCTCCCCACCGTTCCCTTCACTACAGATGTAGTAGCTCCTGCCGCCGACTGTACTACAGCCGTAGTGTCGTCGGGTAGGTTGGCCTCCATGCCCCCCTCCACACCGGCCTCCCTGCCCTCCGCGGCCCCCGCCACCGCCGCTGCCGCCTCCCGCGCCGACCTGGTCGCCGACGCGGCGCTGGCCCTGCTCGCCGAGCGGGGGATGCGCGGGCTGACGCACCGCGCGGTCGACGAGACGGCCGGGCTCCCGCAGGGCTCCACCTCCAACCTCGCCCGCACCCGGCAGGCGCTGCTCGAACTGGCGGTGCGACGCCTGGCCGACCGGGAGGAACGGGTGCTGGCGCTGCACGAGATGCCGGACCCGCGCGCCGGCCTCGACTCCCTGGTGGACGCGCTGGCACTGGCGACGCACCGCGCGCTGACCCTCAACCGGGAGCTGACGCTCGCCCGCTACGAATTGGCCCTGGAGGCCACCCGCCGCCCCGAGCTGCGGGCCCACTTCGACGCGGCGGGCGCCCGGTTCCGGGAGCGGCTGGGCGGTCTCGTCACGGAGCTGGGCTCGCCGGACCCGGAGCGCCACGTGCTGTCGCTGGTCGCCTGGGCGGACGGACTGATGTTCAGCTGCGTGGCCGGCAGCTTCCACGCCGAGGTGCCCGGCCTCCAGGACGTGCGGTCGGGACTGCGGGAGATCCTGGGCGGCATGCTGGGCGCCTGAAACTCCCTGGCGCACGGGGACGGCGCCGGGCGAGGATGCCGGAATGACTACCGAACGCCGCGAGCCCGACACCGACGCCGACGAACGCACCATGCTGGAGGGCTGGCTCGAGTACCACCGCCAGACCCTCGCGTGGAAGTGCGAGGGCCTCACCGACGAACAGCTGCGGACGGCTTCCGTGAAGCCGTCGGGGCTGACCCTGATGGGGCTGGTGCGGCACATGGCGGAGGTGGAGCGCAGCTGGTACCGCAGGGTGCTGGCGGCCGAGGACGCCGGGCCGATCTACTACTCGGACGCGGACCCGGACGGCGAGTTCCGGGTGACCGCGTCGGACACCTGGCAGGAGGCCCGCGCGACCTGGCAGGCCGAGATCGAGGCGGCCCGGCGCAACGCGGCCGGCTTCCCCCTGGACGACATGGGCCGGGGCAAGCACGCCCGCACGGGTGAGCGCTTCAGCCTGCGCTGGATCCACACCCACATGATCGAGGAGTACGCCCGTCACAACGGCCACGCCGACCTGATCCGGGAGTGCCTGGACGGTGCCACGGGCGACTGACGTCACCCCCGACGGCCACCGGGCCTCCGTACGGGGCCGGAGATCACCCGTGCGGGGCAACCTCCGCTTGTCCGGCATCGCGGAACGGACCCGAACCAGCAGAGTGACGCGGGTGCATCGAACGAGGACCACAGCGACGCTCCTGGTGACCGTGGCCGTCACCGCCCTGACCGGCTGTACGACGGTCCAGGGCCCGGCCGCCGCCGACCCGGCCTCGGCGGGCGCCCGCTCCCTGGCGCCGCGCCCCGACGGACCGGCCGAACCGCGGGACGTCCAGGCCCCGGCCCGGGAGGCCCTGGAGATGATCGGCCCCTCGCCGACCCCGGCCCGCGAGGCGCGGGAACCGCGCGGTACGCAACCCCCGGCCGCCGGGCCGCCCCCGCAGGAGACGCCGGCCGCCCGGGCCCGCCCGGAACAGCGGCCACGGCCCGCCCGGCCCGAGACGCCGGCGCGGACCGCGCGGCCGAGGGTGCCGGGCCCCGAGGTACCCGCACTCCCCCACGCTCCCTCGTCCGGCGGGGACACCGGGCGGAACACGGACGTGTGCTCGCTCGGCAAGCGGTACGGCGGCTGGCGCCCCGGCAGCCCGGAATCCCGCATCTGCGAGCAGGCGTACGGCCCCTGAGCGGGACTGCGCACGGGCGCCACGCATGCCTACGGCCGCTGCCGCGGTGGTCTCGGCCATCCACCGGGACTCTCCGGCCCGTCCGTGCCACGGCCCGCGCCCTCCAGGCGGCTCTCCAGCCGGCCGATCGCCGCGCGCACACCCTCGCCGTAACGGTCGGGGGCCAGCGACTCGGCCGCGCCCCGGGCGCGCCGCAGGTGCAGGCGGGCGGCCTCGCGGTGGCCGAGGCGGTCGTAGTCGTCCGCGAGGTTCAGATGGAGCGAGGGGTACAGGGCACGCGCGGCGAGCGTGCCCTCGTGGGAGTCGGCGAGCGGATCCTGGGTGATCTCCTCGGCCGCAGCCAACGCGCGCAGGTCCCAGGCCAGTTCGTCGCCCGGGTCGTCCTGGGTGTCGGCCAGGTAGTGGGCCAGCGTGCACCGGTGCAGGGGGTCGCCGTGCTCGCCGATCTCCGCCCACAGGCCGAGGAAGCGGTCCCGGGCCTCCTCGCGGTCGCCCGCGTGATGCAGCATGACGACCTGACCGATGCGCGTCAGCACGGCATCCGGCGCCGCCCGCTCCCGTCCCTTGGCCACCACGTCCTCCGTGCCCTCGTCGGCTGTCACGACCGACGCTAACCGCCGGTGGCCACGATCCGGGTCAGGCGGCACCGGGAGGCGGGGCCCACCGACGGCGGACCCGGCCCGCGCCTCCGGGTCACTTCAGGTTCGGAATGGTCCAGTCGATCGGGTCGTGGCCCTGGGCCGCGACCGCCTCGTTGATCTGCGTGAACGGACGCGAACCGAAGAACTTCTTCGCCGACAGCGGGGACGGGTGCGCGCCCTTGACCACCCGGTGCCGGGTCTCGTCGATCAGCGGCAGCTTCTTCTGCGCGTAGTTGCCCCACAGCACGAACACCGCCGGGTCCGGCCGGTCGGCCACCGCGCGGATGACCGCGTCGGTGAAGCGCTCCCAGCCGCGGGCCTTGTGCGAGTTCGCCTCGCCCGCCCGGACCGTGAGCACCGCGTTGAGCAGGAGGACGCCCTGCTCCGCCCAGGGCATCAGGTATCCGTTGTCCGGGACGGGCGTGCCCAGCTCCGCGTGCATCTCCTTGTAGATGTTCCGCAGGGACGGCGGGACCTTCACCCCGGGCCGGACCGAGAAGCACAGCCCGTGCCCCTGGCCCTCGCCGTGATACGGGTCCTGCCCGAGGACCAGCACCTTGACCCGGTCGTACGGCGTGGCGTCCAGCGCGGCGAAGACCTCCTCGCGCGGCGGGTAGACGGGGCCGTTCGCCCGCTCCTCCTCGACGAACTCCGTCAGCTCCTTGAAGTAGGGCTGCTGAAGCTCGTCGCCCAGCACCTCGCGCCAGGACTCGGGCAGCATGGCGGTGTCGGTCACGTCAACTTCCTTACGCTGTGCGGTCGCTTTCCACTCCTCACGAACCTACCGGCGACCACTGACAACCGGGCCGCCTACCAACTGGTCTTCCGGGAGAGCCGCCACATCATCATGATCGTCGACGGGTCCATGGCCTGCTCCGCGCCCGAGATGTCGGCATTCGCGGCCACGTACTGCTTGCCCTGCCACAACGGCAGCAACCGCGCGTCGTCCAGCATGATCTGCTGCGCCCGCTCGAACTCCCGCTCCACGTTGGCCCGGTCGCTCTCCCGGCGGGAGCGCGGCAGCAGCTCACCGGTGATCTCCGGCGCGGCGTAGGGCGTACCGAGCGCGTTCTGCTCACCGACGAACGGGGCGATGAAGTTCTCCGCGTCCGGGAAGTCCGGGGACCAGCCGCGGCCGAAGACCGGATACTCGCCCTTCTGGTAGCCCGTGACGTACGTCTTCCAGGGACGGCTCTTCAGGGTGACCCGGAACAGGCCCGAGGCGTCGAGCTGCCGCTTGATCTCCTTGAACTCCTTCGCCGTCTCGGAGCCGTACCGGTCGGTGGTGTACCAGAGGGTGAGCGGGACCCGCTCGGTGATGCCCGCGCCGCTGAGGATCTCGCGGGCCTTGGGGACGCTGGGGTCGCCGTAGTCGTCGAAGAAGCCCGTGGTGTGTCCGGTCAGGCCCTTGGGGACCATCGAGTACAGCGGGTCGACCGTGTCCTGGTGGATCGTGTGCGCGATCGCCGCCCGGTCGATCACCTGGGCGACGGCCCGGCGGACCTCCTTGCGGCCCGCCCACGGGTCCTCGGGGTTGAACACCAGGTAGCTGATCTCCGTGCCGCTGCCCTCGACGAGCTGGAGTTCCTCGTCCCGGCCGGCCTTGCCCTGGAGCGTGACGACGTCGTCGGCCGCGAGTCCCCGGTAGGTCACCTGGATGTCGCCGTCGCGCAGCGCCTTCACCATGCCGGCGGAGTCCTTGAAGTAGCGGATCGTCACCGCCTTGTTCTCCCGGTCGGCGAAGCCCTCGTAGCGGTCGTTGCGCACGAGCTCGGCGCGCTCGCCGTCCTCGTACGACTCCAGCGTGTACGGTCCCGAGCCCACGACCTGGCCGTCCTCGCGCAGCTCGTTCGCGGGGTAGCTGCCGGGCTCGACGATCGACATGGCGGGCGTGGCGAGCACGAACGGGAAGGTGGCGTCGGGCTTGTTGAGGTGGAAGACCACCTCGCGCTCGCTCGGCGCCTGGACGCGTTCCAGGCTGCCCAGCAGTCCGGCCGGACCGCCGTTGACGTTGATGTCCTTGATCCGGTCGATCGAGTGCTTGACGGCGCGCGCGTCGAGGCGGTCCCCGTTGGAGAAGGTCAGGCCGTCGCGCAGCTCGCAGCGGTACACCTGGTTCGTGGAGTCGGTGAAGGCGCACTCCTCGGCGGCGTCGGGCTGGGGCGCGGTCGCACCGTTGGGGTAGCTGAGCAGCGTCTGGTAGATGTTCCGGAACAGCTCCCAGGAGCCGTCCCAGGAGGCCGCCGGGTCCAGAGTGCTGGGCGCGCTCGTCGTCCCCACGACGATCGGCCCCTCGTCCTCCGAGCCGTCGGACGACAGAATGCCGCAGCCGGTGACCAGCGACGATATGGACACGATGGCCGCCACCCGACGCAGGCCTCGGTTCCGGTTGAACACGCGCACGCTCCTCGATCCGCCGTGCCAAGAGTCGGCAGACCATACCGCAGCGCCGTGCCCCCTGAACCCCCTTCTGAACAGGGGTTTTGATCATTTGACGATGACTACGTTGTCATCCTCCCGGTGGTCTCGATACGCGGACACGGGCGCCGTTTCCGTCAACGGCGCCCGTGTCCCAGGCCGGTCCTCGGCGCTGCCGGCAGGCGAGATCAGGCCACGCCGGCGTTCAGGAAAATACCTCCGTCGACGACGAGGGTCTGACCGGTGACCCAGTCGGACTGCGCCGAGGTGAGGAAGGCGGCGGCACCGCCGATGTCGGAGGGCACGCCGAGCCGGCCCAGCGGGTATCCGGCGGCCGCCTCCTCTTCCCGGCCCTCGTACAGGGCGGCGGCGAACTTGGTCTTCACGACGGCCGGAGCGATCGCGTTGACCCGCACCTTCGGCGCGAACTCGTGCGCGAGCTGCGCGGTGAGGTTGATGAGCGCGGCCTTGCTGACGCCGTACGCGGCGATGAAGGGCGAGGGCGAGAGGCCCGCGACGGACGCGATGTTGACGATCGCGCCGCCGTTCTCCTTCTGCCAGGCGTGCCAGGTGCGCTGGGCGAAGCCGAGGGCCGAGATCACGTTGGTCTCGAAGACCTTCCGCGCGACGTTCAGGTCGAGGTCGGCGATCGGCCCGAACACCGGGTTGGTGCCGGCGTTGTTGACCAGGAAGTCGACGCGGCCGAAGGCCTCCATCGTGCGCTCGACGGCGACGGCCTGGTGGGCCTCGTCGTGCGCCTTGCCGGCGACACCGATGACCCGGTCGGCGCCGAGCTTCTCGACGGCCTCCTTGAGGGCGTCCTCGTTGCGGCCGGTGATGCAGACCCGGTCGCCGCGCGCGACGAGCGCCTCGGCGACGCCGTAACCGATACCGCGGCTGGCGCCGGTGACGAGCGCGACCTTGCCGGAGAGTACGGGGAGTTCAGTCATGTCCGTGTTTCCCTAGTGTCCGTGTTCCCTGGTCTCCGGGTCCCTAGTCGAGCGGTCCGCCGGCCACGTACAGCACCTGGCCGGAGACGAAGCCGGCCGCCTCGCCGGTGAAGAAGGCGATGGCGTTGGCGATGTCGTCGGGCTCACCGACGCGGGCGACCGGGATCTGGGTGGCGGCGGCGGCCTTGAAGTCGTCGAAGCCCATGCCGACGCGGTCGGCGGTGGCCTTGGTCATCTCGGTGGCGATGAAGCCCGGAGCGACGGAGTTGGCGGTCACGCCGAACTTGCCCAGTTCCTTGGCGAGGGTCTTGGTGAAGCCCTGGAGACCGGCCTTGGCGGCGGAGTAGTTGACCTGGCCGCGGTTGCCGAGCGCGGACGAGGAGGACAGGTTGACGATGCGGCCGAAGCCGGCGTCCACCATGTGCTTCTGGCACGCCTTGGACATCAGGAAGGCGCCGCGCAGGTGCACGTTCATGACGGTGTCCCAGTCGGAGGCGCTCATCTTGAAGAGCAGGTTGTCGCGGAGTACGCCCGCGTTGTTGACGAGGATCGTCGGCGCGCCCAGCTCCCCGGCGATCCGCGCGACGGCCGCCTCGACCTGCGCCTCGTCGGAGACGTCGCAACCGACCGCGATCGCCTTGCCGCCGGCCGCGGTGATCTGCTCCACGGTGTCCTTGCAGGCGGCCTCGTCGAGGTCGATGACGGCGACGGCGCGGCCCTCGGCGGCCAGTCGTACGGCGGTCGCGGCGCCGATGCCGCGCGCGGCTCCGGTGACGACGGCGACCCGCTGCTCAGTGGTGGACATTGCTGCTCTCCTCGTCCTGGGGATGCGGCCCGTGCGGAGCGTGCGCCCTGGGTGAGCGACCGCTTAGTACCTTCCGCAGACGTGACGCTAGAAGCCCTGGCACCCGGTGTCAACGGGACACCGGGCCGGTGTGATCCATTACCCGGGCTCCCCGGTGCGTCACCACCCCCGGCCTACCCGATCGGACCAGCGCTGCGCGCCCCCCGGGCCCCGGGCCCCTAGCGTCGAAGCGCGAGCCACTCGTGGCCGGAAAGGAGACGTCCATGCGCCGTCTAACCGGTGCCGCAGGCATAGCCGTCGCGATAGCCGCGATCGTGCCGATGGCCGACACCGCACACACCCAGGACCTGGAGTCCCGGAGTCTCACCCAGCAGCAGGCGGGCCAGGCCGCCTTCGAGAGCGATCCGAACGAACCGGACGCGTTCACCGAGGATCTGTTCGCCCCGGACCCACTCGACCAGGGCCAACCCGAGGGAAGCGATCTCGACGCGGGTTCCTTCGACCCCGGCGGAAACGACCAGGGCGGAAACGACCAGGGCGGGTTCGGCGAGGGCGGAGCGGACCAGGGCGGGTTCAACGACGGCCGGCACGACGAGGGCCGGGGCGACCAGGGCGGTTTCGACCAGGGCGGGAACAACGACGGCCGGGACGAGGACCGGGGCGACCAGGGCCGGCAGGTGGAGCAGAACCAGCGGGTGGAGCAGAACCAGCGGGTCGAGGTGCAGATCGCCTCGCTCCCGACCACCTCCTCGACCTCGGTGCCGCTGCCGGTCACGCCCGCACCGACCACCGCCACGAGCCCGTCGGCCTCCCCCACCGTCGCTCCGACGCGCGGCACCCAGGGCGGCCTGGGCGGCTCCTTCAGCGGCGGGCCGAGCCGCTCGGACATCGCCATCGGACTGGGCTGCGTGGCCAGCGCCACGCTCGCCGCCGGCTACGCGCTCAGGCGCCGCCGGCGCGCCTGACACCCGCCACGGCTCCGGGCCGGAGCGAACCCGCCCGGCGTCACCGCACCAGCAGGTCGAGCAGCCGCTGCGCCTCGGCCGCCGGATCGGCGGTCAGGCCGGTGTGCACGGGGCCCGGCTGGACGATGGTCGAGCGGGGTGCGATCAGCCAGCGGAAACGGCGGCCCGGATCGTCCTGGGCCGCCTGGCCCGCCGCGTCCCCGCCGGTGCACACCCCTTCCACGGCGCGCAGCGCGGCACGTACGCCCGGCAGGTCCACCCCCGGGTCGAGAGCCAGCAGCCTGGCTTCGTCGAGGTGGGTGCGCGCACCGACGTAGGACTTGGCCCGGCAGTACACGAGGACGCCGGCGTTGACGCACTCCCCGCGCTCGACGCGGGGTACGACGCGCACCAGCGCGTACTCGAAGACGTGGCGGTCGCTCACCGGTCCCCCTTGACGCGTTCGTGGATCGTGGCGGCTCGGGCCAGCAGCGGCCGGGCATAGGCCCGCCGCAGGTCGTCGGGGGTCGCGAAGCCGGGTTCGTCCCGCAGCCACACGTCCGGGATCTCGGCGGTGACCTCCGCGAGGAGTTCCTCGGTGACCAGCGGCGCGAGCGCGGCGGCGGCCGAGCGGACGTCCGGCGAGAAGCGCGCGAGCGCGTGGTCGGACGCGTCGTAGGCGCGGGCCGCGGAGGTCTCGGCGCCGGGCCAGTTGTGCTGCCAGATCATGGTCGCGCCGTGGTCGATGAGCCATGTCTCGCCCCGCCGGCGCAGCAGGTTGGGGTTGCGCCAGGACCGGTCGACGTTGTTCACCAGCGCGTCGAACCAGACGATCCGGCCGGCCTCCTCGGGGCTCACCTCGAAGGCGAGCGGGTCGAAGCCGAGCGCGCCGGAGAGGAAGTCCATGCCGAGGTTGGTGCCGCCGCTCGACTTGAGCAGCTCCTGCACCTGCTGGTCGGGCTCGCCGAGCCCCAGGACGGGATCGAGGTCGACCGTCACGATGCGGGGGACGCGGAAACCCAGCCGCCGGGCCAGCTCCCCGCAGACCACCTCCGCCACCAGCGTCTTGCGGCCCTGCCCCGCGCCGGTGAACTTCAGGACGTACGTCCCGAGATCGTCGGCCTCGACGAGCCCCGGCAGCGAACCGCCCTCCCGCAGGGGCGTGATGTAGCGGGTCGCGGTGACCTCTTTCAGCATGTTCCCGGGCCATCCGTCGGTGAGTCTGCGTCGCGCATGCAGTGAGCATAGTGATCGGGGCCGGTCGTCACGCCCCGCCCTCCGCGTACCGGTCGCGGTGGCGCCGCAGGCTCGACTCGAGATGCTCGCGCATGGCCTCCGACGCCCGTTCGGGACTGCGCCGCAGCACCGCCCGGAGGATGCGGCCGTGCTCCATGACGGTGGCCGGACTGCCGCCCGAGACGGGGCTGAGCCGGAAGAGGTGCAGGTGAGTGTGGAGCCGTTCCACCGCCGCCGCGAGCATCGTCCGCCCGGACGCGGCGGCCAGCGCGTCGTGGAACCGCTGGTCCAGCACCGCGAAGCGCCCGTACTCGGCATAGCTGTGCCCCTTGTCCGGCAGCCCCTGCATCTCCTCGACCACGGCCTCGATCCGGTCCAGCGCCGCCTCGCCCACGTGCTCGGCGGCCAGCGCGGCGGCCCGCGGCTCCAGCAGCAGACGCATCTCGAAGAGTTCCTCCACCCCCTGCCGGGTGAGCAGTTCGGTGGCCCGGTATCCGGAGAGCGAACGCTTCACCACCAGCCCGTCCGACTCCAGGCGGGCGAGCGCTTCACGCACCGGCGTCGCCGAGACTCCCAGGGACCGCGAGACGGCCTCGATGCCGACCCGTGCGCCGGGCTGGATCACATGGTCCATGACCATGGCCTTGACCGCCTCGTAGACGCTGACCGTCAGCACCGGCATCGTCGAGCTCTCCCCTCGGGAACGGCATCGGCCGATCCACGGCCTCGCCCTGTCTGTTCTATATGATCCAGCGCGACCCTCGCCACGCGCAGTGACCTCGCCCGATGCATCCGAGGGGCGCCATGCACCCATCACCTTTCGCTGAAATTCCAACGTGAGCTGCGCATGCGATGCGGTACGACCCTTGACGTGACCACCACCACTGCCCCAGCATCGCGTCAACGAAATCCTATTTGATTTTAGTGGGGCAGCCTCATGAGCCGTCGCAGAACAGCCGTGTCAGCCGCCATCGGCCTGGTCCTCCTCGCCGCCGTCTCGTCGGCCTGCACCATCAGGAACTCGGACGAGCCCGGCGCCGCTGCGGGCGCCTCGGCGAGGGGCGGCGGCGGGACCGCCGAGCTCGCCGACGGCTCCGGTGTGAAGGTCGCGCTGATCCCGGGCGGCGCCCACCCCTACTTCCAGCCCTGGAGGACGGCCGGCGCCAAGGCCGGGAAGTCGCTCGGGCTGGGCGACGTCACCTTCGACGAGACCGCCGAGTGGGACCAGCAGAAGCAGAACAACCTGGTGTCGACCCTGGCCGCCCGCGGCTACAACGCCTTCGGCGTCTTCGGTGTCTCCCCGACCGACATCAACACCACCTTCACCGACCTCAAGTCGCAGGGGATGGCCGTCGCCTCGCTCGGTTCCTGCCCGGCCGGGAACACGAACGAGGCGGACTTCTGCCTCTCCACCGACGTCGAGCTGGCCGCCTACAAGGCCGCGCAGGCCGCTGTCGAGGCCATGGGCGGCAAGGGCGCCCTCGTCCACCTGACCGGCAACAACGTCGACGCCAACACCCAGTTGCGCAAGCGGGGCGTGGAGAAGGCGGTGCGGGAGACCGGCGGCAAGGTCACCGTGCTGCAGACCGTCACCGACATCGACAAGGACCTCCAGACCGCCCAGAAGGCCGTGTCCGACCTGCTCGCCGCCAAGGGCGCCGAGATCGCGGGCATCGTCTCCACCGCCTACAACCCGGCCGTCGCCGCCGCCGAGGCCGTACAGGAGTCCGGCTCCGGGGCGAAGGTCGTGGCCATCGACGACGACGCCAAGATCCTCTCCTCGATCAGGAGCGGTGCCGCCACCGCCACGGTCGTGCAGAACCCGGTCGGTCAGGCGGAGATCGGGGCCTGGGCGCTCGCCCTGCTGCAGACCGGGCAGTGCTCCATGAAGCAGCCCGGCAAGGTCGTCGACTCCGGCTCCTTCGTCGTCACCAAGGACAACGTCGACGGCTACGACAGCGCGCGCCGGGCCAGGACCGCCGAGCTGAAGAAGCAGTTCGCGGACGAGTTCCTCTCCTGCGGCTGACCACCCCGGTCACGGACAGAAAGGTCGGCCCTCGCGCATGACCCTCATCATCGACGCCACGGCCCTGCTGGCCGACATCGACGTGGAGACCGACCGCACGGACGCCGTGCAGTCGTTCGTCAAGCAGGAGACCGTACTCGTCACCCTCACCACCGCCGACGGCCTGACCGGCACCGGCTACGCCTACACGATCGGCACCGGCGGCAGCTCCGTCCTGGCCCTGCTGCGCGACCACTTGCTGCCGCTGCTGGCGGGCCGGGACGCCCGCAACGTGGAGGGGCTGTGGCACTCCCTGTTCGCCCACACCCGCGCCACGACCACCGGTGCCCTCACCTCCCTCGCGCTCGCGGCGGTGGACACGGCGCTGTGGGACCTGCGCTGCAAGCGGGCCGGGGAGCCGCTGTGGCGGCTGGCCGGCGGGCACCGCCGGGAGATCCCCGTCTACGACACCGAGGGCGGCTGGCTCCACCTCGGCACCGAGGAGCTGGTCGAGTCCGCACTCGCGGCCCAGAAGGCACGGTTCGCCGGCGTCAAGATCAAGGTGGGCAAGCCGCACGTCGCCGAGGACGCGGAGCGGCTGCGTGCCGTCCGTGAGGCGGTCGGTCCGGCGCTGCACGTCATGACGGACGCGAACCAGTCCCAGTCGCTCTCCTCCGCCGCGCGCCTGGCGGCCGCGCTCGAACCGTACGACCCCTACTGGCTCGAGGAGCCCATGCCCGCCGACGACATCGGTGGCCACGCCCGGCTCGCCCGCTCGACCCGGATCCCCATCGCCGTGGGTGAGTCGATGTACTCGCCGATGCAGTTCCGCGGCTATCTGGAGAGGGGCGCCGCCTCCGTCGTGCAGGTCGACGTGGCGCGGGTGGGTGGCATCACCCCGTGGCTGAAGGTCGCCCACCTCGCGGAGACCTTCAACGTCGAGGTGTGCCCGCACTTCCTGATGGAACTGCACGTCAGCCTGGTCGCCGCGGTGAGCAACGGCGCGTACGTCGAGTACATCCCGCAACTGCGAGCCGTCACCCGCACCGAGATGGTCCTGCGCGACGGCCACGCCGTGGCGCCGGACGAGCCCGGCATCGGCATCGACTGGGACATGGACGCGATCGAGGACCGGAGGGTGTCATGAAGACCGCCGTCACCCCCGCCGGCCGCGACACCGACCGCCCGGCCGACGGGGCCCGGCCGGCTCACCGGCTGCCGTTCTGGGTCAACCAGCGGCTGGGGCTGCTGGTGCTCGTCGTCGCGCTCGCCGCGCTCTTCGGCGTCCTGCGCCCGGCCTTCCTCGACGAGCGGCTGGTGCTCTTCCCGCTCCTGAGGGACGTCTCGACGCTCACCGTGGTGGCGCTCGCGCAGATGGTCGTGCTGTCCGTCGGGCACATGAACCTGGCCGTCGGACGCATGGCCGCCTTCGGCGCCTTCTTCGCCGGGTTCGGCTACGACCGGCTCGGACTGCCGCTGCCGCTGGGCCTGGTGCTGTGCCTCCTCGCGGGGTGTGCCATCGGCGCGTTGACCGGCTGGATCATCGCCCGCACCGGTGTGAACTCCTTCGTCGTGACGCTGGCCATGGACTTCGCCCTGCTGGGCCTGGTGTCCCTGCTCTACTCGGCCCTCACGGACAACGCCGCGTTCACCACGCGGCCGGACGGGCTCGCCGAGCTGCGGTCGTACTCGCTCGCGGACATCTGCGCGGGCCCCGTCTGCGGTTCGGCGGCCGTTCCGCAGATCGCCCAGTTCACCGTGGTGGCCCTCGTCGGTCTCTGCTTCCTCTACGCCCGCACCCGCATGGGCCGGGAGCTGCTGCTCACCGGCGCCAACCCCGCCGCCGCCGAGCTGTCCGGCATCCCCACCGGCCGCCGTGTCGTCCTGGCCCACGCGCTGTCCGGCCTGCTGGCCGCCCTCGCCGGTTTCATGGCCGCCGTGGGCACGGGCACCTTCCGCGCCTCCATCGGCGACGACTTCATGCTCCCGTCGTTCCTCGGCGCGGTCCTCGGCGGCACGCTGCTCACCGGCGGCGTCGTCTCCGTGCTCGGCGCGCTGCTCGGCACCGCCCTGGTCGGTGTCATCCGCAAGGGCCTGGACCTGCTCGGGGTCGGCCTCGAAAGCCTCAACATCTACCTCGGCTGCGTCCTGCTCCTCGCCCTGTCCGCGGACCGGGTGCGCACCGTGGTGTCCTACCGCAAGGTGGTGCGCTCCACATGACGACGCTCCGCGACAAGGGAGCCCTGGCCCTTCCGGCACTGCGACGCCTCTCGCGGTCCACGACGACGACGCTGCTGGTCGTGGTGGCCGTCGGCTGGGTGGGGCTCGGCATCGCCTCGTCCGGCTCCTTCTTCGAGGGCTCCTCGCTCCGCACGTTCCTGATGTACCTGGCCACGCCGGTCCTGATCGGGCTGGCCCAGATGGTCGCCCTGTGCGTCGGGCAGCTCAACCTCGCCGTCGGTGCGCTGGGCGGTTTCAGCGCCTGCCTGATGGGCGTGCTGATGGCCGACCACGGGGTGCCCGCGGGCCTCGCCGTGCCGGCCGGCGTGCTCATCGCGACGCTGACCGGCCTGCTGACCGGGGTGTTCATCGTCGCCACCCGGATCAACGGCTTCATCGTCACCCTCGGCACGATGACCATCCTGCTCGGGGCCCAGTACCGGCTCTCCGGCACGCGCACGATCGACGGGTACTCCGAGACGCTGCGCGACCTCGGCCGCTCGGCGCCGCTGAACATCCCGCTGGTCTTCGTCGCCGCGCTGGCCGCCGCGGCGCTGCTGGCCGCGTTCATGTACCGCACGATCGCCGGGCGGCGGCTGCTGGCGGCCGGCGGCAACCCGCTCGCGGCGCGGTTGTCGGGCATCTCGTCCGACCGCCAGATCGTGGTCGCCCACACCCTGTCCGGTCTGCTCGTCGGTATCGCCGCCGCCGTGGCCACGGCCTCGCTGCCCGGCGTGAACCGCAGTGTCGGCGGGGACTGGCTGCTGCCCAGTTTCGCCGCCCCGATCATCGGCGGCGTCGCGCTCACCGGCGGGTCGGTGGCGGTGCTCGGCACGGTGCTGGCCGCCTTCGTGATGCGGCTGATCGACACCGCGCGGGCCCAGTTCTCCCTCGACCCCAGCTGGGTGAACTTCCTCATCGGCCTGGTCGTGCTCGGCACCGTCGTCGGCGGCCGCGTCCACCAGACGCACCTGGAGAAGAGGGGCAGGGCACCCGGCCGTACGCCCCCGGCGCCGCCCGGCGGTGGCGCACAGCCGGCCGCCGCCCTGCCGGGTAAGGGAGGCGTCCGATGAGCGATGTACGGCCGACGGACGGGAGCGGTGTCCTGCTGGAGTGCGAGAACATCGTCAAGGTCTTCCCCGGGGTACGTGCCCTCGACGGCGTGGGCCTGAAGCTGACCGCGGGTTCCGTGCACGCCCTGCTGGGCGAGAACGGCGCCGGCAAGTCCACGCTGATCAAGGTGATCACCGGTGTCCACCCGCCCGACGGCGGCCGCCTGCTGCGGCGGGGCAGGGAGACCCGGCTGCGTTCCCCGCTGGAGGCCACCCGCGCCGGCATCGGCGTGGTCCACCAGGAGCGCAACCTGATCCCCGGCTTCTCGGTGGCGGAGAACATCACCCTGCAGAGCCCGCCCTCGCGCCGGGGGCTGATCGACCCGGAGGCGATGACCGCTCCCGCCGAGCGCTGTCTGGCCGAGCTGGGACTGGACCTCGACCCCCGCCGCCCGGTGCGCGAACTGTCGGTGGCACAGCAGCAGTTGGTGGAGATCGCCAAGGCGCTGTACACCGAGAGCGAGGTGCTGCTGCTCGACGAACCCACCGCCTCGCTCTCCCCGCAGGAGGCGGAGCGCCTCTTCGGCGTGGTGCGCCGGCTCACGGCACGCGGCACCTGTGTGGTGTTCGTCAGCCACAAGCTGGAGGAGGTCTTCGCCGTCTGCGACACCGTCACCGTCCTGCGAGACGGCCGGTCGGTACTGGAGTCGGCGCCCCTTTCCGAGTACGCGCAGGACGACGTGGTCACCCTGATGGTCGGCCGCGCCCACTCGGTGACCGGCATGGCCCCCCGCACGGTGGACGCCTCCGCCCCACCGGCGCTCTCCCTCTCCGGCCTCTCGACGGCGGCCGGCCACCGCGACATCTCCCTCGACGTCGCACCCGGAGAAATCGTCGGCCTCTACGGCCTGGTCGGCGCCGGACGCAGCGAGCTGGTCAAGGCCGTCCTCGGCCTGGACCGGATCACGGGCGGCGAGATCAAGGTGTACGGCAGGACGGCCCGGATCGGGTCCCCTCGCGAGGCCCTCCACACGTACGGCATCGGCTACCTGACCGAGAACCGCAAGGAGGAGGGCGTCTTCCTGGAGCAGCCCATCCACCGGAACATCACCGTGACGGTGTGGAGGAAGCTGGGACGCTTCCTCGGCGACATCTCCTCGCGGCGGGAACGGGAGGTCTCCCAGGACCTCGTCGACCGCCTCGGCATCCGGATCTCCGGTCTGGCGCAGAACGCGGGTGAACTGTCCGGCGGCAACCAGCAGAAGGTGAGCCTGGCCAAGTGGCTCGCCGCCGACACCCGGCTGCTGATCGTCGACGAGCCCACCGTGGGTGTGGACGTACGCACCAAGCACGCCTTCCACGAGCTGATCTGGGAGCTGGCCCGCGGCGGCCTGCCCATCCTGCTGATCAGCAGCGACCTGACGGAGATGATCACGCTCGCCGACCGGGTGGTGGTCATGGCCGACCACCGCGTCCGCGGCGAGGTGGCCAACGACCACGACTACGAGCGCATGAGCGGGCGGATCATCCGCGTCATCCACGACCGTGCGAGCTCGGCCGTCGCCGACTCCGCCGTCACCGACTCCGCCGTCACCGCGAAGGGCGGAACGCCGTGAAGCGCGTCGCCCAGGTCATCCACGTCCGGCCCGAGAAGGTGGACGAGTACCGGGACCTGCACGGCGACGTACCCGAACCGGTGCTGGCCCGCCTGCGGGCCTGCCACATCACCAACTACTCCATCCACCTGCTCGGCGACCGGCTGTTCGGCTACTTCGAGTACCACGGCGACGACCTGGCGGCGGACCTCGCCCTGATGGCCGACGACCCGCCCACCCAGGAGTGGTGGCGCCGGACGGCGCCCTGTCAGCGCCCCGTCGACGAGGCCGCGCCCGGCGAGTGGTGGGCGTCCATGACACAGGTCTTCCTCATGGAGTAGCGCACCGGCCCACCGAGCCCGACCGCACCGACCCCGCGGCACCGCCCGTGCCGCGACCGCGAGGAGAACACGTGAAACTGCTGAACGGTGGAACTGGAGAGCGTTGGTCTCGGCCGCCGGCGTCGAGCCTTCGAGGATGCGTGGGGACGCGATGACGACCGACCCCACGGCCCGCATCACGGATGTCGAGGTCGTCGACGTCCGGTTCCCCACCTCGCGTGAGCTGGACGGCTCGGACGCGATGAACCCCGACCCCGACTACTCGGCCGCCTACGTCGTCCTGCGGACCGACGCGGAGGAAGGCCCGCTGGGGCGTCTGGAGGGGCACGCCTTCACCTTCACCATCGGACGCGGCAACGAGGTGCAGGCGGCGGCCGTCAACGCGCTGCGCCCCCATGTCGTCGGCCGGTCCGTGGACGCGGTGTGCGCCGATCCGGGAACGGTGAGCCGGGCCCTGACCGGTGACAGCCAACTGCGCTGGCTCGGCCCGGAGAAGGGCGTGATGCACATGGCCGTCGGCGCCGTGGTCAACGCGGTCTGGGATCTCGCGGCCAGACGGGCCGGCAAGCCGGTGTGGCGGCTGCTCGCCGACGCGGAGCCCGAGTGGCTCGCCGACCAGGTGGACTACCGCTACATCGAGGACGCGCTCACCCGCGAGGAGGCCGTGGCCCTCCTCCGTGAGGGGAAGAAGGGCGCCGCCGAACGGGAGGCCCTGCTGCTGTCGCGCGGATACCCGGCGTACACCACCTCCCCCGGCTGGCTGGGCTACTCCGACGAGAAGCTGGTGCGGCTCGCCAAGCAGGCCGTCGTCGACGGCTTCCCGCAGATCAAGCTGAAGGTCGGTGCCGACCTGGCCGACGACGTCCGCAGGCTGCGCGCGGCCCGTGCGGCGGTCGGCCCGGACATCCGCATCGCCGTCGACGCCAACCAGCGCTGGAACGTCGCCGAGGCCGTCGAGTGGACCAGGGCGCTGGCCGACAGCGACCCGTACTGGATCGAGGAGCCCACCAGCCCCGACGACATCCTCGGTCACGCGGCCGTGCGCCGGGGCGTCGCGCCCGTCAAGGTCGCCACCGGCGAGCATGTGCAGAACCGCATCGTCTTCAAGCAGTTGCTGCAGGCCGAGGCCATCGACGTCCTCCAGATCGACGCGGCACGGGTGGGCGGCGTCAACGAGAACCTGGCCATTCTGCTGCTCGCCGCCAAGTACCGCGTCCCGGTCTGCCCGCACGCCGGCGGAGTCGGGCTGTGCGAACTGGTCCGCCATCTCTCGATGTTCGACTTCGTCGCCCTGTCCGGCACCACCGAGGACCGGGTCATCGAGTACGTCGACCATCTCCACGAGCACTTCGACGACCCCGTGGTCATCACCGACGGCCACTACACGGCGCCCACCTCGCCCGGCTTCTCGTCCCGGATGCACCCCGGGTCCATCGCGACCTACCGCTATCCCGACGGCGTCTTCTGGGCCGCCGACCTCGCCGCACAGGAGAAGGGAACCCCCTCATGAGCGAACTGTCCGGGCTCAAGGCCCTGGTGACCGGCGGCGCCTCCGGCATCGGCCGGGCCACCGCCGTCCTGCTGGCCGCCCGCGGCGCCGACGTCGCCGTCCTCGACCTCGACCCGTCGTCCGTGGACAAGCCCCTGCGCGGCTACGCCGCCGACGTGTCCGACGACGCCTCGGTACGGCCCGCCGTCGCCGCCGCGGCCCACGAACTCGGCGGCCTCGACATCCTGGTCAACAACGCCGGTATCGGCGCGACGGGCACGGTCGAGGACAACGACGACGCCCAGTGGCACCGGGTCCTGGACGTGAACGTCCTCGGCGTCGTCCGCACCACCCGGGCGGCCCTTCCCCTCCTGCGTGCCTCCGCGCACGCCGCCGTCGTCAACACCTGCTCGATCGCGGCCACGGCCGGCCTGCCGCAGCGGGCCCTGTACAGCGCCAGCAAGGGCGCGGTCCAGGCCCTCACCCTCGCCATGGCGGCGGACCACGTCCGCGAGGGCATCCGCGTCAACTGCGTGAACCCCGGGACGGCGGACACTCCCTGGGTGGGCCGTCTCTTGGACCGGGCGCCCGACCCGGAGGCCGAGCGGGCGGCGCTCAACGCCCGCCAGCCCATGGGCCGTCTGGTCACCGCCGAAGAGGTCGCCGCGGCCATCGTCTACCTGGCGAGCCCGGCCGCCGCGAGCGTCACCGGCACGGTCCTGGCCGTGGACGGCGGCATGCAGGGCCTGCGGCTGCGCCCGGAGGGACGGTGAGGGCGGCGGTCCTGGGAGGCGGCGGCGTGCCGGTCACCGCCCTCGGCCTCGGTGCCGCCGCCATCGGCGGACTCTACGAGGACGCCGGCGAGGACGAGGCCGCGGCCACCGTGGAGGCGGCCTGGGACGTGGGCATCCGCTACTTCGACACCGCCCCGCACTACGGTCTGGGCCTCTCGGAGCGCAGGCTGGGCGCGGCCCTGCGGACGAGGCCCCGGGCGGATTTCGTCCTCTCCACCAAGGTGGGCCGGGTACTCGAACCGCACGACGGCGGCGGCGACGACCGGGCCAACGGCTTCGCGGTACCGGCGACCCACCGGCGCCGCTGGGACTTCAGCGCCGACGGCGTACGCCGCTCACTGGAGGACAGCCTCACCCGCCTCGGGCTGGACCGCGTGGACCTGGTCCTGCTCCACGATCCCGACGACCACGGTGAACAGGCCTTCCGGGAGGCGTACCCGGCGCTGGAGGAGCTGCGGTCCCAGGGGGTCGTCCGGGCGATCGGCGCGGGGATGAACCAGAGCCGGATGCTGACCCGGTTCCTGACCGACACGGACGTCGACGCGGTGCTCTGCGCCGGGCGTTACACCCTGCTGGAACAGGGCGCCCTGGAGACGCTGCTGCCGGCCGCGTCCGCCGCGGGCAAGAGCGTGATCGTCGGCGGTGTGTTCAACTCCGGGCTGCTGGCCGACCCCGCGCCCGGCGCCACGTACGACTACGCTGCGGCGCCCGCGGACCTCCTGGACCGGGCGGTACGGATGCGCGCGGTTGTCGAGGCGCACGGGCTGCCGCTGCGGGCCGCCGCGCTCCGCTTCCCCTTCGGGCATCCGGCGGTCGCCTCGGTCCTCGTGGGTGCGCGCTCGGCGGCCCAGGTCGTGGACGCCGTCGCACAGGTCCGCGGGCCCGCCCCCCGGGCCGTATGGGAGGATCTGCGGGCTCAGGGCCTGCTGCCCGACGGAGTGCCGGTGCCGGAGCCGGTGCTGGAGGGGAGCCCGGGGTGACCGTCATCGACGCCCACCACCATCTGTGGGATCTCGCCGTACGCGACCAGGAGTGGCTCGGCGGTCCCGGGCTCGCTCCGTTGCGGCGCTCCTTCGTCCCCGCCGACCTGGCGGCCGCGACCGGCGCCGCGGGGGTCACGGCCACGGTGCTGGTGGAGACGGTCAACATCGCCGAGGAGACACCCGAGTTGCTGTCCCTGGCCGCCCACAGCGACCTGATCGGGGCGGTCGTGGGGTGGACCGACCTGACGGCCCCGGACGTCGCCGACGCGCTCGCCGCGCTGCGGTCACTGCCCGGTGGTGACTTCCTGCGCGGGATCCGGCACCAGGTCCAGGGCGAGCCCGACCCCGACTGGCTGACCCGCCCGGAGGTCCTGCGCGGCCTGCGTGCCGTCGCCGGGGCCGGACTCGTCTACGACCTGGTGGTACTGCCGCACCAGCTGCCCGCCGCGGCGCGAGCGGCGGCCGCGGTGCCCGGCCTCACCTTCGTCCTGGACCATCTCGGCAAGCCGCCGATCGCTTCCGGGGCGCTGGAGCCCTGGGCCGGGCGGGTACGGGAGCTGGCCTCGCTGCCCAACACGGTGTGCAAACTCTCGGGCATGGTGACCGAGGCCGACTGGTCGTCATGGACGGTCGACGACCTCAGGCCGTACGCCGGCACGGTGATCGACGCCTTCGGCCCCCGGCGGCTGATGTTCGGCTCCGACTGGCCGGTGAGCACGCTCGCCGGGGGTTACGGCGCGGTCGTCGACGCGGCCCGGAGGCTCACCGCCGGACTGGACCCGGCCGAGCGCTCCGAGGTGTGGTCCGGCACCGCTCGGCGCGTCTACCGCGTGCCCGGCGCACACCCGGGGTGACGGGAGGCCGCATCACTCCTCGTCGAACCGGCTCAGCTGGCGTTCCAGGCTGCGGTTGAGATGCTCGGCCATCGCTGCCGCCGCGTGCTCGGCCCTGCGGCGCAGGATCGCTCGCACGATGCGTTCGTGTTCGCCCAGAGTCGGATCGTCTGCTTCCCGGATGTTCTGGACGTTGCTGAGACGGAAGATGTGCAGGTGGGTGTGGAGCCGCTCCACCGCGTCCGCGAGCAACGGCCGGTGGGCGGCTTCCGCGACGGTGTCGTGGAAGCGCTGGTCCAGCGCGGCGAAGTCCCGGTAGGAGGCGTACGGTCCGGTGGGCCCGGGGTGCGCCTGCATGCCCTCCAGCGTGACCTCCAGGGCGTCGAGCTGGCTCTCCTCGGCGTTGTGCGCCGCCAGGGCCGCGGCGCGCGGCTCCAGGAGCAGCCGCATCTCGAACAGTTCCTCCACGCCCTGGCGGGTGAGCAGCTCGGTCGCCCGGTACCCGGACAGCGAGCGCTTGACCACGAGGCCGTCGGACTCGAGCCGGGCGAGCGCCTCGCGCACCGGGGTCGGTGAGACGCCCAGCTCACGGGCCAGTGCCTCGATGCCGACGCGGGCGCCCGGAGCGATCTCGTGGTCCATGACCTTGGCCTTGATGTCCTCGTAGACACTGTCGGACAGAACCTGACGGACCGGCGGGACGGACGGGTCGTGCGCCGGCATCCGGGTCTCCTACTGGTCGGTGCGGTGGGGGCTGGGGCCGGCAGCAGTTTATCGATGTGAGGGCATCCGCCCTCCCTCAGAGGTGTTGACACCACCCGCTCCGCCCGGCTGCACTGCTGCCGTCGCGGAGTCCCGCATCCTCCCCCTCGCAAGGAGCCGCATCCCGATGTCCGATCGCTCCCGCACCCCCTCCCCCGCCGTGCCGCACACCCGCGCGGTGTCGCCGGTGCCGGAGAGCGAGGCGGTCACCCTCTGGTACACGAAGCCCGGCGCCGAGGAGAACGTGATCGAGGAGGGCCTGCCCATCGGCAACGGCAGGCTCGGCGCCCTGGCCACCGGCCACCCGTCCCGGGACGTCCTGGTCCTCGCCGACGCAACCCTGTGGACCGGTCACGCCAACGCCGCGCTGCAGTCCGACGGCCAGTTCCCCTACGGCATCGAGGACTTCGGGACCTTCGGCATGCTGGCCAAGGCCTGCGTCGACATCCCCGCCCACACCACCACGGCAGTCGCCGGCTACCGCCGCACGCTCGACCTGAGCAACGGACTGGTGACCGTCACCTATGAGTTGAGCGGCGTTACCTACCGCCGCGAGGTGTTCTCCAGCCACCCGGACGACGTCGTCGTGGTGCGCCTGTCCCAGAGCGGCGGCGGTTCCTACACCGGCTCCCTGACGCTGGCCGGGACACGCGACGAGAAGGTGACCGCCGACGCGGGCGCCGCCGAGGCGTCCTTCGCCGCGACGTTCACCAACTCGCTGAGGTACGCGACCCTCGTCAAGGCGGCGGGCGAGGGCGGCACCGTCTCCGCGACCGGTGCGAAGGTGACCTTCAGCGAGTGCGCCGAGGTCGTGCTGATCGTCGCGGGCGGCACCAACTACAAGGCGGACGCGTCCGTCGCGTACAAGGACGCGGACCTCGTTCCACTCGCCGTCGCCCGCGACAAGGCCGCCCGGGCCGCGAGGGCCGGCGGCCCGGCGCTGCTCGCCCGTCACGTCGCCGACTTCCAGCGGCTGCAGAGGCGGACCACGGTGAACCTGGGCAGCTCCAGCGCCGCCCAGCGTGCCATGGAGACCCCCGTCCGACTCGCCGCCCGCGCCGAGGCAGGGGCCACCCCCGACCCCGAACTGGAGGCTTCCTACCTGGAGTTCGGCCGATATCTGACCATCTGCGGCTCCCGGGACAGCCTGCCCGCCGGCCTCCAGGGCCTGTGGCTCGACAGCAACACCCCGGCGTGGATGAGCGACTACCACACCGACATCAACGTCCAGATGAACTACTGGCTGCCCGACCGGGCCGGGCTCTCCGAGTGCTTCGACGCCTTCACGGACTACTGCGTGGCGCAGTTGCCGGGCTGGCGGGCGACCACGCAGGCCCTCTTCCAGGACCCCCGCAACGGCTTCCGGAACACCTCCGGCAAGGTCGGCGGCTGGACGCTCGCCATCTCCACCAACGTCTGGGGCGGCAACGGCTGGTGGTGGCACCCGGCGGGCAACGCGTGGGTGTGCAACTCGCTCTACGAGCACTACGAGTACACCCAGGACCCGGCGGACCTGGAGAAGATCTACCCGCTGCTGAAGGGCGCCTGCGAATTCTGGGAAGCGCGACTGGTCACGACGACGGTGGCGGGGCGAGAGGTCCTCGTCGACGACCACGACTGGTCACCGGAGCACGGCCCGCAGGACGCCCGCGGCATCACCTACGCGCAGGAACTGGTCTGGCAGCTGTTCAGGAACTACCGGGAGGCCGCCGCCCAGCTGGGCAGGGACGCGGCGTACGCCGCCACGATCGAGGGTCTGCGGAACCAGCTCCACCTGCCCGAAGTCAGTGCCGGCAGCGGCCGGCTGGCGGAGTGGATGGGCGAGGAGGACCTCGGCGAGACCACGCACCGCCACCTGTCCGCGCACGTGGGCCTCTTCCCCGGCGACCGGGTCGACCTCCGGGACTCCCCCGCCTCACTCATCGGCGGTGCCACCAAGCTGCTGGAGGAGCGCGGCATGGACAGCTTCGGCTGGGCCACCGCATGGCGGTCCATGTGCTGGGCACGGCTGAAGCACGCCGACAAGGCGTACCAGTGCCTGCTCACGGTCATGAAGCCGTCCGTGGACTTCGGCAACGGCACTGCGGGCAACTTCTTCGACATGTACTCGTTCGGAGGCAGCTCCGTCTTCCAGATCGACGCGAACTTCGGCACACCGGTGGCGATGATCGAGATGCTGGTCCAGTCCCGCCCGGGCCGCGTCGAGCTGCTCCCCGCTCTTCCGGACGCCTGGGCCGCCACCGGATCGGTCACCGGGATCGGCATACGCGGCGGCTTCACGGTCGACGTGGCCTGGAAGTCCGGGCGGGTGACCGCCGCGACCCTGCACGGCGCCCCGGGCCGCACCACCACCGTCGTCCTCGGCGACCGGAGCCACCGGGTCACCATTCCCGCGTCCGGCTTCGTGACCGTGTCGCCCGCGGAGCACACGCCCGACCAGCGGTGAACCCACCGGCGGCGCTCCGAGCCAGCCGTCGACAGCGAATCGACAGCCGTGTTTTACGCCCGCCCGACCGCCGAACCGACAGCATCACCGCACGGTCTGAACAGCACGTGCCACGGGGCCGTACCTCTCGGCAGATCATCACGCATCCCCCCGAAGGGAACCCCAGCATGACCAGCGCATCGTTTCATCCCGCCGCCGGACCGGCCCGTCGTACCGTCGTGGCGGCGGCCGGAGCGGCGGGGCTCACCGCCGTGCTGGCGGCGTGCGGAGGCTCGGACGAGGACGCGTCGACCGACCCCGCGACCGCTCCCCCGGGCTCGGCGTCCGAGGACACGGGCGGCGGTGAGGACGCCGGTGCGGGAGCGGCTCTCGCGGCGACCGCCGACATCCCCGAGGGCGGCGGGATGGTCTTCGCCGACCAGAAGGTCGTGGTCACCCAGCCTTCCGCGGGCGAGTTCAAGGCGTTCTCCGCCACCTGCACCCACCAGGGCTGCGCCGTGAAGAGCGTGTCGGACGGGGTCATCAACTGCCCCTGCCACAACAGCAACTTCTCCATCACCGACGGCAGCGTGCAGAGCGGTCCGGCGCTCAAGCCGCTGCCCGCCGTGCAGATCACGGTCAGCGGGGACTCGATCCAGCTGGCCGGATGACCGTGGCCCAGCGCCGGGGCCGGAAGATCATGATGACCCCCGGCGAGCTGGAGGCGTTCCTGACCACCCAGCGCACCTGCCGGGTCGCCACGGTCTCGGCCGACGGCGCCCCGCACGTGAGCACGCTGTGGTTCGCCTGGGACGGTGCCTCGATGTGGCTGTACTCGGTCGTGCGCAGCAGGCGCTGGACGGATCTGCGGCGCGATCCGCGGGTGGCGATCGTGGTGGACACCGGTGAGGAGTACGACGAGTTGCGGGGCGCGGAGCTGTCCGGCCGGGTGGAGTTCGTGGGCGAGGTACCGCGCACCGGTGAGCTCTGCGCCGAACTCGACTTCCCGGAGACGCTGTTCGCCCGCAAGAACTTCGGTCTGGAGGAGCTGCCCCACGACGGCCGGCACGCCTGGCTGCGGCTGACGCCGGAGAAGGTCGTCAGCTGGGACTTCCGCAAGCTGGCGTCACCGTAGCGGACTCCGTCGGTTGTGGCGTTCGTCGTGGCGATCCGTCACTCCTGGCGTTCGCCGTGGCGGACTCGGCCCGCCTGTCCCACCTTCGCCGCGGTCGCCCGCAGCGCGTCCACCGCCGCCCGGATCGACGGGCGGCGGTCCGCGTCCGCGCGCCACACGACGTACACATGCCGGCGCACCCGCTGCTTCAAGGGGACGGTGACGACCTCCGCGGGCATCGGCAGGCGCCCGAGCAGGGGCGCGATGCACACGCCGAGCCCGGCGGCGACCAGGCCGAGCTGGGTGTGGGTCTCGGCGGCGCGGTGTCCGACGATCGGCTCGATGCCCTTCGAGCGCAGCGTGAACATCAGCCACTCGTGGCAGAACTCGCCCTCGCCCCAGGTGATCCACTCGTCCTCGGCGAACTCGGCGAGGTCCACCTCGTCCCGACCCGCGAGCCGGTGGCCGGCCGGCATGGCCACGTCGGCGGGGTCGTCGAGGAGCGGCGCCTTGACCAGGCCGTCGGGCAGCGGCATCGGCTTGTTGTACCAGTCGAGGACGACGGCCAGGTCGAGGTCGCCGCGGACCACGCCGTTGATGCCGCGTTCCGGTTCCAGCTCGCAGGAGCGCAGGCGCAGCGCGGGGTGCTCGGTGCGCAGGGCGGCGAGAGCCGTGGGAAAGAGCCCGCGGGCGGCCGTCGGGAACGCGGACAGCCGCAGCTCGCCCGCCACCTGCCCGCGCTGCGCCTCCAGATCGGCCTGGGCCAGCTCGACCTGGGAGAGGATGCGGGCCGCGTGCTCGGCGAGCAGTCGGCCCGCGTCGGTGAGGCGCACGCCGCGCCCGTTCTTCGCCAGCAGTTGCTGGCCGGCCTCGCGCTCCAGCTTGGCCATCTGCTGGGAGACGGCGGAGGTGGTGATGTGCAGACCGGCGGCGGCGCCGCTCACCGAACCGTGCCGGGCGAGGGCGTCGAGGGTGCGCAGGCGCTCCAGGTTCAACATGTAAGCAACACTACGAGATATTCGGTGCGAAATCTCGATTGTGCTACGAGGATGCTCTGCTCCATCGTTGCTCGCATGAGCAGCAGTGGTACGTCCTCGCCCGCGGCCCGTCGCGTCCTCGACTGGCGGCTGCGCTTCGGGTTCCTCTCCCTCGTCTGGGGTTTCAGCTTCCTCTTCATGAAGGTCGGGACGGAGAGTTTCGCCCCGTTCCAGGTCACGCTGGGGCGGCTGGCGTTCGGTACGGCGGTGGTCGCGGCCGCGATGGCGGTGAAGCGGGAGCGGCTGCCGCGCGGCGCCTGGACCTGGGTGCATCTGACGGTCGCCGGGTTCCTGCTGAACGCGCTGCCGTTCTCGCTGTTCGCCTTCTCGGAACTGACGATCCCGTCGTCGCTCGCCGGCATCTGCAACGCGACCTCGCCGCTGTGGGGCATGGCCCTGTCGCTGGTCGCCCTCTCCGAGGACCGGCCGACGCGGCGGCGGGTGGCAGGGCTCGGCATCGGGTTCCTGGGCGTGCTGACGGTGCTGGGCGTCTGGCAGGGCTTCGACGGGCTGGACGTCACGGGCACCGCCCTGGCCCTGCTGGCCTCGCTCAGCTATCCGGTCGGCTGGATCTACGTGCGCCGCACCCTGGCCGGCTCCAGCCACTCCCACCTCTCACTGACGGGCGCCCAGCTGGGCCTCGCCACGCTGCAACTGGCCGTCGTGACTCCGCTGTTCACCTCGGTCCCGACCAGCTTTCCCGTCCTGCCCCTGCTGTCGGTCGCGGCCCTGGGCATCCTCGGCACCGGGCTCGCCTTCCTGATCCAGTACGACCTGGTCGCGGAGGTCGGACCGACGACGGCCCAGATGGTCACGTACTTCACCCCCGTCATCGCCACCGCGGCGGGCGTCGCGCTCCTCGGCGAGTCGCTGTCCTGGTCGACCCCGGTCGGCGCGCTCGTCGTCCTCGCCGGGGCGGCGCTGACCCAGTCGCGGCCCAGGGCCGCCGGGGCGCCCACGATCGCCGCCCCGGTCCCGGAGCGTGAGGACGCGAAGCTCAAGGAGCGCCCTCGGAGCACCGCGTCTCAGACGTAGCTCCGCGAAGCTTCCGTGCCCGGCCCCACCGCCGCCGCGACCGCCGCCGCCAGCGGACCGATGTCCTCGTCGGACAGCGTCGAGACCGTGATCCGGATGCCCGGCGGGGCGCCGACGCGGAAGCGTGCTCCGGGGGCCACGGCCCAGCCGGCGTGCAGCAGCCGGGCGACGGCACCGGTCTCGTCCGGCACCGGGATCCACACGTTCATGCCGCTGCGGCCGTGCGCGGCGACCCCGTGGTCCGCGAGGGCGGCGAGCAGCGCGTCCCGGCGCCGCCCGTACACCGGCGCGACCGCCTGCGCGTCCACCGCGCCGCCCGCCCACAGCAGGGCCACGGCCCGCTGGGTGACGTGGCTGACCCAGCCGGGTCCCAGCCGCTGCCGGCCGCGGACCCGGTCGAGCGTGACGGGGTCCCCCGTGAACACGGCGAGCCGCAGGTCGGGCCCGCACGCCTTGGCCGCCGAGCGCACGAAGGCCCAGCTGTGGGTCGTACCGGCGAGGGGGTGCGGGGGCAGGTCGACGATGCGGTGGCCGTGGTCGTCCTCGATCAGCAGGGTCTCGGGATGGTCGCTCAGCACGGACCGCAGATCGGCCGCGCGCGCCGCTCCGATCGCCGCACCCGTCGGGTTCTGCGCGCGGACCGTGACGACCAGCGCGCGGGCGCCGGCCGCCAACACCCGGCGTACGTCCTCGGGCAGCGGCCCCTCGTCGTCCACGCGGACGGGGACCGTCCGCAGTCCGAGCGCGGGGACCAGGTCGAGGAGGCTGCCCCAGCCCGGGTCCTCCACGGCGACGGCGTCGCCGGGCCTGAGGTGGGTCGCGAGTACCCGTTCCATGGCGTCCAGCGAGCCGGAGGTGACCACCACGGGCCCGTCGGGCACTCCGTCGGCGTCCAGTTCGGCCCGGGCGACGCGCTCGAGTTCGGCGGTTACGGCCGCGTGCCCGTACATCACCGGATCCCGGTCGCCCTGCTCGGCGGCCGCGGCGAACACCGGGCCCAGCGCGGGCAGCAGTGCCGGGTCCGGATTGCCGTCGGAGAGGTCGCGCACCCCGTCGGGCACCTCCACCCGGATGAACTCGCGGCCCGTGGTGGCGGGCTTCGCCCGCACCCGGCTGCCCCGGCGCCCGGCCGTCTCGATCACTCCGCGCTCGCGCAGGGTGCGGTAGGCGGCGGCGACGGTGTTCGGGTTCACCCCGAGCCGCTCCGCCAGCTCCCGCATCGGCGGCAGCGGCTGTCCCGGCTCCAACTCCCCCGAGCCCACCGCACGCTCGACGCTCGCGGAAATCTCCGCTGCGCCCCGTCCCGCGATCAGATACTCTCCTAGCACAAACAGCATTATGCACTAGTACAATGGAGAACGCCATGCAGGGGACCGCGCAGACGCCGTCGCAGCCCACGACCGCCTATCCGTCCACCGACCGCACCGTCCCCACCCGCTCCCCCGACCGGGCCTCGTACGACAGGGAACTGGTGCACGCGATACTCGACGAGGGCTACGTCTGCCATCTCGGCTTCGTCCGGGACGGTGCCCCGGTGGTCCTGCCGACCCTCTACGGACGGGTGGGCGAGCGGCTCTACGTGCACGGCTCGACGGGCTCGCGCCCGCTGCGGATGACCGGCGCCGCGGACCCGGGCCTGCCGGTGTGCCTGACGGTGACCCACGTGGACGCGCTGGTGCTGGCCCGCTCCGCCTTCCACCACTCGATCAACTACCGGTCGGTGGTCGTGCACGGCACCGCGTACGAGGTGACGGACCCCGAGGAGCGGCGCACCGCCCTGGACGCCCTGGTCGACCACGTCGTCCCCGGCCGCTCGCGGGACTCCCGGCCCGCCAACAAGAAGGAATTGGCCGCCACCGCCGTGATCCGCCTCGACCTGGACGAGGTCTCCGCCAAGCTCCGCACCGGCGGTGTGAACGACGAACCGGAGGACCTCGCCCTCCCCCACTGGGCGGGTCTGGTCCCGGTGCGCAAGGGGTACGACGCCCCGGTCGCCGACCCGGACCTCGACGCCGGCACCGCCCTGCCCGGCTACCTGTCGGCGCTGTGACGCTGGTCCACCCCTAGGCGGGCGCCGGTCGTGTCCGTGCCGCCTTGGTCTCCGCCACCGCGAGCCCCGCCACCGAGCCGAGCATCAGCAGCGTGCCGGCCAGGGTCGCCGCCGTGAGGTGCTCCCCGAGCAGCAGGACGGCGAGCGCCGCCGCGCTGACCGGCTCCAGGAGCATGATCACGGAGACGGTGGCGGACCGGACCACGGCCGCTCCGGCGAAGTAGAGCCCGTAGGCGAGGGCGGTCGGCACGGCGGCGACGTACGCGAGCAGCAACCCGAGCCGGACCGGTTCGGCGGTGTGCGGCAGCAGCCCCTCTGCGAGGGCGAGCGGCAGCAGGCACAGGCTGGTGACGGCGAAGGCCCCCACCGACGTGCTCCCGGCGTCCGCCCCGCCGTCGCGGCCCCACCAGCGGGTGAGCAGTGTCATCACCGAGTACCCGGCGGCGGACAGCAGCGCGAGGAGTACGCCCGGCAGACGGACGCTCGTGCTCCCTCCGCCGAGGACGAGTACCACGAGCCCGGCGAGCGCGCCGACGACGGCGGCGGCACCGCCCAGGCCGAGGTGCTCACCGAGGGCGATGCGCGCGCCGAGCGCGATCAGCACCGGCCCGGCGCCCAGGGTGATGACGGTGGCCACGGCCAGCCCGGTGGACTGCACTGCGGCGAAGTAGGCGGTCTGGAACACCGCGAGACCGAGGCCGGTGACCAGCGCCCGCCCCGCCTTGCGGGCGAACGGCTCGGCCACGGCCGCCCTCCGCCCACGCGGACGCAGCGGACGGACGGCGAGCAGCAGGACGAGTCCCACGGCGCAGCGCCAGAAGGACAGGGCGCGGGGGCCCATGTCACTGGACCGGTAGACCAGCGAGGCGGCGGCACCGGCCGTGCCCCAGGCGACACCGGCGACGATCAGATAGAGGAGGCCACGCCCGACGGGCAGGCCGGAGACGGCGTTCGACACGAGTTCTCTCCGCAGACACGCACGAGGCGCGGAAGTTCGGCGCGGCCCCGGAGCTGCCGGGGCGCTAGGACTGCGTCTGCGGGCGGCACCGTCCGGCCCGGCGACCACGCGCCGGGCTCGTCACAGGGGCCCGCCTCAGGCGGCCGGAGGCGGGAGGACGAGTACGTCGGAGTGCATGATCCGCACCCTAGGCCGCCGTTCCCCGCCGGGACAACTCCCTTTCCTCCCCGCCGCTCGCCACCGGTTCCGCGGAGCCCTTGGCGGGCGTCGAGGACTGGGCGATGAAGGCACCGGCCAGCACCACGACGCCGCCGACGATCTGCGGGGCGGAGAGGTGCTCGCCGAGCAGCACCCAGGCCAGCACGGTCGCGACGACCGCTTCGAGGCAGGCGACGACGCCGGCGACCTGCGGAGACAGCCGGCGCACGGACACCACGCCGGTGACGTAGGCGAGGACCGTGGCGATGAACACGATCCAGGCGAGCAGCAGGGCCGCGGCAACCGGGGTGCCGTCCATGGAGGCGGTGTGACCGAGGACGGACCAGTCCATCGACCAGGGGCGGGCCACGACGGTGAGCACCGCCGCCCCGACGAGCAGGCCGTAGGCGATCACGCCGAGCGGGTCGGGGGCCTCGTCACCGGCGTCGCTGCCCTGGTCGGACAGGACGAAGTAGCCGACCTGACAGCAGGCGGCGCCGAGCGCGAGCAGCAGCCCGACGGCGTCGAAGCGCAGGCCCGACCAGACCTCCACCACGCAGGCGAGACCGCCGACCGCGAGGACCACGCCGAGTGCGGCGGCCCGTGTCACCGGCCGCCGCTGCACGAACCGGACCCAGCCCAGGACCAGGGCGGGCGCGAGGTACTCGACGAGCAGGGCGACGCCCACGGGGATGCGGGAGATGGCCGCGAAGTAACAGGCCTGCACACCGGCCACGGCCAGCAGACCGAACCCGGCGAGCAGTCCGGGGCGGCGGCGCAGCAGGTCGCGGTGGCGCACGGCGAGCGGCAGCATCACCAGGGCGGCGCCGGCCACCCTCAGCCAGACCACGTGGAGCGGGTCGAGGCCCGCCTCGATGAGCGGCTTGGCCGCGACTCCGGAACCGCCGAAGGCGACCGCGGACGCGAGCGCCAGGCCGAGCCCGGTCCCCTTGCCGCGGCTGCCGCGGGCGCTGTCAGACGTATGCACCGGCACATGATGACAGGGGTCGACATGACCGTCACCCCCGATGACACCTGTCTCACCGACTGGACGTCCGGGGCGGGCCGGAGATGTGGGGGCGGGACGGCACGCGCCGGACGGTCGGCCCGGCGACGTCTGAGGCCGAGCAGCCGAACCCCGGGCTCAGGAGGCCGGTTCGAAGTACCGGTCCACGTCGGCGACCACCGTGCGCGGCTCGACGGCCACCCGGGCCAGGATCTCGACGGCGCGCGCGTGCGGGTCCGCGACCAGGGCGGCGAGCAGGTCGACACCACAGGCCCGGACGTGCCCGCGCCGTGCGGCACGCGCACCGGCCTCCTCCATGGCGGCCGCGGCCAGCGGCGAGAATCCGGCGACGCCGGTCACGAGGGGGACGGCGCCGGAGTCCTCGACGGCGCTCTGCCAGCGCAGGCCGTAGCCGATGCTGCGCTGCACGAGGTAGCCGAGCAGCCGGGCGATCCGGGGCCCGTCCCCGAGCACCGCCCGGACCTCGCCGTCGGATTCCAGGAGGGAGTGCAGCAGATGGGCCGTGTCGACCTGCCGGTCCCCGTCCCGCACCGCCCTGCGGCGGGCACCGGAGACCGCCGACGCCAGTTCCGCGGTGAACCGGTGATCGAGGTCGGTGCCGTCCGGGCGCCGGGCGTCCTGCTCGCCGGCCGACTGCCGGGGGATACGGGGTTGCACATCTTCCAGCTCACCAGTCCCGGACGTGTGCGTCATCCCCGAGGGGGAGCATTTCGGCGTCCCACACAGAGTGGACCCGCGCGGCCGGAATCTCCTCCTTGCGGATGAGATCAAGCCGTTTCACCGCAGCCACGCGAAGGTGCCCCGCGGATCGCTCCGCGAGGCACCCCGGCACTCCGTGCTCCGTCAGTCCTCGTCGGCGAGGATCAGGTACAGCTTCTTCCGGGCGTCGCCGATGACGGCGAGCGCCTTCTCCCGCTGCTCCTTGCTGCCGGTCTTCCAGACCTGGCCGAACGCCTCCATCAGCCCGAACCCGGCCTGCCGGATGTCGTTCAGGGCCTCCCAGTCGACGCCCTTCGAAGCGTCTTCCCAGGGTGCGTCGGGGCCTTCCTCGGCCGCGGCGCGGCCCTCCTCGGTGAGCGCGAACAGCTTCTTGCCGCCCTCGCTCTCACTGGCGATCAGACCCTCGTCCTCCAGCAGCTGGAGGGTGGGGTACACCGAGCCGGGGCTGGGCTTCCACGCCCCGCCGCTGCGCTCGGCGATCTCCTGGATCATCTCGTAACCGTGCATCGGCCGGTCCTTCAGGAGGGCCAGGATCGACGCCTTCACGTCACCCCGCCGTGCCCTTCCCCTGGGCCCGCCGCGCCCTCGGCCTCCCCAGGGGCCGCCGTGACCGAAGCCCGGCCCGAACGGACCACCGGGGCCGCCACCGGGACCACCCGGCCCGAAGGGACCAAAGGCCGCACGCCGCCCGTCGAAGCCACCACGGCCGTAGGGGCCGCCTTCGCCGCGGCCCTGTCCACCATGTCCACGCTCGTATCCGTGGGTACGCATCGCAATCACTCCATTCAGTCGTTGATCTGTCGCGATGCCTCAACGATATATCGGAACCTATCGCAGAGCAAGCCCTCGATCACTCCCCGACCGACCCCTGACGGCTCTGGACGGATGGACCGTGCGGAGACCGCGGTCCAGGCGGAATCCGGTCCAGCCATCGCCGATTGGCCTTGGTCCGCGGCGCCCCGCGACGTCTAGCGTCGGGGCATGCGTATCCGAATCGTCGACGCCTTCACCGACCGGCCCTTCGCCGGCAACCCCGCCGGGGTCCTGCTCCTCGACGCCTTCCCGGACGACGACCGACTGCAGCGGGTCGCCCTGGAGGTCAATCACGCCGAGACGGCGTTCGCCCACCCCCTGCCCGCGGGCGGCGAGGCCGACTGGGCGCTGCGCTGGTTCACACCGGCCACCGAGGTCGCGATGTGCGGCCACGCGACCCTCGCCACGGCCCACGTGCTGCACACCAGCGGCGCCCACGAGGGCCCGGTGCGGTTCGCCACCCGCAGCGGCGTCCTCGTCGCGACGCCCGGCGAGGACGGCTCCGTCACCCTGGACTTCCCCACCGCGCCGCTGACTCCGATCGAGACCCCGGCGGGCGTCGCCGAGGCCCTCGGCGCCGAACCGCTCACCGTCCTCGACACCGGACCGAACATCGGCGACCTGCTGGTCGAGGTCGCCGACGAGGGGACCGTGCGCGCCCTGACGCCGGACCACAAGGCGCTGGGCGCCCACTCCGCGCGGGGTGTCATCGCCACCGCCCGCGCGGACGACCCCGCCCGGGGGTACGACTTCGTCTCCCGCTGTTTCTTCCCCAACGTCGGCATCGACGAGGACCCCGTCACGGGCAGTGCCCACACCGCCCTCGCGCCCTTCTGGTCCGAGCGACTGGGCCGCCCCGCCCTCACGGGGCTCCAGGCATCGCCCCGCTCCGGCCTGGTCCGCACGGAACTGCGGGGCGGGCGCACGCTGCTCAGCGGCAGCGCGGTGACGGTGATCGAGGGTGAGCTGCTGGCCTGACCGTCCGTCGGGGCGGGGACTCTCACGCCGTCGGCAGCCAGCCCACCTTGCCGGCCAGCAGCGCGTATCCGACGAAGGCCCCGATGTCGAGCAGCGAGTGCGCCACCACCAGCGGACCCACGCGCCCCCAACGGCGGTACAGGTACACGAAGACGACGCCCATCACCATGTTGCCGATGAAGCCGCCGATGCCCTGGTAGAGGTGGTACGACCCGCGCAGCACCGAGCTGGCCGCCAGCGAGGCGCCCGCGCTCCAGCCCAGCTGGTCGAGGCGGCGCAGCAGATAGCCGACCACGATGACCTCCTCCAGGACGGAGTTCTGCACCGCCGAGAGGATCAGTACGGGGTACTTCCACCACACGTCGGGCAGGGCCTCGGGCACCACCGTGAGATTGAAGCCGAGCCCACGGGCGGCCAGGTAGAAGGCGATGCCGGTGCTGCCGATGACGGCGGCGACGGCGGCCCCGCGGCCCAGGTCGGGCCACGGCCGGGTGCGGTCGAAGCCCAGGGCGCGCAGGCCGCTGCCCTCCCGGAGCAGGAGGTGCGCGACGAGGGCGACGGGGACGAGGGCCGTGGTGATGCCGAAGAGCTGCCAGGCCAGGTCCAGCCAGGGACGGCCGGGCGCCGCCGAGGCGTTGAGGGTGGCCGCCTGGTCCCTGAGCCCGCCGGGCCGGGTGACCGAGCCGATGAAGCTGATGAGGGCGGACACGCCGCTCGCGCCCAGCGACAGCGCCAGGACGAGCAGCGTCTCGTCACGCAGGGTCCGCCGTGAGAGCCGCTCCGGGGGACCCTGCTCCCCGACGACCGGCTTGTGAGGGAACGAATCGTCCACCGGGCCCGCCTCCGCCATGCACACCTGCCTCCAGCTGGGACGTCACAGCTTGCCCGATCAGTATGGGACGGTGCGCGGCGGGGCCCGGGTCCGACCCGGCGTCGGCCCGGTGCGGGTCAGCCCAGCGCCGCCGGCTCCGGCAGGCCCACCGGCCACAGGTGCACGGGATCACCCTCGCGCATCAGCTCGACGTACCGGCGGGTCGTGGCGGCCAGCGCGTCCTCCCGGGACAGCCCCGCCTCCAGCCCCCGGTGGAACGTGGCCGCCTGCCAGGACGCGCCGTTGACCCGGCGCCGGCACCGCTCCTCGATCACACCGAGGTACAGGTCCCGGTCGGCGGGCTCCACGCCCCACGCGTCCAGCCCCGCCTCGGCGAGCGGCAGCAGTTCGTCGCGTACGAGGACGGCGGCGTCGACCTCGGTGGTGCCGCCCAGCCGGCCACGGCGCGGCCACTCGAAGCGGGCGTCGATGCCGTGCCGGCACGCGGCCTCGAAGTTGGCGGCGGCGGCCTCGAACGGCAGCCGGGTCCACACCGGCCGGGGCTCCTCGGCGAGCGCGCGCACCACACCGTAGTAGAAGGCCGCGTTGGCGATGACGTCGGTGACGGTGGGTCCGGCGGGCAGGACGCGGTTCTCCACCCGCAGGTGGGGGACGCCGTCGGCGATGTCGTAGACGGGGCGGTTCCAGCGGTAGACGGTGCCGTTGTGCAGGACGAGTTCGGCGAGCGAGGGCACACCCCCGGCGTCCAGGACCTCCAGCGGGTCCTCGTCGTCGCAGATCGGCAGCAGCGCCGGGAAATAGCGCCGGTTCTCCTCGAACAGGTCGTAGGCCGAGGTCACCCAGCGCTCCCCGAACCAGGTGCGCGGCCGGACGCCCTGGGCCTGGAGCTCGGGCGGGCGGGTGTCGGTGGACTGCTGGAACAGCGGGGGGCGCGACTCGCGCCACAGCTCGCGGCCGAACAGGAACGGCGCGTTGGCGCCGACGGCGATCTGCGCGGCGGTGACCGCCTGGGCTGCGTTCCACACGTCGGCGAAGCGGTCCGGGGTGACCTGGAGGTGCAGTTGCACCGAGGTGCAGGCGGCTTCGGGCGCGATGGACTTGGAGGTGCAGGTCAGACGCTCGACCCCCTCGATGTCGAGGGTGAAGTCCTCACCGCGGGCGGCCACGATCTGGTCGTTGAGCAGGGCGTAGCGGTCCACCGCGGAGAGATTGGAGGAAACGAGGTCGTCCCGGTCCAGCGTCGGCAGAATTCCGATCATCGCGATTCCCGCGTCGACCTCGCCGGCCTTGCGGTCCGCATATGCCAGAGACGTCCGGATCTCCTCGGCGAGCCGGTCGAATACCCGGCCGCCCAGCCGGTGGGGGGCGATGTTGACTTCCAGGTTGAACATGGCGAGTTCTGTCTGGAAGTCCCGGCTCGCGATGCGTTCGAGGACTTGCGCATTCAACATTTTCGGCATCCCGTCCGCACCGACGAGATTCAATTCGATCTCCAGCCCCATCAGGTTCTTCGGTTCGTCGAACCGCTTCTCCGCCAGAAGCCGCTCCAGACCCGTCAGGCACCGCTGCAGCTTCTCGCGGTAGCGCTGGCGATCGGACAGGTCGAACTGACCTGCCACGACCTTCTCCCCCATGGAAGCTTCCCTTCTGCGAGCGGCAGTCGAAGATCCGGCCGCCGGTGGCCGGTCAGGTTGGATGATGCCCAGCCGAAGCGATCGATAACGTCCCGCGGCGGCCCGGCACCCGCTACGCTGTGCCGATGTGACCGGTGGCACATTCACCAGGCATGGCGCGTGGAGCAGTTTCCGGGTCCGGTAACTCGTGAAAAACGCCGACGACAATTGGCCGACCGCTCGGTGAACATTCCCCGAGGTCACCGTCGTGCACCGGCCCGAAAATGTGGAGAAATCCCGCATCTCCACGACCGAATGCAACCTTGTACTGGTTGCCGGAATCAGCTAGCCGAAACACAGTCTGAACACATGTCGTATAAACTCCGCGGACAAGGCAGAAGACCGGCGCCCACGGTCGAAGGATGCCGTCGTCGAGCTGACACGCGGCAGACCTCACCCCCTTCTCGGTTCCCGGACCCCGGCCCCTGCCTCCCCAGCCCCGTGAGCTGACAGCGTCGTCCGCCCCGCTCCGCCCTCGCGCCACCGTGCCTTCGAATGAGAGGCGACCCACCATGCCCCTGCGTGTCCCGCCGGCCCCCAAGCCCGCCCTGCGCTCCGTCCTCACCGCCCTCTCCTCGCCCACCGCGGTCCGGGAGGCCCGGACTCCCTCGCTGCTCGGCGCCCAGGGCCCCGTCGCGCCCGAACTGCCGCTGCCCGTGCACGTCCTGGACCGGGTCACGGCGGACGGCGCGACGGCGACGCGGCTGGCCGGGTGGCGGTTCCTGATCCGCAGCGGCGACCGGGTGGTGGCGGCCGCGGAGACCATGCTGACCCCGGACGGCTGGGCGTTCTCGCACTTCTTCGAGGGTCCCTACGTCGCCTCGACCGAACGCGCGCTGCGGCAGGCCGAGTCGGTGCCCCAGCCCTACCAGCCGCGTCTGCTGTCGGTACCCGAGCTGTACATGCTCACCCTGTGGCTGCACGGCGACTGCGCCGCGGACGCCGCCGCCGGTCACCCCGCCGCCACCGACCTGCTGATTCCGCTGGCGCCCGCGCCTCCGGGCATCGCGGCCCACCGCCCGCACCGGGTCGCCGAGCTGCTGCCGGTCCTCACGCACCGGGTGACACCGACGGGGCTGCTGGGCTCGCCCGCCTGACCGCATCGCGTCCACCCGCGCGGACTAGCCCCATTCGGCCATGCCGAACCACCCGAAGTGACAGTGCAGTTGGGCTGAACCGTCCGCGCGGGTGATGCGTCATCAACCTGTGAGAAGCGGTGCTGCGAAATACCTGCGGATCGGCGCCCGTGGGGCAACACTGGGTTCGGACCGACTTAAACATACGGGGGGCGGCCATGAACAACGCTTCACGCCGCGGGACAGACAAGACAGCAGACTCACCCATCACCACAGACCGAGAGACCCCACTCATGTGTCAGCACCAGCCACCGTGCCCGTCAGCCGACTCCGCCGACCGGGAATCCGCCCGCCTCGTGGCGCACCACCCGGAGCAGGGCTGGAGCCTGCTGTGCAACGGCGTCGTCCTCTTCGAGGACACCGGTGAGCTTCTGCCGGACGGCCAGATCATCGCCCCGCACCGCCCCGTCGGCGCGGGTCTGATCACCGCCGCCTGAGCACCCCACCGGCCGGGGTGACATCACTCCGCCCGGCGCACCATGGGGCCGGCCCGCAGCCACGGTTGCGAACCGGCCCTGATGTGTGTCCAAGGACGATCACCCCGCGTAATCCGCCATGCCGACGCGGTCACGGCTGTCTCCCCCAAGCCCTCCCCGGCCGGCCCTCCGCCCGAACCGCCGACCCGGCGCACGCACCACGACCTGCCCGAAGCTGACCTCTCCCGCTATCGCCACCCGCAGGGTCACGGGGGCCCCGGCACCGGCCGCCCGAGCCACCTTCACCTTGGCGTAGCTCGCGATCAGCGAGTCGGTGTCCACCACGATGCCGGGCCGTGTCACGAGCTTCAGCGTGCCGCCGCGCAGGGCCAGGTCGATGTGGAGGGTGTCGTGCGTGATCACCGCGCGGGCGAGGTCGAGCGTCACCTCTCCCCAGTCCGACCGGATCTCCATCCGCCGCGGCACCACCCACCCGTCACCCCTCCGGGTGGACGCGCCTACCTGCTCGATACGGACGACGTCCTTGGCCTCGGCCTGAAACGGTCCCTCCGGCGCCACCGGCAGGTCGGCCGTCAGGGCCGCCAGCTCGCCCCGGGTGCGCGCGGAGAGCGCCGCGCCGACCCGCTCGTCCAGCTCCTCGGCGGTCAGCATGCCGTCGCCGGCGGCGGCACTCAGGACATCCACGGCACTGTCACGGTCCGCGTGCGAGGCCCGGAGCGCGAGCGCCCCGCCTCCCGGTGAGGGCTGTACCGACATCGCTCCACCCCGATCTCCCAGGGGGCATCCCGTGTGCGCCCCGTCACGCGACATACTAGCGCTATATCGCGTTACACCCAACGCCCCGGGTGCCCGGCACGCGTCCCGTTCCAGGGCTACGGTCCCCCCATGACCCTGAGCATCCGCAACCAGCTCCCGGGCACCGTCACCGCCGTCACCCCGGGCGAGGCCATGGCGACGGTCAAGGTCCGCCTCTCCGGCGGCCAGGACCTCACCTCGGCGATCACCCGGGACGCCGCCGACGACCTGGCGCTCGCCGCCGGTACGGCCGTCCGGGCCCTGGTGAAGTCCACGGAGGTCGCCCTGGCCACCGGGCGCGCCGAGGGCCTGTCGATCCGCAACCGGCTGCCCGGCACCGTCACCGCACTCACCACGGGGGGTGCGATGGCGTCCGTCGGGATCGCCGTCGAGGGCGGCGCGCTGACCGCCGTCGTCACCAAGGAGGCCGCCGAGGACCTGGGCCTGTCCGTCGGCGCTCCCGTCGTCGCGCTGATCAAGTCGACGGAGGTGTCGCTCGCGACCGCCTGACACGACAAGAGGCTCCGCACCGGCCCGATGGGCGGTACGGAGCCTCTTGTCGTACTGAACGTACTGGGCGTACGGGGGGATCAGTCCTCGTAGGCGTCCAGCGGCGGGCAGGAGCAGACGAGGTTCCGGTCACCGAAGGCCTGGTCGATGCGGCGCACCGGCGGCCAGTACTTGTCGGCGGCGGACACCCCGGCCGGGAAGACGGCCTCCTCACGCGTGTACGCGTGCTCCCAGGCACCGCCCAGGGCCGCGGCGGTGTGCGGCGCGCTCCCGAGCGGGTTGTCGTCGGCGGGCCAGGCGCCGGAGCCGACCTTCTCGATCTCCGCGCGGATGGCGATCATCGCCTCGCAGAACCGGTCCAGCTCGGCCAGGTCCTCGGACTCGGTCGGCTCGATCATCAGCGTGCCGGCTACCGGGAAGGACATCGTCGGCGCGTGGAAGCCGTAGTCGATCAGCCGCTTGGCGACGTCGTCGACGCTCACGCCGGTCGCCTTGGTCAGCGGACGCAGGTCGATGATGCACTCGTGCGCGACCAGCCCGCCGGGACCGGTGTACAGCACCGGGAAGTGCGGCTCCAGCCGCTTGGCGATGTAGTTGGCGGACAGCACGGCCACCTGCGTGGCGCGCTTGAGGCCCTCGCCGCCCATCAGACGCACGTACGACCAGGAGATCGGCAGGATGCCGGCCGAGCCCCACGGGGCCGCCGAGATCGGTCCGACGCCCGTCTGCGGGCCCGCCGCGGGCTGCATCGGGTGGTTGGGCAGGTACGGCGCCAGGTGCGACCGTACGGCCACCGGGCCGACGCCGGGACCGCCGCCGCCGTGCGGGATGCAGAACGTCTTGTGCAGGTTCAGGTGGGAGACGTCGCCGCCGAAGTGGCCGGGCTTGGCGAGGCCGACCAGGGCGTTGAGGTTGGCGCCGTCCACGTAGACCTGGCCGCCGGCGTCGTGCACCCGGCCGCAGATGTCGGCCACGTGCTCCTCGAAGACACCGTGCGTGGAGGGGTACGTGATCATCAGCACGGCCAGCTCGTCGCGGTGCTGCTCGATCTTGGCGCGCAGGTCCTCGACGTCGATCTCGCCGTCCTCGGCGGTCCTGACGACGACGACCTTCATGCCGGCCATCACGGCGCTGGCCGCGTTGGTGCCGTGCGCGGAGGACGGGATGAGGCAGACGGTGCGCTGCTCGTCGCCGTTGGCCCGGTGGTACCCGCGTACGGCGAGCAGGCCGGCGAACTCGCCCTGCGACCCGGCGTTGGGCTGCAGCGAGACCTTGTCGTACCCGGTGACCTCCGCGAGCCGCTCCTCCAGCTCACGGATGAGGGTCAGGTAGCCCTGCGCCTGCTCGGCGGGCGCGAAGGGGTGCAGCGCGCCGAACTCGGACCAGGTGACCGGCTCCATCTCGGTGGTGGCGTTGAGCTTCATGGTGCAGGAGCCCAGCGGGATCATGCCGCGGTCCAGCGCGTAGTCCCGGTCGGATAGGCGGCGCAGGTAGCGCAGCATCGCCGTCTCGGAGCGGTGCTGGTGGAAGACCGGGTGGGTCAGGAACTCGTCGGTGCGAAGCCGGGCCTCGGGCAGCGTCTCCGCGGTCTCCGCGTCCAGCGCCTCGATGTCGCCCTCGACGCCGAAGGCGTGCCACACGCCGCCGACCTGGGCGCGCGTGGTGGTCTCGTCGCAGGCGAAGGAGACGTGGTCGGCGTCGACGAGCCGCAGGTTGATGCCGTTCTCGCGGGCGGCGTGCACGATCGCGTCGGCCCGGCCGGGCACCCATGCGGTGACGGTGTCGAAGTAAGCACCATGGACGATCTCGACGCCGCCCGCGGCGAGGCCTGCGGCGGTGATCGAGGCGTACCGGTGGGTGCGCCGGGCGATGGCCCGCAGGCCCTCGGGGCCGTGGTAGACGGCGTACATGCCGGCCATGACGGCGAGCAGCACCTGGGCGGTGCAGATGTTGCTGGTGGCCTTCTCGCGGCGGATGTGCTGCTCGCGGGTCTGCAGGGCCAGGCGGTAGGCCTTGTTGCCGTCCGCGTCCACGGAGACGCCGACCAGGCGGCCGGGCAGGCTCCGCGCGAACTTCTCGTGCACGGCCATGTAGCCGGCGTGCGGCCCGCCGAAGCCCATCGGCACGCCGAAGCGCTGGGTGGTGCCGACGGCGATGTCCGCGCCCAGCTCGCCGGGCGAGGTGAGCAGGGTGAGGGCGAGCAGATCGGCGGCGACGGTGACGAGCGCGCCCAGTTCGTGCGCCCGATCGACGACCGGCTTGATGTCGCGTACGGCACCGGAGGCACCCGGGTACTGCAGCAGGACGCCGTTGATCTCCCGCTCGGCGACCTCGGCCGGGATGCCCTCGCTCAGGTCGGCGACGACGACCTCGACGCCGGTCGGCTCGGCACGGGTCTGGATCACGGCGATGGTCTGCGGCAGCACGTCCGCGTCGACCAGGAAGAGGCCCTTCTTGTTCTTGCCCATGCGCCGGGAGAGCGCCATCGCCTCGGCGGCGGCGGTGCCCTCGTCCAGCAGGGAGGCACCGGAGGTGGGCAGGCCGGTCAGCTCGGCGACCATGGTCTGGAAGTTGAGCAGGGCCTCCAGGCGGCCCTGGGAGATCTCGGGCTGGTACGGCGTGTACGCGGTGTACCAGGAGGGGTTCTCCATGACGTTGCGCAGGATGACCGGCGGGGTGAAGGTGCCGTAGTAACCGAGGCCGATCATGGAGTCCAGGACCTGGTTGCGGTCGGCCAGCGAGCGCAGCTCGGCCAGCACCTCCGCCTCGGAGCGCGCGCCCGGCAGGTCCAGCGCGTCGGCGTTCTTGATCACATCCGGCACCGCGGCGGCCGTCAGCTCGTCGAGCGAACCGTAACCGACCTGCGCGAGCATCTTGGCGCGGGCCTCGTGGTCGGGGCCGATGTGGCGCTGCTCGAACGGCGCTGCCTGTTCGAGTTCGGTGAGCGGAGTGCGGTGGGCGGTCATTGCGGAGGCCTCCTGGTCTGACGACCTTCGAGGGGCACCACGGCGCGGGTACCCGGACGGCCTCCCCCTCTGTCATCTCAACCTGAGAGCTTCACCGGGGCGGCCCGAGGGCGTCCCGGCTTTCACCGTCGGTGAGAGCGGAAGCCGTCGACACCCGCTCTGCTTTCCAGAGTGACCTCGTCCGTGCGGTACGTGAGCCTGAGAGATTCCGGGGAGGATTTGCTCCTTCGGCGCCTCCGATGGTGTCCGGAGGACTCTCCCGCGCGGGGTCAGCAGCCGTTTGCCAGCGTACCAGCGAGCCCGCGGCACGAACCTTCGAGTGGCCGACCGGTCATATGTAGTTTTTCGTAGTACTTACGGATGATTCGGCGGGCTGGTGTGCGACCCCAGTGCGGCCAAGTGGTGACCAAGTGGAGGGCCCGTGCGTACTGACATCGACCCGCGGAACCTGATAGGCCGCAAGGCGTTCGACCGCGAAGGCACCAGGATCGGCACCGTGGACGAGGTGTACCTCGACGACGCCACCGGCGTGCCCGAATGGGCGGCGATACGCACCGGCCTCTTCAGCAGGGACGCCTTCGTGCCCCTGGAGCCCAGCGAGCTGGTCGAGGGCACCCTGCGCGTGCCCTTCGAGCGGGCCCTGATCAAGGAGGCACCGGACTTCGGCGTCGGCCGCCACCTGTCGCCGGAACAGGAACTCCAGCTGTACCACCACTACGGCCTCGACGTGGCCGCCGCTCCCCCGCTCCCCGACCACGACTTCGGCAAGCTGGCGGGCAAGGGCAACGAGGAGACCTGACGCTCCGCCCCCGCGACCGATCCGGCACGCACGGGACGTACGGCTAACCGGCCACCGGTCTTGCCGGACCCTCACCGGGTCTTCGCGTCTCGGACAGAACCAGCGGCAGCGGAGCCGCGGGCGTCAGCTCCGGGTCGTCCATCGGAAAGGTCCGTACCCGGCCGGTCCGCGAGTACGGCGTCTCGAAGCGCACGGTGACCCGCCCCAGCCCGCTCCCCTGGACCCACCCGTGCCCGAACCGCGTGTGCCGCACGTCGTGCCCCGACGGCCAGCGGCGCTCCGCGGGTGCCGGGCGGTGCTCCGCGGCGGGCTCGGACTCCGGCTCCTCGGCGGGGCCCTCGGCTCCGCCCCCCGCCGCCTGCGCGAACAGGTCCTCCTGCGTGTAGTCGGCCAGGCCGCTGACGCCGACCCCGAGCAGCCGCACACCGCCCGTGGTGTCCACCGAGTCCAGGAGCCGGGCGGCGGCCTCCCGCACCACCGCCGGATCGTCCGTGGGCCCGCGGAGCGTCTCGGAGCGCGTCAGCGTGGAGAAGTCGTATCTGCGCACCTTGAGCACGATGGTCCGCCCGGACAGCCCCGACGCGCGCAGCCGTCGCACGCACCGGTCGGCCAGCCGGCCCACCTCCACGCCGACCCGCACCCGGTCGTGGATGTCCACGTCGTAGGTGTCCTCGACCGACACGGACTTGGTCTCCCGCTCGGCCACCACGGGCCGCTCGTCGAGCGCCAGGGCCATGGCGTACAGGCCGTGTCCGTGCGCCTTGCCCACCAGCCGCACCAACTCGTCCTCGCCCGCCTCTGCCAGTTCCCCGACCGTGGTGATGCCGGCCCGGCGCAGGTGGTCGCCGGTCGCCGGGCCGACGCCGGGCAGGGTCCGCACGGACATGGGCTCCAGCATGGCCCGCTCCGTCCCCGGCGGGATCAGGACCAGCCCGTCGGGTTTGGCCTCCTCGGAGGCGATCTTGGCCAGCATCTTGGAGGCGGCCAGTCCCACGGATCCGGTGAGACCCGTGACGGCGCGGATGTCCGTGCGCAGCTTCGTCCCGGCCAGCCGCGCCGACGCCGCGTCCCAGGCCGTCCCGCCGGCCTCCAGGTCCACGAACGCCTCGTCCAGGCTCAGCGGCTCCACCAGCGGCGACAACTCCCTGAGCAGCCGCATCACCTGTTCGCTGATCGACCGGTACAGCTCGAACCGCGGGACGAGATACGCGGCGTTGGGCGCCAGCCGCCTGGCCTGGCCCATCGGCATCGCCGAGTGGACGCCGAAGACGCGCGCCTCGTACGAGCAGGTGGCGACGACGCCTCGCGGCCCCAGGCCGCCCACGACCACGGCCTTCCCGCGCAGACTCGGCTTGGACGCCTGCTCCACCGAGGCGAAGAAGGCATCCATGTCGAGATGGAGGATCGTGGGCGCGGTTCTCACATCTCCGATGCTGCCCTACGCCACTGACAATGCGGCCGCCACCGGTCGGCCCGCGCGCCGGGCGGACCGGCGCGTCGCTCAGACCGCCCTGTTGCGGCGTCGCGCCAGCTCGTCCGCCGGATTGTGCCCGACCAGGGTCTCCCCGGTGTCGATCCGCTCTCCGTGCAGCTGGGACAGCGCGCTCTCGACGTCCCGCCAGACCACGCCGACGGCGATCCCGAAGATGCCCTGTCCGCCCTGGAGCAGGGCGTGCACCTCGTCCGGGGAGGTGCACTCGTAGACCGTGGCGCCGTCGCTCATCATCGTCATCCGCTCCAGGTCGCGGAAGCCGCGCTCCCGCAGGTGCTGGACGGCGGTCCGGATGTTCTGGAGTGACACCCCTGTGTCCAGGAAGCGTTTGACGATCTTCAGCACGACCACGTCGCGGAAGCTGTACAAACGCTGCGTGCCCGACCCGTGGGCCGGCCGCACACTGGGCTCGACGAGTCCCGTGCGGGCCCAGTAGTCGAGCTGCCGGTAGGTGATGCCGGCGGCCGCGCAGGCCGTCGGCCCGCGATAGCCGATCTCTTCGGACGTCATGGCCGCCGTCCCTCCACTGGTCGGCACGGCGGCCGGCCGCTGCGGAGCGGAATCGGGCACGCCGGCCTGCTGGGCGTACCCCCCGCCCGTGCGGAGCCGAGAGTCCTGGGGAGGGTACGGACCACTCGCCCCGAGACCGTGCCCGGGGCCACCCCCAGCCGTACCGTCGCCGCTGATCCTCACGCCGACCTCCGTCCTTGACCTGCCTCCTCGAAGGTAGGCAGTCACCAAGGGTGCGTCAACGATCGCCACACTCGGCACGCCGAGTGATAATCACCCTAAGAGTGGTTTCGCGTGCCCCGATTCGGGGAAACCCTACTGGTTGCTCGTCCCGAAGTCCTCCGGCGAGATCTGGTCGAGGAACTCGCGGAACTTCTCCACCTCGTCCTCCTGCTCGTCCGGGATCGCGATGCCCGCGTCGTCGAGGACCGTGTCGCTGCCGTAGATCGGCGTTCCGGTGCGCAGGGCCAGCGCTATGGCGTCGGAGGGCCTGGCGCTGACCTCGACGCCGCTGGCGAAGACCAGCTCGGCGTAGAACACCCCGTCGCGCAGGTCGGTGATGCGCACCTCGGTGAGCTCCTGGCCGACGGCTTCCAGCACGTCCTTGAACAGGTCGTGGGTCAGCGGCCGTGCCGGAGCCATGCCCTGCTGGGCGAAGGCGATCGCCGTCGCCTCACCCGGTCCGATCCAGATGGGAAGGTAGCGGTCGCCTCCCACCTCGCGCAGCAGCACGATCGGTTGGTTGGAGGGCATCTCGACCCGGACACCTACGACATCGAGCTCGTTCACACAGCAACCCTAGGCCGTGCCCGGGACGTTTGGGTAGTCGGGCCGGGATCGGCTGGGCGATCCGGGGCTCCGAACAGGCGTGTTTCAGGGAAGCCGCACGCCGAGCGCGGTCTGTACCAGCGCCGCGTGCAGCTGCACCGCCAGGCCCGCCAGCTCCTTGGTACGCGCTTCCGCGTGTGCCCTGGTCTGGGGGTTGCGGTGTCGTTTCAGCGGGGCGACCACCTGGTCCACCAGCCCGGCGTCCCGGTCGGCGGCGGCCTTCATCACCCGCAGGTGCCGAGGCTCGATCCCGAAGCGCCCGAGCTGCGTCACGAGTGACGCCACGGTGACGGCCTCGGCGTCGTACGCCCCGTCGGGCAGGGGGGCGAGGAGCCCGTAGGACTCCCACTCCTTCAGCTCCTGGTCGTCGATCCCGGCCGCGGTGAGCAGCTCGTCCCGTCCGATCCGGGCGACGGTCGGGCTCTCGACGGGCTCCGGCGCGGTCTCTCCGTCCCGCTGCCGGCCGACCGTGGGCAGCGACACCGCCTCACCGCGCTCCACGGCGTCCAGGTGCTCACGGATGATCTTGAGCGGCAGGTAGTGGTCCCGCTGCATTCGCAGCACCCGGCCCAGACGCTCCACGTCGTGCGCGCTGAACTTGCGGTACCCGGCCGGGGTCCGCCGCGGCTCGACGAGGCCCTCGGACTCCAGGAAGCGGATCTTGGAGATGCTGATGTCGGGGAACTCGTCACGCAGCACGTTCAGCACCGTGCCGATGCTCATCAGCCCACTGTCCGTGGCGGCGGCGCCGTGACCGGCACCGCCGCTCGGTGTATGCAGCATGGACCTTCCCTGGAGGTTCGGGTCAGTAACCCCGCTGGCTCGCGTAGAACACCAGCCGGTACTTGCCGATCTGCACCTCGTCACCGTTCGACAGGGCGACCTGGTCGATGCGCTCCCGGTTGACGTACGTACCGTTCAGGCTGCCCACGTCGGCGACCGTGAAGGATCCGTCCGGACTGCGGCGGAACTCCACGTGCCGGCGCGAGACCGTCACGTCGTCAAGGAAGATGTCGCTCTGCGGGTGACGCCCGGCGGTGGTCAGCTCACCGTCCAGCAGGAAGCGGCTGCCCGAGTTCGGACCGCGGCGCACGACCAGGAGCGCGGAGCCGAGCGGCAGCGCGTCCACGGCCGCCTGCGCCTCGGGCGAGAGCGCCGGGACCGCGGTCTGACCGGTGACCTCGGCGTCGTACGCCTCGAGACCGGAGATGGAGATCGTGGAGGTCGTCTCGGAGGCACGCTCCGGAACCGCGCCGGCACGCAGCGGCGCACCGCAGTTGGAGCAGAAGCGGCTGTTCTCCGCGTTGCGGTTACCGCACCTCGTACACACCAGGGCCGACATGGACGGATCCTCCTGCCGCGGCTGCCCCGCCGGGGCGTTCGACGCGTACGGACCGGGGTTGAACCCTCCACCCGTACCTGAGGTCGACGGTTGCCCGAAACCTATGCCGCCGGACTGTGCAGGGTCAACAGACGGCGCGCCCTGACCACCGGAAATGTCCCCGCCAGGACCACCCACCTGGTCCCGGAACATCGGGCGTCGGCCCTCCGCGTCGGGCTGGGCGCGATGGCGGGCGGTCGCGTTGTCGCTGCCCTCTCGCGCGCTCTTGCCGAACAACTTCGCAAACAACTTCACGGGCGATTCCCCTTGACCGAAACAGACCCGCCCGTGGGGCAGGACGAACCCTGACTGACCGTACTGACCGACCCGGACATCTTCACAACGTCCGTCTCCACCAGACAGTTTCCACCACGCACCACCCAATCGGTGCGCCGACCCCCCGCAACCTCATGCCCTCGCCGGACGTCCCCCATGCACCGCCGGTTCACTGGGAGGACGACCGAGCGTAGTCAGGCCGCTCCGCCGCTCGCAAGGCGTCCACGACGATCTTGCTCGACCGCTCAACAGTAACGGTGGCCTGTTCTTTTTCCAGAGTCTGCACCACGCCTCCAGGAATGTTGAGAGCCGGTTCGAGGTCCTGCGGCTTGCCGATGACCTGGAAACGATAGGGCGCGTTGATCTTGTTCCCGTCCACGCTCACGGACTTGTCGGAGTCCGCGAGGTAGGTGCCGGCGACGACCCTCACACCGTTCACCTGGATCGCCTCCGCGCCCGCCGCACGCAGCTCCTGGATCGCGTCGAGCAGCATGTCGGCCTCGACCGCTCCCTTCGTGTCCTGGACCGTCACCGTGATGCCGGGCCCCTGCGCGGCCACGGTGCCCGCGAGGATGCCCAGTTGCCGCTCCTTCTCCAGCGTCTGCTTGCGGGCCTCCTCCGCCTGGTCGGAGCTGTTCTCCAGCTCGTCGCGCTGCTTCTCGAGGCCCTGCTTCTCGTCTTCAAGACGCTGAGTACGGTCGTCCAGTTCATCGAGGATGCGGACCAGATCCTCCTGCCGGGCACCGCGCAGCGCGCCGTCGCTCTCACTGTTGGACGCCACCTGGACCGCGAGCCCGAATCCGAGCCCGAACAGGAGCAGGGCCACGATGAGTTGGGCCCTGGTCAGACGTGGCGGCCACAGGCCCTTGAGCAGCCGGTCCCGGCCGCTCGGCCCGCCCTGCACCGGCTGCGGGTCCTCGGGAGTGTCGGCGGCCGGTGCGTCCTGCGCCGGTACCACCTCGTCGGGCAGTTCCTTGCGGAGCCGGTTCGCCGGCTGCTGGTCGTGGTCGCTCATCGGCCTCACGCCCGGAAGACGTGTCGTCGGATCGCCGCGGCGTTGGAGAAGATCCGGATGCCGAGGACGACCACGACACCGGTGGACAGCTGGGCACCGACGCCCAGCTTGTCGCCCAGGAACACGATCAGCGCGGCCACGACCACGTTCGACAGGAAGGACACCACGAAGACCTTGTCGTCGAAGATGCCGTCGAGCATGGCCCGCAGTCCACCGAAGACGGCGTCCAGCGCCGCCACGACGGCGATCGGCAGGTACGGCTCCACGGCCGCCGGCACCTCGGGCCGGACCAACAGTCCGGCCACGACTCCCACGACGAGGCCCAGTACGGCGATCACGATGTGCCCTTCTCGGTTATCGGCTGTGCTGTACGTACGATCACACTCGGTGCGGCAGGCAGCCGTAGGTCGTTCGCCACGGAGATGGCCGTCCGGATGCCGTAGTTCTCCTGGAGGGCGTGCAGGTACAGCCCATCGGCGCTGTCCTGGAACGTGCTGCTCAGCTGCTCGCCGCCGCCCACCGCGAGCACCGTGTACGGCGGCACCAGCGGTCTGTTGTCGACCAGTATCGCGTCACCGGCGGCCCTGATCGCCGACAGTGCCGTCAGACGCTGTCCGTTGATGGAGATCGCCTCGGCGCCCGACTCCCACAGCCCGTTGACCACGCGCTGCATGTCCCGGTCCCGCACCCGGCCGGTGTCGGAGAAGCCGGAGGTGCCGCGCGGCTGCCCGTCACCGCCCGTGCCCACGTCCTTGGCGTCGTTCACCACGAGCTTCACGCCCGGGCCGTGCACCTCGACCGCGCCCGACAGGATGCCCACGAGGTCGGCCCGGTCGCCGGCGCCGCTCTTGTCCAGCGCCTCGCGCTGCCGCGCGCTCACCTCGTCCCGCAGCTCGTCGACGCTCTTCTCCAGCTCGTCGGCCGCCGAGGTCTCCCCCTCTATGCGGTCGATCAGCTCCTCGCGCTCCTTGGCGACCACGGGAGCGGCGACCCGTGCCTGAGCCGCCCCGACCGTGACGACCAGGGCCGCCAGCACCAGGCCTGCGGCCAGTCCGAGCTTGGCCCGCAGGGTCCTCGGCATACCGCCGCCGCCCTCGGCCTTCTTTCGCGCGGCCGCCTCGGCGTAGCCGTCGTCGAGGCTGTGGTCCATGACGTTGGTGAGCAAGGACATGGACGCGTCCGGGCGCGCGGGCCGCGTGGATGTGCTCCGAACGGGGGGTTGCTGCGGCATGCCGCACATCGTCGCACGCCGCCGCCACTACCTCCGAATGGCCCCACCGGCGTGCCGGACAGGCCCCCTTGGGGACACTTGTCCGGCACGCACGCGTGCGGTGTGTTCTACCGGCCGGCGCTGTCCACCACCGCGGCCCACTCGTCCAGCAGCGCCTGGGCGGAGGCGTCGTCGGGCCCCTCGGCCCACAGGTGGGTCACCGCTTCGGCCGGGTCGGGGAGCACCATCACCCAGCGTCCGTCGGTCTCCACCACGCGCACACCGTCGGTCGTGTCGACCGAGCGGTCCCCGGCGGCCTCGACGACACGCCGCATCACGAGGCCCTTGACGGCCCACGGCGTCGCCAGATCACGCTTGAGGACGTGCGCCCGGGGGATCCGCGCGTCGATCTGGCTCAGTGTGAGCTGCGTCCGTGCGACGAGCCCGATCAACCGCACGAAGGCCGCCGTACCGTCGTAGACACTGCTGAACTCGGGGACGATGAACCCGCCCTTGCCGTCGCCGCCGAAGATGGCCCCTTCCTCGCCGCCGACCCGCGTCAGGTCGTCCGGAGAGGTGGTCGTCCACTCCACCTGGGTGCCGTGGTACGCGGCGACCTGCTCGGCGATCCTGGTGGTCGTCACGGGCAGGGCGACCCGCCCGCTGCGCCGCTCGGCCGCGATCAGGTCGAGCAGCACCAGCAGCGCCCGGTCGTCCTCGATGATGCGGCCCTTCTCGTCGACGAGCGACAGCCTCTCGCCGACCGGGTCGAACCGCACCCCGAAGGCCGCCCGGGAGGACGCCACGATCTCACCGAGCCGCACCAGCCCCGACCGCCGCACGTCGCCGGTCTCGGTAGGCCTGGACTCGTCGAGTCCGGGGTTGATGGTCAGCGAGTCGACACCGAGCTTGCCGAGCAGACTGGGCAGCACCAGCCCCGCACTGCCGTTGGAGGCGTCGACGACCACCTTGAGGCCGGAGTCCGCGATCCCCGTGATGTCGACGTTCCGCAGCAGCGATCCGGTGTACGAGTCGAACACACTGGACGGGAAGTGCAGGTCCCCGATCTCACCGGGGAACGCGCGCCGGTACTCCTGCCGCGCGAACACCCGGTCGAGCTTCCGCTGGCTGCCCTGCGACAGGTCTGCGCCCTGCCCGTCGAAGAACATGATGTCGACGGAGTCCGGCACGCCGAGGGTGGTCCGGATCATGATCCCGCCCGCGCTGCCCCGCGCGGTCTGCTGCCGCGCCACGGGCAGCGGTACGTTCTCCAGGTCGCGTACGTCGATGGCGCTGGCCTGCAACGCGGAGATCACCGCCCGCTTCAGCGCACGGGCACCACGGGAGTGGTCCCGGGCGGTGGTGACGGTGGAGCCCTTCTTGAGGGTGGTCGCGTAGGCGCCGGCCAGCCGTACCGCCAGTTCCGGCGTGATCTCCACGTTCAGGATGCCGGACACGCCACGCGCCCCGAACAGGTGCGCCTGGCCCCGGGACTCCCAGATGACCGAGGTGTTGACGAAGGCTCCGGCCTCGATGGTCTTGAACGGGTAGACCCGCACGTTGCCCTGGATGATCGATTCTTCGCCGACCAGGCATTCGTCGCCGATGACCGCGCCGTCCTCGATCCGCGCGGCACGCATGATGTCGGTGTTCTTGCCGACCACACAGCCCCGCAGATTGCTCTGCGGGCCGACATACACGTTGTCCGCCACCACGGCCTTGTGGAGAAAGGCGCCGCTCTTGACGACGACATTGGAGCCGACGACCGTGTGTTCGCGGATTTCGGCGCCGGCCTCGACCTTCGCGTAGTCACCGATGTACAACGGCCCCCGCAGCACGGCGTCCGCATGCACCTCGGCGCCTTCGGCCACCCAGACGCCCGGAGAGATCTCGAAGCCGTCGATGTCGACGTCGACCTTGCGTTCCAGAACGTCGGCCTGGGCCTTGACGTAGCTCTCGTGGGTGCCGACGTCCTCCCAGTAGCCCTCGGCGACGTAGCCGTAGACGGGCTTGCCTTCCTTCATCAGCTGCGGGAAGACGTCGCCGGACCAGTCCACGGGCACATCGGGGTCGACGTAGTCGAAGACCTCGGGCTCCATGACGTAGATTCCGGTGTTCACCGTGTCCGAGAAGACCTGGCCCCAGGTCGGCTTCTCCAGGAAGCGCTCGACCTTGCCCTCCTCGTCGACGATGGTGATACCGAATTCCAGCGGGTTGGGCACGCGTGTCAGACACACGGTGACGAGCGCGCCCTTTTCCTTGTGGAAATTGATCAGATCGGTGAGATCGAAGTCGGTCAGGGCATCGCCGGAAATTACGAGGAAGGCATCGTCCTTCAATGCCTCCTCGGCGTTCTTGACGCTTCCTGCGGTACCGAGTGGCTTCTCCTCATTGGCATACGTGAGCTCCATCCCGAGCTCTTCGCCATCACCGAAGTAGTTCTTGACCAGGGAGGCCAGGAATTGAACGGTGACGACGGTCTCGTTGAGCCCATGCCTTTTCAGCAGCCGCAGCACATGCTCCATGATCGGCCGGTTGGCCACCGGCAGGAGCGGCTTGGGCATGCTCGAGGTCATGGGACGAAGGCGGGTGCCTTCGCCTCCAGCCATCACGACGGCCTTCATGTCGGAAGCGTCCTCCTCTAAGAGACGACGGTTAAGCCGACTTCACCCGTCCAGGGTCCCGCACTTTTCCAGCGCGGGCCATCCGGCCACTGGGGCCGCACAATCAGCGAGTTCAATCGGCTGTGGCGTCCGCACGGACCAGGCGGCGGACCTGCACCACGTAGAGGACACCTGCCCACCAGTACAGGGTTGTACCCCATCCGGCGAACGCCCATCCGAAAACAGCGGCAAGTGACGCGATCCACCCGCTGCCGTCGCTGAGCAGCAGCAGGGGGAAGGCGTACATGAGGTTGAAGGTGGCCGCCTTGCCCAGGAAGTTCACCTGTGGCGGCGGATAGCCGTGCCGGCGAAGGATGCCCACCATCACGAGCAGGACCGCCTCGCGGGCAAGAAGTACAAGTGTCAACCAGAGGGGGAGGATCTCCCGCCAAGTGAGGCCCACCAGCGTCGACAGGATGTAGAGCCGATCGGCCGCGGGGTCCAGGAGTCGCCCGAGGTTGCTGATCTGGTTCCAGCGCCGCGCGAGCTTCCCGTCCAGGTAGTCGCTGACCCCACTCAGGGCCAGCACCAACAGCGCCCATCCGTCGCTCTGCGGGCCGCCGAACTCGGGGCGGAGGATGAGCCACAGGAAGAGCGGCACGCCGGCGAGGCGCGCCATGCTCAGGATGTTCGGGATGGTGAGGACCCGGTCGGTCTGCACGCGGGTCTCCTGGACCTCCACGCGGGGGCCTCCTGGTGGGAAACGAGCCAATGATGCTCACTGACCTTACCTCAACGCAAAAAAGCTCTGGCTCTCGGGCTGTGTGCCCAAGAGCCAGAGCTCTAAGAGGAGTTCGGCGGCGTCCTACTCTCCCACAGGGTCCCCCCTGCAGTACCATCGGCGCTGTAAGGCTTAGCTTCCGGGTTCGGAATGTAACCGGGCGTTT